>NZ_MKVG01000020.1:0-301798 GCF_001899155.1 Flavobacterium sp. 38-13
TACAAGTGTTCCGGATTGCGGCAGTGTATTGTTATCCATTGGCTGTACGGCTACTTCCCATTGGGTTTCGCTGCCACCTGCCGTCCAGGAAAGTACTCCCGTAGAGTTTACCGTTAAGTTGGTTGGTTGCGGACAGGTAACGGTACCGCATGTTGCAACTCCCGTATAAATTCTTGAGTCAGAAAGTCCAATACCTCCTATCCATACCTCATTTCCTGAATCATCCTTGATCTGTACACGAGCAGTAGTAAACTGCCATTCGTTACCCGCATTATTTACTAATGAAAATTCTACTCCCGTACATAAGAATACTGTAAAATCAACCGGAGGAGGAACCTGACCGGCAGGTCCGGATGGAAAGACCATACTTTGGACTATAACTCCGTTCTGTACCAGATTTATTCCACCACCAACTCCTGATGAAGTACCGCCACTTAGAGTAATGGTATATTCACAAAGGTTTTCAAAGCTGCATCTTGTAGTGAATTCAAATGGCCCTACCCATTCGCCGTCCTGTGAGGCACTACATACTGCCCTTACGTAGTATTCGTATCGTATGGCAGGCGTAAGGCCTGTTACTGTATATGGGTTCGTTGTCGTATTGTGCAGGTATTGTGCATCGCCATCTCCAACAGGAGCAGGCAGTTCTGCCGGCTGTACATAAACGTCCCATGAAGTTTCTGTTCCGTTTGCGTCCCATGAAATTTTGGCTGATGTATCAATAATATCACTTACAGCAAGATTATTAGGAACAGGGCATGTTGGTATGTCTTCTATGACTACCTTATCTATCACTAATAATTGTCCTCTATAACCCCATGCATTAGGAGTTTTTTGTGGGATATGCCAAGCAATATTGATATCTCCTGTAACACCTGCCGGAAGGTTGATTACTTTTTCCTTCCATTCCGAATTGTTCAAAGGCGGTACACTTTCATAACTGACATCATATAATATAGTTGTGAACTGACTAAGTTCATTTCCGTTTGTAGACAATTTTACTGTAAGATCTTCCTTGAAATCTTCGCCCCAAAGCACCCTGTAATAGTAACGCAGGCGCTGGCCTGGCCTTACGGTTATGGTTGGTGAAATCAACCAGTCATCATTATTTCCGTTAGAACCTGTAAATATCATTGCCGCATGCTCCCCTTCGTATGGGTTTAGCGTGTTGTGCAGGTTCCATGCAAAAGTATCGGCATTGCCGTTCACTACCCGCCAGCATTCTTCTGATACTGATCCCGGGTTAAATGTTTCCACAAACGGTGTCGCATAGGCATTACATAGTGTGGTAAATGTAAAAGGTCCAACCCACTCACTCTGTTCCGAAGTACTGCAATAGGCCCTTACATAATATTCGTATTGTGTGTTTGGTTGTAACGTCGTCCCTGTGGCATAAGCCGTATTGGTGCTTGTCAGCTGTCCGTTTCCGGTAGGGATTCCCGAGCCGGGATTCTGTACTACGACCTGCCACTGGGTTTCCAGATAGCCTTTAGTCCAGGACAATACGGCCGAAGTTTGCGTGATATTAGCCGCTTTGAGTTCGGATGGCGCCGGACAGGCCGGTGCATCTTCAACCTTTACGTCATCAATATGCAAAACGGACGTACCTCCGGCTGTCGAAAAGGATGGCGGTACCCTAAAGGCAATATAAACCGGTCCGTTGGCATTGATATAAAGTGATTTCTCAATAAAATCTGTATTGGTAAAATTCATCAGCGGCATGATGACACTGAAGCTTGCCGGATTCCTATCTGTAGTAGACATCAGGACTTCTACACCAAACCTAGGATTTGGGAACATAGGTCCCAAAGCTGCCCTGTATTTGAATTTTAAAGTTTTTGTCCCTACTACATTGATAGCAGGCGAAATAAGCCAGTCATTGTATGATGCTGTAGGAAAAGGAAAAGTCCTGCCCTGAATTGCAGCAACTGTTGGGTCCAAACGCCATGTAGTCCCATCAGTATTCGCATCGGTAATGGTCCAGCACGATCTGTGATTGTTCACATCTGCAGTATCGAAATTTTCAAGGAAAGGTATGTCAAAAACACCACAAACCGTTGTAAAATAGAATGGTCCTACCCAATTGCTCTGCTGTGTGGACGAGCAGTAGGCTCTTACATAATATTCGTATTGGGTAGCATGGGTTAGCTGGTCTGCTGTATATTGAGGCGTATTGACAAGCACTCCGCTTCCTGTTGGGATACCTGTATCCTTGCGCTGTACTACAACCTGCCATTGCGATTCCGTATCTCCTGCAGTCCATGACAATTGGGCTTGCGAGGTAGTAACATTGTTCGCCGCAAGTCCTAGCGGGTCAGGACATGCCGGTTTGTCTTCAATAAACACATCGTCAATTGAGATTCTGGTTGCAGTATGCCCTGAGCCGGGAACGACAACCCATGCAATATTTACATTGCCTGTTATGTTCGCCGGAATATTGATTATTTTCTCTTGCCAGGCCGTATTCGTAATTGGCGTGTCCGGAAGCAGTACTGTCGTAAAGTTATCTGCTCCTACACCTGTAGTCGAAATTTTAATTCCATAACTGGCAACTCCACTGGTCACCTGATGCTTGTATCGTAGTCGTTTCTGAGTTCCGTTGAAATTAATCTGGGGAGAAACAAACATATCATTATTATTATTTTGGAAGGTATTTGTCTGCATAGTAGCATAACCTGACAAATAAGACCATCTTTGTCCATCTCTGTTCACATCAATAGCTGTCCAGCATGGTTCTGAAACTGTTGCCGATGTTCCATTAAATGCTGTAGAGTAAGGCGTATTAAAAACGGCACATTGTGTCGTAAATCGATACGGTATTCCCCATTCTCCTGTTGTAGCTCCACATACAGATCGAACATACAGGTCATACGATTGACCGGCTGCCAATCCTGTATTGATTAAATTATCAATATTGGTATTGGTAATTGTTCCGGGACCTGTTGGAACACCCGCTCCCGCAGGCTGTACCACATATTCCCATGAGCTTGCCAAATTGGCCACATTATCCCAGGAAAATGTAACACTATTCTGAAGTAGGTTTTTATAGGTGAATACACCCGGTGCCCCACAGCTTGAAAAACTCAATTCAAAATTAAAGCAGATACTTGTTGATGCTGCTAATGTTGACGAAATGACAATTATATAGGTATGACCTGCCTGAACATATAAATTAGTTATGTATTTCGGCACACTTGTAGCTGTTGTATTTAATCCTGCAAGGCAACTCACCCCTACAGTACTACAATTGTCATAAACAAATACGCCAGTAATTGCATTACCAAAACATCCGGAACCCGGTGAAGACGGGAGCGTCATCTGTTTGATATTCAGCAATCCGTTTTGTGTAGGCGTATAAGAGAAAAAGGCTTTGGCTCCATTAAGAAAATTACCCGTAACCCCGGCTGGGAGACACCCCGAACCCTGAGTCGTATAGCTCGTCGGGTTGTCTGCAAAAAGGTTAAGGTTGCTCGACAGAACATAAGGTGTCGTAGTCACCGGAATTACGATTGGAGAAGCGCATGACAATCCCGTTTTTTTTGTCCTGAAAGGAAAGGGTCCTGCCCATTCGCTCGCCGTATCGGCGTCACATACCGTTTTGATATATACGTCATAAGCGGTATCCGCATCAAGTGAACCCGCTGCATAAGAATTCTGTACGCTGATGCCGGTAGCTGCCGGTGCTGTTCCTTGCGTTACAACCTGAATCTGAAAATCAAATGCCGTTGGGTGCGTCCAGGATAGGTTGGCACCACTTGACGTGATATTGTTTGCTGAAAAATTAGTCTGACTTACTTTCTGGCAGGATTCCATAACCCTGATGTTGTCCAGAAACCAGGCATCTCCGCTTGGCGACGCACCGGCTTGGGTGTTGATGACCACAAACGCGATATGGACATTCAGTCCAACTGGAATGTTTGAAGGGATAGGGACTATCTTTTCTTCATAGGCCGTCTGTGAACCCACATTAAGGTCTGCTTCTGTCCAGGACTTTAATATTACGGTATATCCTGCCGGGTCTGTCTGTCCTGCTGTAGACATCCTGATTTGGTAGATGGCCCCGTTATTGGCACTGGTTGCCTGTTTTGAATAAAAGCGGATTTCCCCATTCTGAGGAATCGGGACTATAGGCGTTGCCAGAAAATACTGTGCGGTATTTCCGGGACCAATGTTTTCTGCACCTGGATTCAGAAAGGCCGCACCGGTTCCTCTGTAACTGTCAGGAGAAATTCCCCAGTTCAGGGTTCCAACATTATTTCTAAAGGATGCCCATGTAGCGGGAATACCGCTTTCAAATGTTTCCAAAGCCATTTGCGCATGGGCGCTGATGGAAATGAAAAGCAAAAACAAGGGGATGACAATTCTTTTCCTGACACATTTATGTATCAGTCTGTCATGAATTGTTGAGAATCGATAAAAACAGGTCAGTAAGAGCCTGCCCATTATCGAAGCAAATGGTAATTCTTTTCTCATAAAGTCATACATTTTTCAGTTAGTGTTTCGTCATAAAAATAGAAACTACTACTAACCTTTTTTAAAGTATGCCTTTACTATTTACTGAAATTTGAAAATCTAAATATTATGTTAAAATATTAAAAATCAAACCATTACCTCTTAAATAAAACAAAAAAAATCAATTGGATTTTTCTCTGTTATTTTGGATATTTTCAATAATATCATTTAATTTTAATATATTTTTTTCACTTTTCTTAATTAATACATAGAAAAATATAACAACCACAATTATTAAGATTAAAGTTGTTAGGATGTAATAATTGTATTTAGAAATTTCCGTTTTAAGATTTTTATTTTGAGTTTTATAGCCCTCATTAATCAGATTATTGATTGATTTTCTTTCGGACTCTTTTACCTTCAATTGAGTTTCCAAAAAGCGGGCATGAAATTTTTCATAATTGCTCCAATCATTCACTGCCAGGTAATTTTCTAAAAGACCATTATAAATACCTCGGTTTAAAACAAGATCGCCCACACTATTTGAAACAGCCAATGCTTCTTCAAGTTCTTTTATGGCGTCACGATATCTTCCTTCTAACGTATAAACTTCTGCCAAACCTTTTTGGGCAAATGCCTGAAGACTGCTGGCATGGATTCCTTTCGTAATTTCGATGGCTTCAAAAAAACTTTTCTTTGCCGATTCATAATCCGATAAAAGAATATAGCAATTGCCTTTATTATAAAGTGCAATACTTATATTGGTCTTTACCATGGTATTATCTACTCTGGCGAGTTCTGCTATTCCTTTGTTAAAAAAATTGATTGCTATATCGCAGTTTAATTTTTCCTTATAGATGAATCCCCTCACTATATGATTCCTTCCCAAATGATACATCACAGAGTCTTTTACAGGATAGGCCATACAGAGTTTTTCTGCCTCATTAAGGTATTGTATGGCTTCATCATATATTTTCATCTGCTGGTATTGGATTCCCATTTTATTGGCAATCTTAATCTTCAGAATCGGGTCATCTATATGGTTGGAGAGCTTATTGGCCATGATGACATATTCCAGCGATTTTTGGTAGTCCCTTTTTACTGAATAAGCATCAGCAACAAGCATAAGTCCCCTAATTTTAATCTGGGCATCATCCTTAGCGTTGGCAATAATATACTTACCTGCTTCTATTGCTTTTTCAGGCTTTTCATAAATTTCCATACCGCTGGCCCTGATAATGCTATCCGCCTTCTTCATGGATTGCGCAAAAGAGGCATTGCCGAAGAGCATGACAAAACCTAAAAAAGCTGAGAAAAAATAGCGATTATACTGCATGGCTGTTCACTTTTTCTTGTTTAAGGGCTTCCGTTTCTTCTTTCAGCAGGTCAATAAATGTACCCGGCGCAATTCCTGTTATCGATTTGAAAACCGTAGCAAAGCTGCTATGGGAGGAAAAACCGCTCTTTTCAGCCAGATAGCTGATTTTATAGTGCATATAATTCGGGTCTTCTTTCAATTTCCCTATAATAAAGGTAATACGCAGTTTGTTGATATAGGTATTAAAATTATCCTGATAATGCTTGTTTATTATTTCGGACAGGTATTTCGTATTGGTATCAAATTGCCCTGCCAAGACTGCCAGCGACATTTCTTTATTGGTAAATCGGGTTGAGTTTTCAAAACGTTTCAATTTGGCAAGTATCACCTGTTCTGTTTCTGCCGGAATTGCTATTTTTTTATGGGTTTCCCGTTTTTCAGGTTGCAACCTTACAGGATTATTGGTTCTTATTTCCAGATAGCTGATAATTTCTTTCAAACGTTTTTTCTTCAGGTAATTTTTCAGCCAAAGCAAAAAACCCGCAATCAACACGAAAAACAATACCCCAACAGCCACATAAAAATAATCGGCATAACGCGTTTTTGCTTTCTGGAAATCGGCCTCCTGTTCCTGGCTGATTAAATTATACGCTGAATTTACCGCATCCTGCTCTGATTCTTCAACCGTGTCATAGGCCTTAAGAAACTTATTATCAAATAATTGGTAGTTTTTCTTGTCATTCAAGGCAAGATAATTGATTCCCAACTGCTTGTTGATTACTTTTAAAAGTGCTTCATTTTTAAGTCGGGTCGCCATTTTCATAGATACCAGTAAAGTATCAATGGCCCTGGTATGTTGCTTTTCATGAAAATAGACGGCACTTAACTCATTTAAAAGTGCTATTTCATTGAGAAAATCAAAATTTTTCTGGTTTTTGGTGAGTTTTTGCGCCTTTGCCAAATAATAATTTGCAGAGTCAATTTTTGCAAGACCAACTAATGCTCTGGCTTTGGTAATATAAAATTCTTGACGGAGCAAGGCATTTTTGCTAAAAGCAGGTTCATATTTTTTATCTGCTTTTTGTAATAGCTCAAAAGCCTTTTGGTAATTCTGCCTGTCCAGATACATGCCCGAATTACCCATTAAAATTTTGGCTTCAAAGAAGTTCTGGTCTTCTTTCGATTTGAGTTCCGAAATTTTGGCGGCCGCATCTTCAAGGCATCTTTTTGACTGATTGTCCAAATATATAGCCCTGAAAAGCTGTGATTTGAGAAGCAGAATTTTTATTTTTTCTTCCTCTTTGGCACCATCGGCAAACTTTCCAGCCTCAAAAACATTAATAACAGAATTATTGTAATCGCCTTTTGCCCAATAACTTTCTGCCAGCAACAGGTAAAATTTTGTTTTCTGAGTATCTGACGGATTATTCTTTAGCAAATATTGGCCGATTTTTACCGCTTCATCAGGATTTGAACGTACAAGTTCATAGGCCTTGACCAGCAGTGACTCGTTGGGAGTTGCAGATTGCCCATAAGCAGGGCTTTTCAATAAGCAAACTGCCATGAGAATTAACCAACATATATAATGGCGACAGGGTTTCATTTTTTTGGTAATTCTAAATTATGGTTTTCCGTAAAAAACTGTTTTTACAAATATATCCCCTTTTCTTGTATTTTAAGAAATATACCTACAGAATAATACATTTCCCGTGAAATTAATATAAAAAAACCGCCAGAGTGTCTGGCGGTTTTCTTTAATCTTTTCTCCATTTTTTAGTTTCCTCAAAAACATGTTCCAATATGCGGGCCTCCTTTTCGTCAAATTCGACATTTCTTCTGGACATGACTATCCTGGCAGTTTCAAAAGCCTTTTTGGTAACATAGGTTGTAAATCCTGCGGCACCGCCCCATGAAAAACTTGGTACAAAATTACGAGGGAATCCGCTTCCGAAAATATTCGTACTAACTCCAACTACTGTTCCGGTATTAAACATAGTATTGATACCACATTTGCTATGGTCTCCCATCATCAAACCGCAAAATTGCAGGCCGGTTTTAGCAAAACTTTCGGTTTCATAGCTCCACAATTTCACTTCTTCATAATTATTTTTCAGGTTTGAATTATTACTGTCAGCTCCAATATTACACCATTCACCCAAAACGGAATTTCCTAAAAACCCGTCGTGTCCTTTATTGGAATAGGCGAAAAGTACAGAATTACTAACCTCTCCTCCTACTCTTGAAAAAGGACCAACTGTTGTAGCACCATATATTTTAGCCGCAAGTTTCACCTGTGCTCCTTCACAAAGTGCAAAAGGTCCCCTGATTACGGAACCTTCCATAATTTCAGAATTTTTCCCAATATAAATAGGACCTGTTGAAGCATTCAGGGTTACGAATTCCAGCTTAGCGCCTTCTTCGATAAAAATATTTTCGGGAGCAATGACATTGACACTTTTAGGAATTGGTTGTGAAACCCTGTCTTCTGTCAAAAGCTCAAAATCTTCACGGAGGGCTGCATCATTTTTTTGAAAAATATCCCATGTATGTTCAATTGTAATGCAATCGTCGTTGTATTCCAGAATTTCATAGTTTTCGAAATCGACTTCTTCCTGGCTTTCTTCAGAGAAAAAAGCAATTACTTCTTCTCCTTTGAAAATAGCCTGATTTTGCTCCAGTGACTTCACCATTTCAGCCAATACTTCATTAGGTAAAAAAGAAGCATTAATCATAATATTTTCAGGCATTTCTACCATGGGAAATTTTTCCATAAGGTATTCTTCTGTCAGGCTCGTGGTTGTATAACCCAGATATTTTTCCCACTTTTCGCGGATAGTAAGAATCCCCACACGAATATCTGCCACTGGTCTGGTAAATGTAAAAGGTAATAAGGCATTCCGGACGGTTCCGTCAAAAAGTATATAGTTCATCTTGTTTAGTTTATAATTGATAGTTGATAGTTGATAGTTTTGGATTGTGGATTTATAATTTTAGATTTATGATTTATGATTTTAGATTTAGGCTTTGGACTTTGGGCTTTGGACTTTAGACTTTAGATTTATGATTTTGACCTAGAAATTCAAAAACCTTAGCACCTCAGAACCTCAGAACCTCAGAACCTTAGAACCTTAGAACCTTAGAACCTTAGAACCTTAGAACCTTAGAACCTTAGAACCTTAGAACCTTAGAACCTAGAACCTTAGAACCTTAGAACCTTAGAACCTTAGAACCTTAAACATCCCAAAGTTACAAAGTAAAAGTATAAAAAGAATACCTTCCAAATAAAAAAGCCCTCCAAAATCTGGAAGGCTTTTCTGTTATCTTGAACCTGCAAAAATTATTTTGCGTGTTTAGCGTATTTCGTTTTGAATTTGTCGATACGTCCTGCAGTATCAATCAATTTAGACTTACCTGTGTAGAAAGGGTGAGATGTTCTTGAAATCTCCATTTTTACAACCGGATATTCAACTCCTTCGTGAATGATTGTTTCTTTTGTTTCTGCTGTAGATTTAGTAATGAAAACATCGTCATTTGACATGTCTTTGAAAGCAACTAATCTGTAATTCTCTGGGTGAATTCCTTTTTTCATCTTATTTGATTTTTTATTGAATTGGCTATAAGCTGTTCTGAAGCTTTTCGTTTTGAAAAGGTATAAACCTCTTATAACTTTTTAATTTTTAAACTTTTATTGTTTTGAGTCTGCAAATTTACAATTATTTTTTAATCTGCAAATCTTTATTGCTCTTTTTTTTCCGGCATTCCACATTGATTTTTATCCCACTGTAATTACGGATTTCTTATATTTGTAGATTAATTCTTAAAAACAGATAAAATGAGCGAAATTACATCTCCTGCCAAGTCAGCAGTTCAATATGGAGTATTTTTTGGAGTAATTATGGTTTTAGAATTTGTCATCCTGTACATAATCGGGATAGATACTATAACAAATCCAGCGGTCGGGATTGTAATCAACCTGCTTAATTTTTTCGTATTGCCAATTCTGTTCATTACTCTTGCCTGCAATAATTTCAAGAAAAACATAAACAACGGAGTTATTTCTTTTAGCCAATGTCTAAAAGCCGGAGTAACAACTGCTTTCATTGCAGCATTAATTTATGCCATTTTTACGGTTATCTTTAATCTTATTTTTCCGGAATTCACACAGGAAATGCTGGAAAAGACAAGAACAATGATGACAGAAACAAATCCAAACATGTCACAAGAACAGCTGGATATGGCTTTATCATGGTCAGAAAAATTCTCAAGCCCATTTATAGTGGTTCCTTTTACATTGGCCTTTTATTCTTTTGTAGGGTTTATATATTCACTAATTATTGGTGCCATTTTAAAAAACGATAGACCGCAAGGTTATTAATAAATGAATCTATCCATTATTATACCTCTTCTCAACGAAGAAGAGTCCTTAAAAGAATTACAGCAGTGGATTGAAAAAGTCATGACTGCCAATAATTTTTCCTATGAAGTCATATTCATAGATGATGGCAGTACTGATAATTCCTGGTCAATTATTGAAGGGCTGTCACAACAAAATCCAAACATAAAGGGAATCCGTTTTTTGAGAAATTACGGAAAATCTCAGGCATTGCATGCTGGCTTTGCCAAAGCTCAGGGCGATGTTATCATAACTATGGATGCCGATTTGCAAGACAGTCCGGATGAAATTCCGGAATTGTACTCCATGATTGTTAACCAGAAATACGACCTGGTTTCGGGCTGGAAGAAAAAACGCTTTGACTCAGTCGTATCTAAAAACCTACCGTCAAAATTATTCAATTGGGCCGCACGGAAAACTTCCGGAGTTCAGCTAAACGATTTTAATTGCGGGTTAAAGGCCTACAAAAATGTAGTTGTCAAAAACATAGAGGTCTCCGGCGAAATGCACCGCTATATCCCGGTATTGGCGAAAAACGCCGGGTTTGCGAAAATTGGAGAGAAAATCGTAGTACACCAGGCCCGAAAATATGGCTCTACAAAATTTGGAATGGAGCGGTTCATTAACGGTTTCCTGGATTTGATTACTATCTGGTTTCTTTCCCGATTTGGAAAAAGACCAATGCACCTGTTTGGCGCCTGGGGCGTCCTGATGTTTATCATCGGGTTCTTATCTGCCGGCTACATCGGATTCATGAAGCTTTACAGATTATATGACAAACAGACCACCATATTAGTTACAGACAACCCGTGGTTTTATATCGCCCTGACGACCATGATTATAGGAACCCAGTTGTTCCTTGCCGGTTTTTTGGGAGAAATCATCCTCAGAACTAAAAATAACGAAGAACGATATAAAGTTTCAAAAGAAATAAATCTTTAAATTTAAAGTTCAATTTAAATTTTAAATCCGAAATGCACATCGAACAAAATATATTAGACAAAGTAAATGTTTGGCTATCGCCAATTTTTGACGAAAAGACACATAAGGAAATTACCGAAATGATGACTTCTTCCCCAAAAGAACTGGAAGAAAGTTTCTATAAGAATCTCGAATTCGGAACCGGAGGCATGAGAGGAATTATGGGTGTGGGAACCAACCGCATCAACAAATACACGCTTGGAAAAAACACTCAGGGAATTTCGGATTACATGAAAAAAGTATTCCCTAATGAACAGCTGAAAGTAGCCATTGCTTACGATTGCCGTCACAACAGCGACACGCTTGCAAAAGTTGTAGCCGATGTTTTTTCTGCTAACGGAATCAAAGTATACCTGTTTTCAGAATTACGCCCTACGCCTGAATTGTCTTTCGCTGTAAAACACCTGAAATGCCATGCCGGTATTGTTCTTACGGCTTCTCATAACCCGCCTGAATACAACGGCTACAAAGTATACTGGCAGGACGGTGGCCAATTGGTTCCGCCTCAGGATGCTGAAATCATACAGGTTATTGAAGACCTGGGTTATGACCAGATTAATTTCCAGGCTAACGAAAAACTGATTGAATATGTCGATAAAAAAATTGACGAAGCTTTTATCCATTCAACCATTGAAAATGCCAGTTTCAATACGCCTGCCGAAGCTAAAAAGAATCTGAATGTTGTCTATACTTCATTACACGGGACTTCCATAAAATTGATTCCTGAAGTTTTATCAAAAGCAGGCTATACCAATGTCAATATTGTTCCGGAACAGGCCGTTCCAGACGGAAACTTTCCTACCGTAAAGTCTCCAAACCCGGAAGAACCGGAAGCATTGACAATGGCTTTGGCTTTGGCTGACAAGCTGAATGCTGATATTGTTGTAGGAACCGACCCTGATTCTGACCGCCTTGGTGTTGCTGTTCGTGACAATGATGGCAAAATGGTTCTTTTGAACGGAAACCAGACTATGGTACTGATGACCGCCTATCTGTTACAACAATGGGAAAAGGCAGGTAAGATTACCGGAAAAGAATTTATTGGCTCTACTATTGTTTCTACTCCAATGATGCTGGAACTGGCATCTGCCTATAATGTAGAATGCAAAGTAGGATTAACCGGATTCAAATGGATAGCCAAAATGATTAAGGACTTCCCGAACCAGAAATTTATTGGTGGCGGTGAAGAAAGCTTCGGATTTATGGTGGGCGATGCCGTTCGTGATAAAGATGCTGTTGCAGCCACATTATTGGTTTGCGAAATTGCAGCACAGGCAAAAGCCAATGGAAGTTCACTTTATAAAGAATTACTAAACCTTTATGTAGACTTCGGGTTTTATAAAGAATACCTGATTTCCATCACCAAAAAAGGAATTGAAGGTGCGGCAGAAATCCAGACTATGATGTTTGAATTACGACAAAATCCTTTAAAAGAAATCAACGGACAAAGAGTGCTGATGGTTGAAGATTACCAGAATTCAACCGCTTTAAATTTATTTACGGGCGAAACCGAAGAATTAAAAGTCCCGAAATCAAACGTTTTGATTTATTATCTGGAAGACGGAACAAAAATATGTGCCAGACCAAGCGGTACGGAGCCTAAAATAAAATTCTATTTCAGCGTAAACGAGCCTTTGGATGCTGTTGAACACGCCAAAGAAGTCGAAAAAAATCTTGACCAAAAAATAAAAAATATTGTTGCTGAAATGCAATTGCAATAATTTCAAGCAAATCCAATTCGATGAGCAATTTTAAAAAAATAATTCCCTTTGTCCTGCCCTATAAAAAATATGCCTATCTGAACATATTTTTTAATATTCTATACGCCCTTTTCAGCACACTGTCATTTATCTCACTGATTCCGATGATGCAGGTGCTTTTTGACCAGACAAAGAGAAATACAACCAAGCCGGAATTTGAAAGCATTTTCAAAATAACCGACTACCTTGAAAGCTACATGAGCTATAAAATCACGACATTGACAGATAATCATGGCGTGCAGACTACGCTTGCTTTTATGGTAGCAATTATCATCTCCATATTCCTGCTGAAAAACCTGTTTGATTATCTGGCCATGTTTTTCATCACTTTCCTCAGAAACGGGATTTTAAAGGACATCAGGAATGCCATGTATAAAAAAACACTTGAACTGCCACTTTCTTTTTTCTCCGAAAAACGTAAAGGTGACGTAATTTCAAGAATTTCGGGCGATGTTTATGAAGTACAGACTTCTTTCCTATCCATATTGGAACTCATCGTTAAAGAACCTCTTACGATAGTTTTTACGATTGTGGCCATGTTCACAATAAGCACCAAGCTTACAATATTCGTATTTGTTTTCATCCCTATTTCAGGCTATATCATTTCAATTATTGGTAAACAGCTAAAGAAAAAATCTACCCGTGCACAGGAAGAACAAGGCGTGTTTCTTTCTACGGTAGAAGAAACATTAGGAGGATTAAAAGTCGTGAAAGGCTATAATGCAGAGAAATACTTTAATAATGTTTTTCAGAAATCAACTTCCCGATTTTTTAATCTGTCCAACAATATAGGTAACAGGCAAAACCTGGCATCTCCTGTAAGTGAATTTATGGGGATTACAGTAATTGCCGTTTTGTTATGGTATGGCGGAAACATGGTGCTTATTGACAAAACATTAGAAGGCGCAGCTTTTATTGCTTATATGGGATTGGCATACAACATCCTTACACCTGCAAAAGCCATTTCTAAAGCTTCCTACAGCATCAAACGAGGAAACGCGGCAGCCGAACGTGTTATGGAAATCCTGGAACAGGAAAATACAATTACGGACATCCCGAATGCTGTAGAAAAAGAATCCTTTGAAGAACATATCGATATAAAAAATATCAACTTCAGGTATGAAGAAGAAAACGTTCTGAAAAACTTTTCTTTAGAGGTACAAAAAGGGCAAACCGTAGCTTTGGTCGGGCAATCCGGCAGCGGAAAAAGTACGATTGCCAATCTTCTGACACGTTTCTATGATGTTCAGGAAGGTGAAATAAAAATTGACGACACCAACATCAAAGATTTAAAATTAAATTCTTTAAGAGGCCTGATGGGCTTAGTGACTCAGGACAGCATCTTATTTAACGATACTATAAAAAACAACATCCTGTTAGGCAAACAGGACGCTACTGATGAAGAAATCATCACCGCCCTGAAAATTGCCAACGCCTACGAATTCGTAAAAGACCTGCCAAACGGCATCAATACAAACGTGGGAGACAGCGGTAACAAATTGTCTGGCGGACAAAAACAACGATTGAGCATAGCACGTGCTGTCCTGAAAAATCCGCCAATCATGATTCTGGACGAAGCAACTTCTGCTTTGGATACGGAAAGCGAAAGACTGGTTCAGGTAGCCCTGGAAAATATGATGCAGAACAGGACATCGATTGTTATTGCCCATAGATTGTCAACCATCCAAAAAGCAGACAAAATTGTGGTAATGCAAAAAGGTGAAATCGTAGAACAGGGAAACCACGACGAACTGCTTGCCAGAAACGGAGTGTATAAAAAACTCGTAATGATGCAATCATTCGAATAAAAAGCCAAACATGTATCAGAACAATCCAAATATCAGTCTCCCGGAAAATCTCGACACCGTAGTCTGGAAATATTTGGATTTGTCAAAATTCCTCGACCTTCTTTTATCGAGAAAGCTCTTCATGTCACGGTCGGATAAATTTGAAGACCAGTATGAAGGTACATTCAGCGAACCAACTTTTGAAGAAATCCGGAAGATTTCAGAGAACAATCCGGAGTTTTTGGATGCCTACAAAACACAGCGAAAGAATGTGGTCATTAGCAGCTGGCATATCAATGAATACGAGTCTTTCGCCATGTGGCAGATTTTCACCCAAAACAGTGAAGGACTTGCAATACAATCTACTATTCGAAGAATACAGGAATCTTTGCATTTAGAGAAACAATATGTTCAGCATATTGGGGAAGTCAATTACATTGATTACAAAAAAGAATACATTCCTTTTAACGATGACTTCTTCCCTTTTCTCTTCAAGCGAAAAAGTTTCCAATACGAAAGAGAAGTTCGGATTATTTCCAATCTTTCTTCCCACAACCTGACTATAAATGAAGGTGTAAAGATTGATGTAGACATCAATAAAATGATTGAAAAGATATACATTCACCCGAAATCCGAAAACTGGTACAAAAATCTCGTCATCCAATTGGTAGGCCAGCTTGGCTTTGATTTTACTATCGAAAAATCCGATTTGGAAAGCGACATATTAATCTAAAAAAAATCCCCGGACAATGCCGGGGATTTTTTTAGGCTCCGTTTCCGTTTCCTATCGGGTCGTATTTTTCCGTTTTCCAGTCCGGAGAAAGCAGCTCTACATAATAGTAATGCACTGCATCGTTCTTATCAAAGGCTCCGTTCTTATTAATATCTTCTATTGTTCTGTAATAAAGCCTGTTCTGGGCTTCAACTATATTCCAATCAATCAGTTCCTGGTAATCTTCAGAAAGTTTCTGGAAATGCTTGCCGTTAATTTCGCTGATGTAAAGACATTTGATATCGTTTGCATCTAATTTTCCATCCTTATTCGTATCCATATCGACTAACGAATATACCAGAATTTGTTTTTTGGTTTTATCAGAAATCGTGTTCAGGAAAGTCACGGTCTGCATCTGTATTTTTTTATCCGTTAGCGGTTTCAGCGCTGTAGAATCGATATGCTGGAATTTCAGGTTTTCAAAATATCCCGTAAGCTCAAACCTATTGTAATTGGAAATGGCATAGCTCACTGAATTGGTCTTGCTTGAACCATACGTCCTTGAGTTCCCGTCATACACTCGCACATCGCCAATAGCATGAATAAGGTATTTTGTGCCCTCCATGTGAATTGGAAGGTCGGCAATTTTTATTTGCGAAGAATCCGGCTTGGTCACCACTTTTTCCGGCTTTGAGTCATAAATTACCTTTGGAGTTTCCTCCTTTTCTTTACAACTGGCCAAACAGGCCACTGCCGCTACGAGTATATAGGTTTGAAATTTTCTCATTTCATCAGCTTAAAAGTCATTCAAATATAAAGATAAAACTTCAGAATTTCAATTTATAATCTTGCAGTAAGCTTAACATTGAAAACCCTCGTTGTCATATAGTTCGGAATTCCGTACTGAACCTTAGTATAAACATCTCTCACCCAGGTATTTGTTATCGCGTTTTGGTTATTAAACATGTTGAATATTTCAAAACCAAGCGACAAATCCTTAAAGCGTTTCAACCAGTGCCCGTCAGGTCTTAATTCATTTTTTTCTGTGAAAACATAAGAAAATCCTACGTCTGCCCTGCGGTAATCACGAAGGCGGCTCTGGTATACATACGGGTCAGCATACGAAGGTGAACCACCCGGCAGACCTGTGTTGTACACCAAATTCAGATATAACTTGAGGTTAGGAATATTTTTTACATAATCCTGGAACAGTATACCAAACTTCAATCTCTGGTCTGTTGGCCTGGCAATATAACCCCGGTTGTTGATGTTTTCTTCCGTTTTCATATATCCAAAGCTGAACCAGGATTCTGTGCCCGGAACAAACTCTCCATTCAATCGGGCATCAAAACCGGCTGCATAGGCTTTGGCATCATTATTTGCACTATAACGAATCCTTACGTTATCAAGCGTATAGGTATTTACATCCGACATTGATTTATAATAGGCCTCCGTAACCAATTTAAACGGTCGTTGCCACATCTGAAAGCTATAGTCGTTGCTCAATACAACATGGATGGACTGCTGTGCCTTAACGTCCGGATTTACTTTTCCGTCAGCACCACGAAGTTCTCTGTAAAATGGCGGCTGGTGATACAACCCTCCGGAAAGACGGAACACCATATCACTATCCCAATCCGGCTTGATGGCAAACTGACCTCTAGGACTGAAAGTTGTTTGGTTTTTTCCATCCAGATTATCACCAGACACTTGCCAGTTATGGGCTCTTACCCCAAAATTATACCATACATCATGGCTTCCGATAAGGCTCTTTTTGCTCCATTGTACATATCCGGAAAGCCTGTCTATTTTTGTAAAGTTCAATGCCCTTACGTTTTGATATGGAACCAATGGACCTGTATACGGAGTATAAGGCTGGTCACGGATTGGCAGGTCAATAACCGGCGGATTTAATGAAAATCCTGCCGAGTCAATCACTTCCCATTCTACTATTCTGTCACGAATGTCTTCACGGGTATATTTGAAACCCCACTCTATTTTATTTTCTTTGATATTGTGAAATCCTTTTACTTCTGCATTCACAATCAGGGCATCCAGGTCATTTCTGGCATGGTTTAACTGCGAACCTATTTCCTGCGTATATACGATATTTCCAAGACTTCCGGAACCAATGTTGGTATCCAGTTCACCAAAGCTGTAATCAGCCTTAATATCAAAATATTCCTGCTCCTGTGTCAGATAGGCCGATGCGATAAATTTCAACGTAAAATCTTCGCTTGCCTTGTAGGTTGTTTTTAAAGCCCCGAAATAGGTTTCATACCTATCCTTTTCCTGTCCTTCATAAAAAACCAGCAATGCTTTCGGGTCATCAATCGTTCCGAAATTGGTCTGTCTGGTCAGAGGTTCATAGTTATAACGGTTCTGCGAGATATTTCCAAGAAAACTCCATTCCCATTTGTTATTTGGGTTGAATGTGACATTGGTTTGTATATCGGCAAAAGTAGGCCTGAAATTCGTTTCTGTTTCCTGGCTGTTTACCAAAAGGCTGTTGTCTCTGTATCGCACTCCGGTAATGGCAGCCCATTTTTGGTTTTTAGATGCCGTTTCCACCATTAAACTTCCACCCAATAAACTTGCTTCAAGAGAAGCTCCAAAACTTTTTGGTCTTCTGTAGGTAATATCCAATACAGAAGATAATTTATCTCCATACTTGGCCTGAAATCCTCCGGCAGAAAAGTCAACATTCTGAATCATGTCGGTATTCGTAAAACTCAAACCTTCCTGCTGACCTGACCGTATCAAAAACGGACGGTACACTTCCACTTCATTTACATACACCAGGTTTTCATCATAGTTACCTCCTCTTACGTTGTAGCCACTACTCAAATCGCTGTTGTTGTTTACTCCGGGAAGTGTTTTCAAAAGGTTTTCCACACCTGCGTTGGCACCGGGAATTAATTTGATGTCTCTTGGAGAAATATTGGTAATTCCTTCAATTCTTTTTCGGTTATCATAGATTTCAACAACACCAATCATTTCGATTTTTTTGCTCAATACCGGATTGAATTCAAAATCTTCATTAGGCTTCAGCTCAATATCCAAAGAGGCACTTTTGTTTGAAAGGTGGGAGAAAATAATTGTAATTTTTTGATTGGCCGGGACGGTCAGAATATAAAATCCATTTTTATTAGAAGTAGCAGATGTATTCTTATAGCTGATATCCGCATCCTCAATCGGTTGGTTGTTTTCATCTAAAATAACACCCTTAATTCTGGCAGTTTGTGCAAATGCGGCGACGCTTATAAAGAAAAAAAGAACTGCAGCTAAATTTTTTGTTTTCAAATTATACTTTTTTATTGTTGTTGACTTCTAAAAAAATGCGACTCAAAGGTAGCAGAATTTCCCATATTATCAGACACAACTATTTTTAAATCATTTCTTCCTTCGTCAGAAATATTGTCTTCAAAATTATAGGAAAGTTTTCTGGTTTTGTAATCGTATTCCAACAGAATCCATTTTCCGTTCAGATATCCGTTATATTCTGCTATACCGGACATATTATCCGAAATATAGATTTCTAAAAATGGCTGCTTACTAATCCATTTTCCTTCAACAAAATTAGGATTGCTGATTTTGGGAGCAATCGTGTCCTTTGCTAAAACGAATTGCCCTAAATCTTTAGTATATGTTGTAAAAACATTTCCTTTTCTTGTGGTTTTATTAAACCCGAGTCGTTTGCCCTGTTTTGACGCTATAAACATCTTTGACTTATCAGCTTCGGATGAAACCTTATCCTCAAACGTAATGGTCATATTGTTATGTACCGGAACGGTTTCGTTGTGAAGATATAGTATGGAATCTTTTACATCAAAATCAATATAAAAATCTTCATAGAAAGTACCGGCAGGAATAAAAACCGTTACATTATCCTTAGTATAGCTATTGTCTTTTCTTGACTTTAAAAGAAACCCGGAACGTTTTTCTTCTTTAGCTACTTTTACCGGCAATGCAGAATATTCAATCGGGATATTGATGACGCTTTTGTTTTTATTAAAATCTGAAACTTCCACCTGAAAATTCTGATACAGGTTTGGAACAACATCAATCATCCCATAGGTATTGTTAGAAGTAATAATACTTAAAAGATAAGGTTCTACCATAAAGAGCTTCTGTACGCGCTGTCCGGTTCTCTTGTATCTTGGATAATCAATCAGCGCGTTAATGTAACGACCTTCGTCAAAAGCAAAAGTATCAAACTGATAGCCGAAGAAAGGTTTTCCATTGCACAAACCTTCCACTTTAAATACGCCATTTTTGTTATAGCTGTTATCAAAAAGGTCATAAGTATTGACACCAAATCCTATTTTTCCTTTAGCCATAAGCTTCTCGGCAATATAACTTCCGTCTTTTTGTTGGGAAAGGTTGAGTTCGATAGGTTTTTGTATCTGGTTAACACTGGAACTGTCGCCAATAGGATAAACGACCAGACTGTTGATAACCGGCGGTTTTGTATCTTTTATCTGTATATCAAATCCAAAAAGCATCGGATTGATTATTTTTTCGGTTTTGGAATCCCGAAATTCAAAATGCAGGTGTGGCCCACCAGAGCCACCAGAATTTCCGGATAACGCAATTATATCACCTTTTTTCACCACAAGCTCATTTTCTGCAGGAAACATTTCTACTTCAAACGATTTTTGTTCATACTGCTTCTTTTTGATATAGGCTTCAATTACAGGAGACGCTTTTTGAAGATGCCCGTAAACTGTGGTGTAGCCATTAGGATGTGTGATATATATTGCTTTCCCATAGCCCCAGGTAGAGATTTTAATACGCGATACGTACCCGTCTGCCGCCGCATACACATTCAATCCTTCTTTTTGCTGTGTTTTAAAATCAAGACCCGTATGAAAGTGATTTCCTCTTAATTCTCCAAAAGTCCCGGATAAATAAAGCGGTATGTCCAAAGGCGAACGGAAATAATCTTTTGGATAGTCATTCTGGCCAAAAACCGAAATTGTAAACAGTAAAAATAACAGGCTAAATCGCATAGTAAAGGTTTTTGCTAATATAAAAAAAAGACTAATTAAACCGGGAAGAAAAACCGAAAATTATAACTCCCTACTTCACAAATTATTACATGAAAAGCTACAGTAAAAAAGAGAATTTAAGGAAAAATATTGCAATATTTAATTAGGAATAGTAACTTTGTAAATTATGTAATGAATATTGACCCCGATGAGTGAAATTGCGCAAATCATTGATACTCTTGAAAGCAGGCTTGAAAAACTTATCGCAAAAATTGAGGGTTTGGAAAAAACATCGCGTGAATTGCAGCAGGAATTGGATAGAGCCGCAGTCGTGATGCAGAAGCAATCGAAAGAGATTGAGACATTAAAAACGCAGCAGGAGACGCTCAGAATGGCGAATTCATTACTAGGCAGTGAAGAAAATAAAAGAGATACAAAGCTTAAGATAAATTCATTAATCCGTGAAATTGATTACTGTATAGCACAGCTTTCTGATTAATAATTATGGACGAAAAGCTTAAAATTAAAATATCAATCGCAGACAGGGTCTATCCTTTAACAGTAGACATGTCACAGGAAGAAGGACTGCGAAGCGCTTCTAAAAAGATTGATATGATGATAAAGCAATTCGAAGAAAATTATGCTGTTCGTGACAAACAGGATGTTTTGGCCATGTGTGCCCTGCAATTCGCATCACAATTGGAGCAAAAACAAATTGATTCTTCAGCAGACAATGTTGAGGCCAATGAAAGACTGAAAAAGATTAATGACCTGCTAGCAAGTTATCTCGACAAATAATAAAAAGACGTTCTTTAACATAGACTAAAAATACTGCCTACATTAGTTCATATTTGATAAACTCAACACTAACAAATTAGAATGAGCAAATCGTCGCTACTAAAGCAAGCTGCCCCGAGCAGATCCTTGAACAGCGAGTTAGCTCAAAACTTGTCTTAACGAGTTTATACAAGCAACCTAATGTAGGCTTTTTTTATATATAAACATTCAACAAACATGGACAGTACATTAGTTATAATTATTTCAGGAATCGTAGGCATCGCGGTAGGTTTTGCAGTTGCAAAAATCATGGAGAGGAGCAACGTTTCCAACTTAATAAAAAATGCCAAAAAAGAAGCCGCATCTATTTTAAAAGATGCCAAAGCAGAAGCAGAAACCAACAAACAGCACAAAATACTGCAAGCAAAAGAAAAATTTATTGAACTTAAGGCAGAGCACGAACAGGTGATTCTGGCAAGAGACAAGAAAATAGCAGAAGCAGAAAAAAGAACAAGAGACAAGGAATCTCAGGTTTCTAACGAGTTGGCAAAAACTAAAAAAGCGACAGAAGACCTTGAGGCAAAAATCAACGATTATTCTAACAGAATCGAGACTCTTGAGAAGAGACAGGCCGAAATAGACCGTCTGCACAAAAGCCAGGTAGAGCAATTGGAAGTTATTTCCGGATTATCTGCCGAAGAAGCCAAAAACCAACTGGTTGAAAGCCTTAGAGCCGAAGCCAAAAGTGGCGCTATGTCTTATATTCAGGAAACCCTTGAAGAGGCTAAGCTTACAGCACAGCAGGAAGCTAAAAAAATCATTATTAATACTATCCAAAGAGTGGGTACAGAAGAAGCGGTGGAAAACTGCGTTTCTGTCTTCAACATTGAGTCTGATGACGTAAAAGGTAGAATTATTGGCCGTGAAGGTAGAAACATCAGGGCTTTGGAAGCTGCTACCGGAGTTGAAATTATTGTTGACGATACTCCAGAAGCCATCATCCTTTCCTGCTTTGACCCTGTTCGTAGAGAAATTGCCCGTTTGGCATTACATAAATTAGTAACCGACGGCCGTATTCACCCGGCAAGAATCGAAGAAGTTGTTGCTAAAACAGCCAAGCAGATTGACGATGAAATTATTGAAGTTGGTAAACGTACCGTAATTGACTTAGGAATCCACGGATTGCACCCTGAATTAATTAAAGTTGTAGGTAGAATGAAATACCGTTCTTCTTACGGTCAAAACCTGTTGCAACACTCCCGCGAGGTTTCCAAACTTTGTGGAATCATGGCAGCAGAATTGGGCTTGAACGTAAAACTGGCAAAAAGAGCCGGATTATTACACGATATAGGGAAAGTGCCGGATACGGAAAGCGACCTTCCACACGCTTTATTGGGTATGCAGTGGGCTGAAAAATATGGCGAGAAAGAAGAAGTATGCAATGCTATTGGAGCCCACCACGATGAAATCGAGATGAAATCGCTTCTATCCCCTATCGTTCAGGTTTGTGACGCTATTTCAGGAGCCAGACCTGGAGCAAGAAGACAGGTTCTTGATTCCTACATCCAGAGACTGAAAGACCTTGAAGATATTGCTTACGGTTTCCAGGGAGTAAAAAGTGCTTATGCCATTCAGGCTGGTAGAGAACTTCGTGTTATTGTAGAAAGCGAAAAAGTTTCTGACGATAATGCAGCCAACCTGTCTTTCGATATCTCGCAAAAGATTCAGACAGAAATGACCTATCCGGGACAAGTAAAAATTACGGTTATCAGAGAAACCAGAGCCGTAAATATTGCAAAATAAATAACAATCAGACATAAAAAAAGCTCCTCAAATGAGGAGCTTTTTTTATAGTATTTAGTTTAAGAATATTCTGCAGATGTCTTCCAGACAGACAGGCTTCAGGAAATAGTCTTTTATTTCATTAGGAAAATCTTTTGCCTTATCCAAGTCAAAAGGACTGTTGGAGGAGCTCACCATATAAATTACGGTTTCTTTATTCAGCGAACCTTTTATTTTACGAAACTCTTCCAGAAACTGCCATCCGTCCATAACCGGCATATTGATATCCAAAAGAATCAAATCCGGGAGTGTAGTGCCGTTTTTAGAATTTTCCTTCAGGCCTTCTATCGCATCGTGCCCGTTTTCGAAAAATCTTGAGTTGACTTCAATATTATTTCTCTTCAGTAAATTTTTTAATATAAAATGATAAACTTTATCATCATCAACTACAAAAACATCATTAAACTTTTTCATTAAAATATATTTTAAATGCGGTACCTTCTCCCACTTTACTCTTAACTTCTATTTTACCTCCCATAGCCTCGACCTGATTTTTTGTAATGAAAAGGCCAATTCCTCTGGAATCCGGGTGCTGGTGAAATGTTTTATACATTCCAAAAAGCGAATCTTTATATTTTTCCAAATCTATACCAAGCCCGTTGTCAGAAATAGTCAATACCTTTTTACCTTTTTCATAAGTAAGCTGATAGGTAATTTCCAATCTCCTGTCCGGATGGGAATATTTTATTGCATTGGTTGTAAAATTCAAAAGTATGCTTTCCAGATAAGCCGGATTATAATTGATTTGAACATCATCCGGAATCAGACTGATAATTTTTACGTCATGTTTGTTTATCTTCTCGCTCAAAACATTTAAAGTTCGTTGAAAAAACTCATGAAGATTTAAGTTTTCGCGAGCAATTTTTATTTCGGTGTGTATGTTGACCAATTCATTCAAATGTTCGATTGTTTGGGTCAAATCATTAGAAATAGTCCTTAAATGCTGCAAGGTTTCCTCCCTTTCACCGGAATCCTGAATATCATCTACCAAATCCAAAAGCATGGTAAAGTTTCCGGCATGCGAGCGCAGGTTGTGCGAAACGATATGGGCAAAATTCAAGAGCCTGCTGTTTTGTTCACTCACAATATCCAGTGTCTTTTTCAGCTCGTCTTCCCTCTCCTTCTGTGAAGAAATATCCGTATGCGTCCCTATAATTCTTAACGGCTTGCCTGATTTGTCGCGTTCAATCACTTTACCACGGTCAAGAATCCATTTATAGGTTCCTTTTCTGCCTTTAACCCTATGCAGGTTTTCGTATACATCTGTTATTCCTTTCAGGTGCATGTCGATATCGGTCAGATATTCTTTCTGGTCGTCAGGGTGTACTTTAGAAATGCAATTTTCAAAAGAATTAATTCCTTCGGCTTCATCCAAATCCAAAATCTTCATGGATTGTTCGGAATAGAAAACAGTATTGTTTACAAGATTCCAATCCCAGACACCTCCCATAGAAGCTTCCAGTGCAAATTCAAAGCGTTTTTCTGATAATACTAACCTCAACTCCTGTTCCTTATTTGCCGTTATATCGGTAATGCGGCCATAAAACACAACGCTTCCATCTTTCATGGCTTCCGGTTTGGCTGAACCTTTCAGCCAACGGACTCCTTTTTTTGGAAGCTGAACCCTGTATTCATGGTTCCATCTTGTTAATGTATCCCTTGATTTAAGTACTGATTTTAAAAATCCTTTCACATCCTCTTTAAGAATGCGTTCCGTGATGATCGGACCGGCATCGTGCTCCAGAAAGTCTTTGTCAAAACCATAAATTTCCATGGCGGAATGACTTACAAACGGCATGCTGTAAGTGTTGTCTTTCTCAATTTTAAACTGAAAAATCAAATCCGGGATTTCTCTCAGAAGTTTTTCATAAAATTGATTCGAAGTGTACGATTCATTTGAATTAACGTAATTCTCGAACGCCATTAAGGGTTAACATATTGGTTAGGTGCAACAAAAGTATACACCAAAATGTCAAATCTTCCTTAGAAAAACACAAAATCGTTTAACGGTTATTTTCTTGGATGAAATGCATTCATAACATCGGTAAGATGCCTTCTGTCGAGGTGGACATAGATTTCTGTTGTGGTAATTGATTCATGTCCGAGCATGAGTTGAATGGAACGCAGGTCGGCACCATTTTCAAGAAGATGTGTGGCAAAAGAATGCCTGAAGGTATGCGGACTGATTGTCTTTTTAAGATTTATTTTTACCGCCAGGTCTTTGATTATCGTAAAAACCATCGCACGGGTAAGCTGTTTACCTCTCCTGTTAAGAAACAGCGTGTCTTCATGTCCTTTTTGAATATCGAGATGTGACCGTACAGTCGTTTTGTATATGTCGATATATTTTTGTGTAAGATTTCCAATAGGCACGAAACGCTGCTTGTCGCCTTTTCCTTTTACTTTTATAAATCCTTCTTCAAAAAACAAATCGGAAATGCGCAGCGATATCAATTCTGAAACCCTAAGACCACAGCCATACAGGGTTTCCAGCATGGCGCGGTTTCTTTCGCCCTGGTCTGTATTGAGTTCAATGGCACCAATAATTTTATCTATTTCATCTGTAGACAAAGTATCGGGGAGTTTTCGTCCTATTTTGGGGATTTCCACAAGTTCCATCGGATTATCATTTCTGTAATCTTCAAAAATCATATAATTGAAAAAACTCCTTAATCCGGAAATTATCCTGGCTTGCGAACGGGGATTTATGGTTTTAGAAACTTCATAAATAAATTGCTGTATCGTTTCATCAGAAACCGAAACAGGGCTTTCATTCATCTGATTTTCAGATAAATACAAAACCATCTTTTCAATATCAAAAGTATAATTGTCAATCGTATTTTGTGACAATCCTCTTTCTATCTTCAGGAAAGACTGAAAATTTTTAATGTAAGTTGCCCAATTTGCCATCTGTCAAAGTTATGTTAATAGTACTATGCTGGCATAATAAATGTCGTAATTTAACATAAGAACTAACAAAAATAATTTAATTATGAAGCTATTAAAAATTATTTCGACTAATGTGTTATTACTTGCCGGGATGGCAACTTATGCGCAAACTACACAATCTTCAGGTTCATTTAATGAGGCAGGATTTGGAGTAAAAGCCGGTTTAAATTATTCTACAGTTACAAAAGGTGATTTTGACGAAGGCCCTGACGCAAGAACAAGTTTTTATGTGGGTGCCATAGCCGAAATTCCGCTTATTGATGATTCCTTCTCTATCCAGCCGGAGGTGATTTATTCGCGACAAGGTTTTGAAAGGGATTATTCCTTTTTAGGAAACAATTATACTGCTGAGTACCAATTGGACTATATTAATGTTCCTATATTGGCAAAGCTTTATATTGTGAAAGGATTTAGTATCGAAGCCGGTCCGCAGTTCGGATTTAAGATTAACGAAAAAATCGACCTGGACAATAATGATGGAAACGCCGGAGAAGAGCTAGACGAGGTCAATGATTTTGACATGAGTTTGGCAGCCGGACTTACCTTCCAGTTTGACGGAGGTTTATTCATCAACGGTAGATACAACCATAGTTTTAATGAGGTTATTAAGGATACCGACGCAAAAAATTCCGTATTCCAGGTTGGTTTAGGATTTAAATTCTAATCTGACTCAAATTACAAACAAAACAGCCTTTGGGAAAATTTCTCAAAGGCTGTTTCTATTGAATGCGGGTACAGTTCTAATAAAGTATTTTTCGGGAAATTCGTATTCCCTCTGTTGTAACAACCTGAACAATCAATACCTGGTCTGTTGGAGGCAGGCTCTTGATTACTTTTTCAGAAGCATTGATTTTTTGTGCGTCAAACAACAATCTCCCCTGAATGTCAAAAACTTTTACTCCTTCTATGGTTGCTATTCCGGAGGTAACAATAACATCCTTATCTTTTTTATAGATTACGATACTTTCAGGATTAAATTCCGGAATTCCCAAAGCCTCATTTCTGTAAACTATCTGGAATCGGTTTTCAAATGTTCCTATCCCTGTCGTAAAGCTGTAAGGCCCTGATTTGAGATTATGGATAGCGTTCTGAAGATTATCTTTCAAGTAAATATCCTGATTTACAAACAGTCCGTCCAGCATATCCAGGCTGATGGTAAAGGCTCCGGCAATAGTCGTTTTGATTCCCAAATTGACTACATCTGAATTATCAAAAGGAAGTGCACGACCTTGTATCGCCAATTTTTGCGAATCGTTTATAGAATAAATAGTAACATGGTTACCTCCAAAAAGACTACCGTCAAAACCTCTGTCCAAACCATTGGTAGCACCTTCTATATATCCAACCAGTGTCTGGTTAAAAGCACCCTGATTATTTCTAAGATTGAGCCAGAACCTGTTTTTTTCAATTCCTGAACTGGCAGCATTCCGTTTAACAGGATTCATATTTCTGTAAAATCGGTTGTTTTCATCCTGTATTCGCATATCGTTGGTAAATCTTGCGGGAAGATTCCCAAGACCTCTCACAAAAAATGCCTGTCCTGAAGCCAGATATTTTGTTGGTGTAGCACCATTAAAATTATCGCTGATTTCAGGATTTAAAGGATCAGGTGTTGCCGGCGATGTGGCGACTCCTCCGGACAAATTGTAAGTCGCATAGTCATTTGACGTATAATTATAGGTTTGGTCGCCCGGAACAGCATTACTTGGCGCTGAATTGTGCGTCCACAAATAGATTGTCCCATCTAATGCAGCAACATTGTTGGCATAAGAAAGAAATTCGTCCAAATCTACTGCAGACGGATACGGATTCCCTATCAGGTTCCATTTATAATCTGCCGGCAAAGTGCTGGTGTTTCCATAAACCGGAATGGTGATATCGCCATTATTTGGCACACCCTGAAAAATAGCCTCATATTGTACTGCCGATGTAGTAGAAAAACTCTGTGGCGCTCTCACAATATAACCTTTTGCATCTGTCATGGTCGTATTCCCGTTCATGTGCGTCACCCATGCCTGGCTGACCGGATTCCAGCTATAATATTTATCTGCCATTGTTGCTGGCGACAAATTATACAATGTTTGTCCGGCAACAGGAGAAGACCAATATGTAAAATCGAGCCTTTTTACCGGTTGCGTTCTGCGTTTTGACCTGATGATGCCAATATTGGTATTGGTTGTGCCGGCAGTTTGTAAAAGGCTGGCCGTATCTTCCAATGTGAATGTAGCCGCAGGATTTATTCTCACCTGATTTGCAACAGTAACCGTATTGTCTGCATTAATAACCACATTACCGCTGTTTACCTGAAGCAGGCATCCTGAAATATCGCCTGTAGAGCTATAATTTCCGTTAAAGATTATCTTTTCGGTTCCGGCTACCGGTGCTGTTCCCGAACTCCAGGATGTCCCGTTCCAAATGTTAGAACTTCCGGAAATAACTGCCGTATCGGTTGCCTGGCATCCTGAACCGTTTGTTACAGTGGCTATATAGGTCTGCGCTGCATCCGGATAGGCATACACCGTTGCACTATTTCCACCTGTGTAAGGAATCGTCAAAGCAGAATCAGTATACAGTCCGGCAATTGGAGTCCATGCTACAGGGGAAGGAACTGAAGTTCCTGTAATTCTGATATCGTCAACATTCCAGCCATAATTCCAGCCTGAATAATACCTGAAGCGGACTCTCAGGTTAGGCTGATTGATATAAGCCGAAAGGTCAATGGTTGCAGTGGCAAAATTTGTCGGGCTTCCCTGGTCGCTGGTATAGGTTTGTATGGCTGTCCAGATACCATCTAAATCACCATCCGTATTGACTTCAATAATAGCCTGGTCCGGAGCCTGATAATTATCATAGTCATAATAATGCCTGAAAGTAAGGGCCAATGAGGTATAATTATAAGTACTGATTGCCGCACTCATAGTTAGTGCATTATTTGAAAAACCATTTAAATCATAAGCAGAGTCAATTGCTCCGAAATTGCTTCCTGAACTTATCGTTTCGTAACTGATGTATTGACTTGGACTTTCCTCAATATACCAGTATCCGTTAGCAGAGGAACCATAATCCTGCAACATCATTAACGTGGATGTAGACACTTCAAAGTCTTCGTAGAAAAGCGTATCTGTAGTTCCGGAATTGCTTCCTGTAGCTACCAGTTCAATCACCCCATCGCACAAACTCGCGGCAGCCGGGGTTACAGATGATGAAGGAGCAGGATATACAAAAGCGTTGACAGGAAATCTCGGACTTTCACAAACGCCGTTGTAAGCCGTTACATAATAGGTTTTTGTGACACTCAATGATGGAGTTACAAACGAGCCTGTTGGTGTAACCGCAACCGGGCTTCCGCTGCTAATGTATTCATACCATCTGTATTCTGTAGTTCCGGCTCCACCTGTAGCTGTTAAGGTTACTGTTCCCGGTCCGCAGCTACTTCCGGAAGTAGCCGTAACCGTATGCGAACATAACGGAATTACGGTAATTAGATAGTCTTCTACTTCACCATTGTTGAATGAGGTATGGCATGGAGTAGCATTGGTATTTCGTATCAATTTTATCCTGATTCTAGTAGTTCCGATTGTTGCTCCGGCCGGTACTGTAACAGTCAACGTATAAGTACCGCTTCCCGATGCACTTACCGGACCTGTTACTGTCTCTCCTGCATCAGCAAAATCCCCATCCTGATTCCAATCTGCAAAAAGATATAGGTTGTCATTGGCATGTCCATTGGAAGTGGTTACTCTTATTGTTGATGTAGCAGTTCCCTGCATTACAGATGCTATAGAGCCCAGGTTTGTATAATCTCTATAGCCTGTCTGGGCACTCGTATTGCTAAATCCGCCTGAAACCACTCTTGAAATGTATTCGTTGTTATTGGTTGATGTGGAAGCGCAATAACACATTGTTGCATTCGTAGTAAAACTCCATGTTGTTGGCGTTCCTGTTGTAATACCACAACTATTTCTTGGCACTATTCTCCAATAATACGTTGTAGATGCTGCCAATGTTCCTGTACCATAACTGGCCGTAGTTACATTAGCCGTAATGGTTCCCGGCAAACTTCCTGCACCAAAATAAACATCATAAGAGGTTGCTCCGGATACCGCTGTCCATGTCAGCGTATTGACAGCTCCCGTTCCTGAATAGCAGACACTTGTTGCGGCATTGGCAGGAGAAGGCCCTGTTGCTGTGCCTGGTGTAGTATTTATTGTGGCTACTAAACTTGCGGAATTTGTACTCCAGCAGCCTGTTGTATTGTTTTGGGCACGAATATAATAAGTTCCACCTGTCGTTACATTATAAGTAACTCCGCTATTTGCAGTCGAAGTGCCTGTTGCTGTGGTCTGCCAATACCATGTTACTCCCGCAGGCGGAGCCCCTCTTGTAAAGGTCACACCCGGAGAAGCACATTGCGGGGAATTACTGCTCAGACCGGTTGGAGTGGCCGGCAAAGCGTTTACTGTAAATGAAGTACCTGACGTTGCCGTTCCTCCCGCAGTGGTCACAACCACGTTACCAGTAGTTCCGGTACCAACCGTCACAGTAATTGAAGTGGCCGTATTATTAGTAATTGTAGCTGCTGTACCACCAATAGTAACACCCGTTGCACCAGATAAATTGGTTCCTGTTATGGTTAACGAACTTCCAACGCAACCATTAGTTGCGCTTAAGCTTGTAATTGATGGCGCTACTGGAGTAGTGACACATATCGTAAAACCACCCTGACCCGAGCCATTATTATAATTGTATAACCGGACATAGTAAGTATTTCCAGATGTCAGACCGTTTGCAGTAATAGTTTCGGTACCCGTTCCTGTTGTAGAATCAGAACAGGCTAAGTTGGTTCCATTACAGGCTCCGGTTCTAAGTTCCAATACTATATCGTCTATGCCTGAAGTAGCCGCCGGAGTAGCAGTTATAATATGAGTCGTACCGGTAGCTACAAAACTGTACCAAACATCATCATCTGCATTTCCTGTAAATCCGCCACAGGATATGGCGGCAATACTCTGTGTTGCTCCTACAGTAGTACCTACAGTTGATGTAGAGCAGGTTGTCCCAGAATTAACGGTTAACGAATTAGCTACATTGCAGTTATTGTTTGTTAAAATTACCAAGGAGTTAATATTCATGGTATTAGTTCCACCATTTCCAATCCGAATAAAGTAAGAATCACCTGGTATCAATGCAGTTAAAGTTAATGTTTCTGTCTGTGTTCCGTTAACTGTGGTAACATTTGCACAACCAATTTGAGTAAGCGAGGCACACGTACCAGAATAACCATATAAAATTAGATTTCTATTGTTGGCAATTACCACTATTCGCGCTTCAGAACTTGTGGCCACAAATCTTACCCAACCATCACTTAAGAGAGTCTGCCCATTACAGGCACCGGCTGTAGGGTCATTTACGGTAGCGTCAGAAATACTAGAAATGGTTCTATATTCAGTATTTACCGAAAGAACTGTTGCTGTGGCACAACTTGCTCCCTGTCCAAAACTTTCATATGCTGTCAAAGAGACAAACAGCATTAAAATCAATTGAAGAATTTTTGCATGGGGAATGCTTCTAAATTCATCATTTGATAAATTTTTGTAATTATTTTTCATAGTCAAAGGGGTTTAACATCGAAATTTATGATAAAACCAAACTGTTTTAACATAAATACTGACTATGAATTTTTTTTTAAGAATAATGACGACTAACTACATTTCCGTATCGCTGAACTACAATATTTGACTCTTTGTGTTGATAAGTTTTTTTAATTATGGGAGAGAAAAAGAATAAAAAAAGTAAGTTTAATCTTTCTTTTTGTTATTAAAATCATCTAATCAACACATTAGGGTGATAAAAAGTTACATTTTTTCATAAAAAATAAGAGCGATTTTCACGTATGAAAACCGCTCTTACAACCTAACCAACCATTAAAAACAAAAATTTTAATCTTTCATGTATTTTTTATAATTTTCTGTACTGATTCTTGCTTTCAAATCATGCAACAGGCTGTACAATCCGAAGAAAGTCCTGTTGATGTACAAAAAGTGTTTTGACCCTCTATTACCATTCATTTTTCTAAGTTTTGAATCTTTACTGTATTCTTCGCTAAGTTGTGCCATCTCACTAAAAAAGTCTTCGTCAGAAAAATCAAAAGCATCCGTTTGATAGGGCTTTGTAAACAAGCGTAAAAGCCTGTTGAATAGTTCTGAAAAATAGGCTACTTCTTCTGCTGTATCATCTTTACGCAAAATCTCCAGCTCATATAATTTCTCAAGGAAAAGCTTTTGATTATCCATAATTTCAGGTCGGGCCAATTCAAAATACGGTATATAAAAATCTTCCGGAACCTGTTTTATGCAACCAAAATCAATCGCTATCAGGTTTCCTTCCTTATCAATTAAAAAATTGCCCGGGTGCGGGTCTGCATGAACCTGTCTTAACTGATGCATCTGGAACATATAAAAGTCCCATAAAGCCTGGCCAATGCTATCGCCTTTTGCTCTGTTTTCATTGTGGGCCACGAATTCTGACAAATGTTCGCCATCCATCCAATCCATTGTAATAATCTTTTTAGAGGACAATTCCGGATAGTATTTCGGGAATTTCAGATTGGCAATCCCGCTACACGCCTCTGCTATGGCAACACCTTGTTTTAATTCCAATTCATAATCGGTCTCTTCTAACAGCTTGTTTTCGACTTCCTTAAAATAGCGTTCAGAATCCTTACCCTGAAGGTTAAACATCTTGATAGCAAAAGGCTTGACTATAGCCAAATCAGAGCTAATACTGTCTGCCACGCCCGGATACTGGATTTTTACAGCCAAATTTTTTCCGTTTTTAGTTGCTTTATGGACTTGTCCAATGCTTGCTGCATTCACAGAATCGGCCGTAAAGGAATCGTATATTTCTTCGGGAAACATGCCCAGGTATTTTTTAAACGTCTTTCTGACCAAGGGTGCTGATAAGGGCGGAACTGAAAATTGTGCCAGTGAAAATTTTTCTACATAAGCCCGCGGCATAATATTTTTATCCATGCTTAGCATTTGGGCTACTTTTAAAGCACTGCCTTTTAAGTTTTTCAATCCGTCATAGATATCTTCGGCATTATTTTCATTCAGCTTTTCTTTTGTCAGGGACGGATTGACAATTTTTTCACCATAATAGGCTATATAATTACCTCCCACCTTAATTCCGGTCTTTACCAGCTGGCCTGCCCTTTCAATTTTATTTACGGGTATTTTATCTAATGTCTTCATCTCGTCCTCAACTTATACTCTTTCTTTCCAAATGAACTTGCCCAGGTCAAACAGGCTTTCCAACGGTGTGGTATCCAAAATATCAAAAGTGGCCTTTACGGCTTTCTCAATCATAATATCCGTTTTCTCAAATCCCTTTGACCTGTCGTCCAGCCAAAACTTCAATATGAATAAGAACTGAAGCCAGGCTCCTTCAGAAAACAAAGGTGTCGTGACTTTTTTAATCTTGCTGTCTTTTTCGGTTTCAGCAGATTTTAATATATCTACGATATAATCCTTAAAATGGTTTCGTAGCGATGTCAATTGTTTGAGATTACGAAGCCCTTCCTTATTATCCTTCAGGGCATAATAGACATACGTCCTGTTTAAGGTTAAGATTTCAAAGAATGTAAAATACAGCGACAATAGCTTGTTTCTGTTTTCATAACCTGCATAATTTGTATCCTTATGTAAGGTATTTATAGTATTTTCAAAAAATTTGACCCAGATTGTTTCTTTCAGTGCATCCAGTGAATTAAAGAAGGAATAAAAATCAGCTTCTTCAACGGTGTTTTCTTTGCAAAAAAGATAGACGTTTTTGGGAGCTTCATTTTTTTCGAGAACTGTGTTCATATACATTTCAATTAGCTGGTCGTCATCAATTAGCTGTTTTTTTGACTTTGAATTCTTTGCTGTTGCCATGATAAACCTCTTTTTTAGATTGTACAGTAAAGGTACATTTCAATTATTTCTGAAACATATAAACATCTGTTAAATATCTTTCAAAAAATTTGAACTAAAACTCTAAAAATCACTATTGAGAATTTTGTGCCAATTTGAAAAAGTGAATTTCGGTTGTTTTTTATTTAGCCGCAGATTAGAGTGATTACACAGATTACAGAAGTTTATGTATAGCGAAAGAGCATCCAAAAAACTGCGGCTTTGCGAGCAATTATTTTTACGCTAAGACGCTAAGAACATCACGATTTAAACTTTATTTACAGGCACAAAAAAAGGCCGTCTTTTTAGACGGCCTTAGCAACTATATTATTGTATAATTTAGTTTTTCACTTCTTTTTGGGCATCCTGTACCATTTTCTCATTTGCCGTAATTGCAAATTCAACACGACGGTTTTGAGACCTTCCTTCAGGAGTATCGTTTGTAGCGATTGGGTCAGCAATTCCTAAACCTGTTGTATTGAATCGGGAAGCATTGATACCTTTGCTAACCAAATAATTCTTTACAGAAGCTGCTCTTTCACCAGACAATTTCAGGTTATAGTCAGCCGGACCAGTACTGTCTGTATATCCGTATATCTGAATGTTAGTATCAGGATAAGAATTAAACACAGTAACCAGTTTATCCAGATTCGCTTTAGCCGTAGCTGTCAGAGTTGATTTGTTAGTATCAAAACGCACCGCATTTTCATTTAATGTCAATTTGATTCCTTCTCCTACTCTTTCTACTTCGGCTCCCGGAAGCGCATTATCAATTTCTCTGGCCTGTTTGTCCATCTTGTTCCCAATAACACCTCCAACGGTTCCACCAACAACACCTCCAAGAACAGCACCTAAAGCAGTATTACCGCCTTTACCTATATTGTTACCCAAAATACCACCAATTACAGCACCTGCAGCAGCACCAATACCGGCTCCTTTTTGAGTATTATTCATATTTTTTGCAGACTCACAGCCTGTAAAAAACGTACCTATAGCAAATAAACATGCTAATGAATATATTCCAATTCTTTTCATATCGATTATTGTTTTTGGATTAGTTTACTTTTGTGAATTGATATACAACATCTGTCAGTTTTCCTCCTACGTCAATTTTGTCAATCAACTGGAATGAGTTTTCTGACTGGTTAGCTACGCCTAATACATAACCATCTCTAACTCTTTTTGCTTTTTCACCCGCATCAAGAACTTTTAGGACAAATTGTCCGTCTTTGTTGACAAACCACGTAATTGGTGAGCTAAATGCAGGGCATCCCATTTTGGTCAATGCCATTTCTCCCTTGTTGTTGTTCGAAATGAATTTCCATGTACTTCCTACAAAACATTGCGAATCAGCAAGCTGAAACGAATTTACCTTAATGTATTCTGAACCGGGATAACTAACAGAACTGATAACCCAGTTTCCTTTAATTGCAACCTGTGAAGACCTATCTGTCTTAGTGTTAGTTATTGATGAAGTTTTACACGATGCAAATAGTAATGCAAAAACTCCAAATAAGATTAATTTTTTCATAGATTGGTATTTTTAAAGTTTATTTACACTACAAATATACAATGGATTGATTTTGAAATGTTAAAATTTCAATTTTATTATCTTAAAATTAACAATTCAGCCAATTTGTCACTTTAATAATATTTGGTATTCTATTTGAAAATGGAAATACCGAAAATAATTAACAATATTAATATCAATAGTTTATGACAACAGGAAAAATTAATGTTTCGGTAGAAAACATTTTCCCGCTTATCAAAAAGTTCTTATACAGCGACCATGAAATTTTCTTACGTGAGCTGGTTTCCAATGCAACAGACGCTACTTTAAAGCTAAAGCATCTTGCTAATATTGGCGAGGCAAAGGTGGAATATGGAAATCCAATTATCGAAGTAAAGGTTGACAAGGATGGTAAAAAAATCCATATTATTGACCAGGGCTTGGGTATGACGGCAGAAGAAGTAGAAAAGTACATCAATCAGGTGGCTTTCTCCGGAGCGGAAGAATTTCTTGAAAAATATAAAGATTCTGCCAAAGATTCAGGAATTATAGGACATTTTGGTCTTGGTTTCTATTCTGCATTTATGGTAGCAGAAAAAGTGGAAATCATTACTAAATCCTATAAAGACGAACCGGCTGCTCATTGGACGTGTGACGGAAGTCCTGAATTTACATTGGAACCATCCGACAAAACTTCACGCGGAACCGAAATCATACTGCATATTGCAGAAGATTCTCTGGAATTTCTTGAAGAAGGAAGGATTTCAGGATTGTTGCAGAAGTATAACAAGTTTATGCCTGTTCCAATCAAATTCGGAACAAGAACAGAAACGCTTCCAAAACCGGAAAATGCCCCGGATGATTATGTAGCCGAAACTATTGAAGTGGATAACATCATCAATAATCCGAATCCGGCATGGACCAAACAGCCGTCTGACCTTACGGATGAAGATTATAAGAATTTCTACAGGGAATTGTATCCGATGCAGTTTGAAGAACCGCTTTTCAATATTCATTTGAATGTTGACTATCCTTTTAACCTGACCGGAATTCTGTATTTTCCAAAAATGACAGGCGACCTTCAGATACAAAAAGACAAAATCCAGCTGTATCAGAATCAGGTTTTCGTAACCGACAATGTGGAAGGAATTGTACCTGAATTCCTGACCATGCTGAAAGGAGTTATCGATTCTCCGGACATTCCGTTAAACGTTTCACGTTCGTACCTCCAAGCTGACGGTGCCGTGAAAAAGATTTCCAATTACATTACCCGAAAAGTAGCCGACAAGCTGAAATCGCTTTTCACAGAAAATCGCGAAGATTTTGAGCAAAAATGGAATGATATTAAAATTGTATTGGAATACGGAATGCTGTCTGAGCCTAAGTTTTACGAGAAAGCAGGCGCATTTGCGTTATATCCAACCGTTGACGGCAAATATTATACGCTGGAGGAGTTAAAAGAGAAAACAAAAGAAACGCAAACCGACAAAAATGGCAATCTTGTCATTTTATATGCTTCTAACCAAGACGCACAACACAGTTATATAGCCGAAGCTCAGGCTAAAGGCTATGAAGTATTGCTTTTGGATTCGCCAATCATTTCACACCTTATCCAAAAATTGGAGGCTGATAATGAAAAGCTGACATTTGCGCGTGTTGATGCCGACCATATTAATAACCTAATCAAGAAAGAAGAAGAAACGATTTCCAAACTTTCTGATGAGGAAAAAGAAAAGCTTAAAACCGAACTGGAGGGCGTTATTTCGGATAAGAAATATTCTATCCAATTGGAAGCGTTAGACAGCCAGTCGGCACCATTTGTGATTACACAACCCGAATTTCTTCGCCGCATGAAAGAAATGAGCCAGACCGGAGGCGGCGGTATGTTTGGAATGGGCAACATGCCGGAAATGTACAATCTGGTGGTTAACACCAACCATGAATTGGCTTCCAACATATTGAATTCTAAAGACAAGTCACATCAGGAAGCCTTGGTTAAACAAGCACTTGATTTGGCAAAACTGTCTCAAAACCTATTAAAAGGTGAAGAACTGACTGCTTTTGTAAAGAGAAGCTTTGAGTTGATTAAGTAAGATTTGGGATTTGAGATTGTAGATTTGAGATTGCAGATTCAAGATTCAAGATTGTGGATTTAAGATTTGAGATTTGAGACTGCAGATTTCTGTTTCTCTGAATTTTCTATCATCTATTGTCTCTTCTCTATCATCTGCCACCTGCTATCTGCTATCTACCACCTGCTATCTAACTTTAAAAAAACCTGCGAGATTTTCGCAGGTTTTTTTATTAATCTCCTATCACTCAATCAATAATCCATAACAATACCGGCTTGTTTGTTTTTTGAAGCTTTTTATCAAGAACTTTCATAAAATCATCTGATACTGCCGGACAGCCCCAACTCAGGGGTGTATATTTCGGAAAGATTTCCGTATTGGAAATGGCACTCCAGGAATGCAGCACAATTATTCTGTCTACTGCATTGCTGTTTGTTTCTTCCAATCCATGCAACCAATATTTTATCTTGATGCCCCAGGTACTGGAATCTCTCTTCCCTATCTTGTATTTTCCTTTTGACGAGCAGTGGCTATTGTCTTTATTGCTGAATTTCACCTTCTCCCATTTGGTATCGTTTACCTGACCTGCGTCGCAACTTCCATGTGTCACAAGTTTTTCATCACTAATTTTACCGGTTTTGAAATCATAAATGTAAAATCTGTTTTTACCGGAATGAACACTCAGGTCGACCAGAAAATAATAGTCTTCGTTAAATTTCTCTTTTTTACAAAATGCCTTTGCTTCTTTGTGGAATGTCGCATAGTCGCGTTTTTTACTGTTCTTAATAGCAGCAGGTCCTTCACCACAACTAATTAAGTATAAGGACACAAACAGGAGGGTTCTTTGAATCATACTATTCTAATGGATTTTAATACAGCTATTGGCTATTACTTATTAACTATAATCCTGTTAAAATAGTATTATTTAATGACAAAAAAGCATTTGCAAAAAAACTATGCCTTATCTTTGCCCGCTTTTTAAAAATGAAAAAATGTTAGGAAATAGAGTACTAAAAGGAGTTCTTCTTGTAGGCTTAGGCGCTACAAGTTATGGAATGCTGGCCACTTTTGTAAAGATGGCTTATGGCGAAGGCTATACAACAGCCGAAGTCACTTCATCGCAGTTTTTGTTCGGAATTATAGGGATACTTCTCATCAATGCTTTTCAAAAATCAAGAAAAGACAACGTGGTGATTAAAGCCTCCAAAAAGAACATCACACATTTGATGATTGCCGGTACCTCTACCGGGTTGACCAGTATCTTTTATTATCTTGCCGTTCGTTACATTCCTGTTTCTATAGGAATCGTATTGCTCATGCAGACCGTCTGGATGGGTGTTCTTTTAGAAATGTTTCTTGAAAAAAAGCTTCCTTCTGCTACAAAGATTGTTGCGGTTGTTATTGTATTGATTGGTACAGCTTTGGCCACAAACCTTATCAATACTGAAGCAGACTTAGACTGGCGCGGAATTGCCTGGGGATTAATGGCTGCGGCTTCTTTTACAACTACTATGTTTACGGCTAACAGAATTGCTGTTGGAATTTCATCGGCACAAAGAAGCCTTTATATGCTTTTAGGAGGCGGAATCATTGTACTTACGTTTGCACTGATTACCCAAAACACACCTTTTGACACGAGCATTTTCTTAAAATGGGGAATCGTACTTTCTCTATTTGGAACTATCATACCTCCAATGCTTTTAAATGCAGGATTTCCGCTTACAGGCATTGGATTAGGAAGTATTGTTTCTTCACTCGAACTTCCTGTTTCCGTGCTTATGGCCTTCTTTCTACTTAATGAAGAAGTCGTATTTCTGCAATGGGTGGGTATTGTACTTATTATCCTCGCCATTGTCATTATGAATGTCAAATTCAGGAAACAAAAATCTTAATTATAATTTTATTATTTTCATAAACTGCCCGGAATCCGGGCAGTTTTTTTTATTATTTGTCTGTTCTATCCTGCTTATAAACATTGCTTTATTTTTAAAATAATTGCATTACTTTGCATTGTCCTGCAAAGGCACCCCAAAACAAATAATACCGCAAAATACTAATGGGAAAAATATCTCTAAAAACCACTATTGACATAACCTTCATAGTTATTGTCGCTTCTTTTGCAATTCTTGCCTACTCCATTCACAGCCGCTCACAATCTGTAAAGCAAAACAGGATGATTGTTAACCATACGAGCAACATCAACAGCGTACTTGAAAAAGTGCTCTCCAGCACTATTGATATCGAAACAGGAGCACGCGGCTATACGATTACCGGAGATGAAAACTATCTGGAAGTATACAACCACGGCCATAAAAATCTTGAAATCTGGATTGACTCACTTCGTTCTATGAACGAAACCGATGAATACCAGAATAAAAAACTTGATACGTTAGAAAAGCTAATCGAATCAAAGCAAAAAGTGAGCGCTATGGTAATCAAGACACGAAGGGAGTATGGCATGGAAGAAGCCGCCGCTTTGATTAAAAAAGGCCGCGGTAAAGAAGTTATGGACTCTATAAGAAGGTCAATCCGTGATTATCAAAAACAGGCTGTACTCATCTTATCAGACAATCTTGCCCAGACAGAAGAAAATGTACAGGCACGAAATAACCGTTTCTTCTTGTTTATTTTTGTCACCTTTGGAATACTGATTTTTGCATATATAAAAATCAGACAAAACACCAAACGCCTGCTATTGGATAAAATCATTCAGGAAAATCTGATGGATGAGCTTACCATACAAAACCAACAGCTTAATGATTTCGCCAACATTACTTCACACAATCTTCGTTCGCCGGCTTCAAACATTACAGCCTTGATTGCCACTATTGAAAAGGATAGCCCAATTGAAGAGTATAAGACGATTTTTGAAATGCTTAGAAAAGTTGCCCAGAACCTGAACGACTCGCTAAACCAGTTGATGGAAGTACTACATATCAAAAAGAATAAAGTTGAAAAAGAATTATTGTCTTTCCAACAGATTTATTCCAAGACAATTGAATCACTGCAAGGTGAAATACTAAAATCCGGCGCAATTATTAAGGCCGATTTTAAAGAAGTAGCGGAAATAGCCTATTCCAGAATTTATCTGGAAAGCATTTTCCATAACCTTATCAGCAATGCTTTAAAATACAGGGCGCTGGAAAGAACACCGGAAATTACAATTCGTTCTGAAAGGAAAAATAATATTGTTTATCTTTATGTTATCGATAACGGACTTGGAATCGACCTGAACAAAAACGGTCACAAGATTTTTGGCATGAACCAGATTTTCCATAATCACCCGGAAGCCAAGGGCATCGGGCTTTTTATGACGAAAACACAAATCGAAAGCATGAAAGGAAAAATCACTGTAGCCAGCGAAGTCAATATCGGGACCACATTTACGGTCATGTTTGGAACATAAACTAAAATTGCAGGATATGAATGATATTGTCGATTATTTCTCAACCATTCCTTCACTCCATAGAGGACTTATATTGGTTGGTGGCATTGCAATCTTTTGGATGATTGAAAATGCATTTCCATTATTCCGGTTTAATTATAAAAAATGGAATCATGCGGGAATCAATATCTTTTTCACCCTGACTACCATAATCGTAAATTTCATTTTGGCTTTTATCCTGCTTCTGGCTTCGGAATGGGCATTGAAAAATAATTTCGGAGTCCTGGAATGGCTGCCGGAACTTCCCTTATGGCTTTACACGTTAATAGGATTATTGCTTCTTGACCTGATAGGGGCTTATCTGGCACATCTTGTGCAGCATAAAACCCGTTGGCTCTGGCATTTTCACCTCATTCATCATACGGATACCTGGGTAGACACAACTACCGCAAACAGGCACCATCCGGGAGAAAGTGTTGTCCGTTTTGTATTTACGGCAGCAGCAGTATTAATAACAGGCGCTCCAATGTGGCTTGCTTTTTTATACCAATCACTGTCGGTTGTGTTTTCCCAATTCAATCATGCCAATATTTCGCTTCCGGAAAAACTTGACAAATACATCAGCTACATTATCGTTTCTCCTAATATGCATAAAGTACACCATCATTATGTCTTGCCTTATACTGACTCTAATTATGGCAATATCTTCTCTATATGGGACAGGCTTTTTGGTACGTTTTTGACACTCCCGAAAGAAAAAATTGTTTATGGTGTCGACACACACATGGAAGCTTCTGAAAACAACCGATTGTCTAATTTAGTAGCTATCCCTTTTCAAAAACACCGGTCACCCCAGGTTCTTCCCGAAGAAAAAATTTAAGACCGCTTGAAAAAGTAATTATTTTTTTTATTAATATTGAGTAACAATTAAAAAACGTACAATTACTATTTATCTGAATTAATTTTCATGTAATGAAAAAAGGCAAAAACATTGAGCTGACTCGAGAGGAAAATGAAAAGCTTGTTACCTTGGCTTTGGAAGAAAGAAATCCTTTTGAGATTATTAAAAAAGAGTTAGGATTAGCCGAAAAGGATGTAATCGAAATAATGAAGAAAAGACTTACCGCAGATAAATTTGAGCTGTGGAAGAAAAAAGCAATGGCCAGCAAGCCAAAACCAAAACCGCCAAAGATTGATGATTTTGATGAAGATTTGGACGGAAAATACTACATCAAGAATAAATTTGATTAACATAAATACTTAAAAATATTCCTTCGTGGAATATTTTTTTTGCCTTTTCTTACAATAAAATAAAAACTAAAATTAATTTTATTTAAGTTTGCATAAACTTTATTAATATTTAATTAAATTAATTTTAGTTTATGACACCAAAACTCCCAATTCATTGCCCCAGTTGCAGTGACTCACTTTCCGTATCACAGTTGAAGTGCGGAAACTGCCAGACTACCGTTTCCGGTAACTATTCACTACCCTTTTATCTTCAGCTTTCTGAAGAGGAGCAGAATTTTATTCTTCAATTTTTTCTTAGCAGCGGCAGCCTTAAAGAAATGGCCGTTCAGATGGGCAATAGCTACCCAACTGTCAGGAACAAACTGGACGATATTATCGAAAAAATAAAAAAACTCAAATCCGGAAACCAATGAAGAAACTCCTACTCAACCCTTTTGAAAAAAATCCTGAAACCAGTCTTTTTATTTTTGGGCTGGCAGTCACAGCAATCGGAAGTTATCTGGCCTATCTTTTTAACGGAAGATATGACGGCGTTATAGATTTACATTTTACAAAAAGTGTGACACTTGCTCAGCCATTTATTGACAACCTGATTAATATTGTTTGCTTGTTTGCGACACTTTTTTTTGTGGGAAAGCTCATCAATTCCAAAACCAGGATAATCGATATTGTAAATCCAATTCTTATCTGCCGGATTCCTTTTTACCTGCTGACTTTTTCCAACTTCAGAAATTATATTTCAGATATCTCGGTCAGCCTGCTTGAAAATTTCAATCCAAAAGCAATGCCCAGCGAAATGAACCTGTCTCCCATCAGTATGATAGTGCTTGGTTTTTTCGCCATAATAAGCATACTCTGCCTAATATGGTTTGTAATTCTTCTCTATAACGGATTCAAAATAGCAACCAACAGTAAGACGGGCATGCACAAACTATATTTCGCACTTGCCATTTTAGTGGCAGAAATCATTTCGGGAATTCTTATTTCATTTCTAAACTATTAACATCATGATAAAAAAAATAATCTTCCTAAGCTTTGTCTTATTTTCAACAATGGTCACTTTTTCTCAGGAAAGCAAATTTTCTACAGAAGAAATAAGTGTAAATGCTCTTATCCCAGGAACTCTTTATACTCCAAATACCTCTAAAAAAACAGACCTCATCATCCTGATTGCAGGCTCGGGACCTACAGACAGAAATGGTAACCAGCCGGGAGTTTCCAACAACAGTTTAAAATTTTTGGCAGAAGGACTGGCCAAAAATAATTACGCTGTTTACAATTATGACAAAAGGCCTGTTGTTGAAATGCGCTCCGGAGAAATAGACGAATCCAAATTAAGCTTTGACATTTTAATACAGGATGTAAAAGATATCGTTAGCTATTTCAAGGCAAAAAAACAATTCAACAAAATTGTTATCGCCGGACACAGTGAAGGTTCTTTAATTGGCATGAATGCGGCCCTACCGGATGCAAACGCCTTTATTTCTTTGGCAGGAGCCGGCAGACCTATTGATGAAATTTTGATAGAACAGATTAGCAGCAGAGCGCCCATGCTGAAAGAAGAAACTGCCAAAGGCCTTGAATCTCTCAAAAAAGGACAAACCTTTGAGCTAAAAAACCCAATGCTGGCAAGTCTTTTCAGAGCAAGTGTCCAACCTTATATAATTTCATGGCTGAAACACAATCCGCAGGAAGAAATCAAAAAACTGCAAATACCGATTCTTATTGTCAACGGTACAAAAGACATACAAATTTCAACACAGGATGCGGAATTGCTACACAAAGCCAATCCCAAATCAGAATTAGTTCTTATCCAAAACATGAATCACATTTTCAAAGAAATTAAAGGAGACGATGCCGAAAACATGGCTACCTATACCAATCCGAACCTGCCGGTAATGCCGGAACTTATCGAAAAAATTACTACCTTTCTCAAAAAAATATAATTCTTTCTTAAAAAAAACGGGGAGTCTGTAACAAAAAATCAGTTCGGCGAACCTATTGGGATAAAACAAAAAAATAATGAGAAAAATAATTTATTCACTGGCATTTGCGGCATTGTTATGGAGCTGCAAACCTTCCGAAAATGTAGTATCAGTAACTGCAAAAAATGAAGTACAGGTAGAAATCGACCTTAACGGTATCAAAGACGATAAAGTAATGGTTACGGTTTTACCGCCAGCGATTAAATCCGAAAAGATAACGTACCATATCCCTAAAATAATACCGGGAACTTATTCTGAAGACGATTACGGTAAATTTTTAGAAAACGTAAAAGCCTATGACGCCAAAGGCAATTCATTGGTAGTTGCTAAAATAGATGACAATTCATGGACTATCAGTGATGCAAAAAAACTTGCAAAACTTACCTATTGGGTAAATGACACTTATGATGTTGAAGGAACACACGATATTTTTTCTCCGGCAGGCAGCAATATTGAAGCGGGAAAAAACATCATGCTGAATACCCATGCTTTTGTGGGCTATTTCAAAGAATTTCTTGACACGCCATATCAGGTAAATATCGCACATCCTGCGACACTTTGGGGAGCAACATCTATGACAGATACGGATGCTTCAGATACGAAAGACACTTTCACCGTCTCTAAATATTCCGAATTGGTTGAAAACCCGATTATGTATTCCAAACCGGATTATACTACTTTTACCGTAAACGGGATGGAAATACTGATTGCTGTTTATTCTCCAAACGGCATCGTTACCGCTGAAAGCATTACCCCGGAGATGAAAACCATGATGACTGCCCAAAAGAATTTCTTAGGCAAATTCAACTCGACAAAAAAATACAGTGTCCTTATCTATCTGTCTGACACATCCCGAAATGATGCCAAAGGTTTTGGAGCTTTGGAACACCCAACAGCAACAACGGTAGTAATGCCGGAAGCTATGCCAAAAGAACAGTTGGCTGAACAGTTTAAGGACGTTGTTTCGCATGAGTTCTTCCATATTGTAACACCGCTCACCATCCATTCTAAGGAAATCCAATTCTTTGATTACAACAAACCAAAGATGTCTGAACATTTGTGGATGTATGAAGGCGTAACGGAATATTTTGCAAATCTTTTCCAGGTCAACCAGGATTTAATTACGGAAGACGAATTCTACGAAAGAATGGCTACCAAAATAGCTAACGCTTCAACTATGGATGACACGATGCCATTCACAAAAATGAGTTCAATGGTCTTGCAAAAACCATACAAAGACCAATACCAAAACGTTTATGAAAAAGGTGCCCTGATAGCCATGTGTCTTGACATACAAATTCGCGAAGACAGTAACGGACAAAGAGGCATTCTTGACCTGATGCAGAAGCTCTCAAATGAATATGGCACTAAAAAAGCTTTCGACGATTCCGAACTTTTTGACAAAATTGAATCCCTGACTTCTCCAACAGTAAGAAAGTTTCTTGACACTTATGTTGCCGGGCCAACTCCAATTCCTTATGATGTTTATTTTGCCAAAATGGGTGTCACAAAAGGAAAGACTACGGTTGCAGGAAATGCTTTTCTAAAAGGAATGGAACCTAATTTTTCAATCAATCCGGCTACAAAAGAAATTTTTATACTGCCAGGCAGCGGAAATATTGATTTCTACAAGAGCCTTGGCATAAAAGATGGCGATATACTTCTTGAAATCAACGGCACAAAATACAACCTTGACAATGTGTATGACATGATTATGGGTAGCCTGACATGGAAAGAAAATGACCCTATCACGGCAAAAGTAAAACGCAACGGAAAGGAAATCCAATTAAAAGGAGTAATAAAACTTCCGAGCGAAGAAATCGAAGGATATCAGGCTACTGATGCAAGCAAGGCCAAACTAAGAGAAGCCTGGTTGAAAGGATAATCAGTATTCCATAAAACTAATCCCCAATTTAAAATCTAAATTGGGGATTTTTTTATTATTTTGCCGCGAATTAAAATCAGGGGGCGTCAAATAATTGAAACCGCCCGCAAAAACACCAGCAACAATTATGAGAAAAATAGTGTTTGCTTTTGCAGCATTAGCAATGATTTCCTGTAAGGAAGAAAAGAAAGAAGGAAATCTCCATATCAAAGGAAATGTAGAAGGTCTGAAACAAGGTACGCTCTACATTCAAAAAATTGTAGATACGGCATTAGTTGCTGTTGATACGATTGTTATCAAAGGAAATTCGAACTTTGAAAGCCATCTGACTATCGATTCTCCGGAAATGCTTTACCTGTTTTTGGACAGAGGCGAAACCAACAGTATCGATAACAATCTGATGTTTTTTGCCGAACCCGGAAATATGACAATCGACACGAGGCTGGATTCTTTTTTTGCTGCCGCAAAAATAACAGGTTCTGAAAATCAAAAACTGTTTGAAGAGTATCGAAAAATTATGTCAAGATACAAAAACACGCAATTGAGCCTTACAGAAGAGAAGTTAAGAGCCCTGCAATTCAACAGAGATGTATCTTCTGATTTTGACAAGAAAAACAGCGATAACCTGAAAAGAAAATATCTGATGGCTATCAACTTTGCCTTGAACAATAAAGACCATGATATAGCTCCTTATATTGCCTTAGCCGACATTTATAATGCCAATATTAAATATCTGGACACTATTGACAAATCCATGTCACCAAAAGTAGCTCAATCCAAATACGGAAAAATGCTTACGAAGTTTGTAGCCGACAGAAAACAGGCAGAACAGAAGCAGTAATAAAAAAAAACGTCTTGAAAATTCAAGGCGTTTTTTTTATGATAATTCCAAATCTTTATAAAACAAAAAAACCATCCTTTCGGATGGTTTTTCTTATTGAGCCGATAGAGGGACTCGAACCCACGACCTGCTGATTACAAATCAGCTGCTCTAGCCAGCTGAGCTACACCGGCATCTCAATACGGGTGCAAATATAGTTCTGAATTTTAATTTTCCAAAAAAAATCTGCACTTTTTTTATCTTTTTTTAGACTATAAAGCGTTTATTTTAGCAACCAATTGATTAGCAGTTTGTTCTAATTCTGCATTGATTTGCTTGAAATGTGCTTTTTTGTTTTCTACATTTTTAGCATTCACTTTTGCGATCAAAGAATCAAAAGCAACAATTGCCTCATCAATCAAAGCTTCAGAAGCTTCAGTTGGTTTTCCTGTTGTAGACATTTCCCAGATGTATACTGCTTCAATAATGTCTCCCAATACGTAATTGATGTCTTTCTTTAAATTCCTAACGTTTGCCATTTTTTTAAATTTTAATTTGCGTCTGCAAAATTAAGCATAATCTTTCTATTTGAGGCTATTAAATATAAATTTCTAAAAGTACCGCCTCACCTTCTAAATTATATTCCCTCATTGCGGCTGGAAATAATACTGTATTTCCTTTTTTATAATTCCATTCCATTCCATTGTACTTTATCGTAAAATTACCTTCCATACACATATACACAGTAAACGATTCGTGCTGCTTCTTTATTTCCACCTCACCATCAAGCGGAAAGTAATTGGTAATAAAATAAGGACATGTTACTACCGGATTACTTTTATTTTTTTCCTGTGTGTAGGTTCTTTCCGTATCTGTCGTATTATAATTGATGGCATCGAGTGCTAAATCTATATGAAGCTCTCTTGATTTTCCTTCGGCATCAACCCTATCCCAATCGTATACTCTATAGGTAATATCTGAAGTTTGCTGGATTTCCGCAATCACAATTCCGGCTCCAATGGCGTGGATTGTTCCTGTTTCTAAAAAAAAGACGTCTCCTTTTTTTACTGGGATTTCCTGTAAGATTGACAATAGCGTCTTATCTTCCAGATTTTTCAAATACTCTTCCCTGCTTGACTTTTCTTTAAAACCTACTACAATCCTGGCATTCTCATCTGCCTGCATCACATACCACATTTCTGTTTTTCCGAAAGAATTATGGCGCTTTTTGGCAAGCTCATCATTGGGATGCACCTGAATTGAAAGGTCTTCTTTGGCATCAATAAATTTAAACAGTAAGGGGAATTCTGTCCCGAATTTCTTATGCACTGCCTCACCCAGAATTTCTTCCGGAAACTGTGAAATCAAGTCCGAAAGTAATTTTCCCTGATATTCTCCTTCTGCAATGCGACTGATGTCTCCCGGCACTGTAGATAACTCCCAACTTTCGCCGGTACTATCTGACTGTATCGGCTTATTAAAAACGGTTTTAAGTTTTGTCCCGCCCCAGATTCGTTCTTTTAGTATTGGTTCGAAAACCAGCGGGTATAGTTGTAGACTCATATTTTTTGAAAACAAATTACAGAAATTTACAATCTGGCTTATACCATTATTTCTGAAATAACTTATATGATTTTTAGTTGGCGCTTTCTCCTTTATAACTTACGAAATTTCGCGGCGTTTCATAAAGAACAACTTCCAAATCCTTATCAGCATCAATTCTTTTCCTGATTTTATTCCAAATTATAACCGCAATATTTTCGGCTGTCGGGTTCAAATCTGAAAATTCAGGCACATCCAGATTCAGGTTTTTATGGTCAAAACGTCTTTCAACCTCTTCGAGAATAATATCGGCCAAATCCTTAATGTCAATCACATAGCCCGTATCAGGATTAATTTTTCCGGTTACACTGACAATCAATTCATAATTATGGCCGTGAAAATTAGGATTGTTGCATTTCCCAAAAACCGAATCGTTTTTCTCATCCGACCAGTCTTTGCGATACAGGCGGTGTGCGGCATTAAAATGGGCTTTTCTACTGACAGTTACTCTCATTTTTGATTTGTGGTTTTTGATTTTCGACTTTCAACTTACAACTTTAAAACTTTCGACTTCCGACTTTATGACTTCACCTTCACAACTTATGCTCTTCTAAAAAGTGATAAAATTCATCAAAAATAATCTTGAACCATACCGTATATTTTTCAGGATGCACCTGCATATCTTCTTTGATTGCATCAATATCCATCCATTTCCAATTTTCTACTTCTTCCGGATTGATGACTGGTTCACCATCAAAATAGCCAACCATTACATGATCCAATTCATGTTCTGTCAAGCCATTATCAAAAGGCGCTTTATAGATAAAATGAAACAGTTCTTTCAATTCTGTTGAAAAACCCATTTCCTCCATAAGTCGGCGGTTTCCTGCCTGAATATTGCTTTCGCCCTCACGTTGATGGCTGCAACAGGTGTTAGTCCACAGCAATGGCGAATGATATTTCTGAGAAGCACGCTGTTGGAGCATTACCTCATTTTTTGAATTCAGTATAAAAATTGAAAAGGCCCTGTGAAGTTCTGCCTTTTCATGAGCTTCCAGCTTTGGCATCAATCCAATCTGCTCATCGCGCTCATTAACCAATATTACTTTTTCTTCTGTCATAATTTTGTGTACTTTACAAAAATACAAAAAAGAAACGTCCTTGTGAAATCAATATGGACCATTAGATTATCTGTATGTTTACCATTTGAGTTTTTCTTTGATAAAAACTAAGCTATTGAAGAACTACCATTTCTAATAAAATAAGGCTTTTTGTATCTTTGGTTCAATGTTCGCTCACAGATACTAAAGCAGAAACAGATTAAAAAAAACGTTTCAATAAAGAACAGGCAAAGCATACCTTAACCACCTCGTATGAAATCATATAAATTTGAAATCTTTACTTCGTTTTTAGAAAAAAACATACGGGGAGGAATATACAAATCGGGACATAAACTACCTTCGGTACGTGAATTAAAAGACAAATACCGGCTAAGCACCAATTCTGTTCAAAACGGTTATGAATACCTTATCATTCAGGGATTGGTTGAAAGCGTGCCCAAATCAGGATATTATGTGAACCGTCAATTTGGCAAATCTTACGAGCCTGTTAAAACAAACCGTTCGCCCATAATCAGGGATGCTTTCTTTGAAAACAGCCTTGCCTCCATTACATCTTTACGGAATGGACGAAAACTTTCAGAATTTAATGTTGCCGCTCCTGGCGACCTCCTGATTCCACAAAAACTACTATTGCGCACTATGCAGCAGGTCGTAAGAGAACAGGGAGCAAATCTGTTACGATATTATCCTTCTAACGGACTGCCAGATTTAAAAGACGCAATTACAAGGCGTGCTGCCGGATACCAAACCCTTCTCAATCCTGATGAATTGATTGTTACAGACGGCGCATTACAGGCACTTTATATTGCGTTGGCTTCTGTATGTACTGCCGGCGATGTAGTTGCAGTGGAAAGTCCATGTGTCTTTTCTATATTGGAAGTAATCCGGGTACTCCACCTAAAAGTTATAGAAATTCCAATAGATAGAGATAATGGTTTTGACGTAGACTTTCTTAGAAAAGCATGTGCAAAAAACAAGGTAAGCGCCGTGCTGCTAACGCCTAATTTCCATAATCCTACAGGTATCCTGCTGACAGATGAGAAAAAAAAGGCGGTGCTTTCTGTGGCGCAGGATTATGAAATTGCAGTTATCGAAAATGACATCTATGGCGACCTTAACTTTAACGGAATACGGCCAACCACAATTAAAAGTTTTGATGACAGCGGCCTTGTGATGACCTATTCTTCCTATGCCAAGACTCTTGCTCCCGGCATCAGGCTCGGCTGGCTGTCACCGGGAAAATTTATCCAAAAAGCCGAGCAGATTAAATTTTCTCTGGGCAGTACCGTCTCTCCTATTTATCAGGAAACGGTTAATCGTTTGCTGTCTGCAAGCAGCTATGAGCGCCACCTAAAAGCATTTCGAAAACAGTTGTCTGAAAATGCTGCATTAACTTTAGACCTGCTTTATGATAATTTTCCGGAAGGCACTTCAATAACGGTTCCTGCCGGTGGTTATTCTATCTGGATAAAAATGCCGGAAGCCACAAACATGGATTATTTTTATGCCCAATGTGAAAAAATCGGAATCCGGTTTACACCCGGCTATACCTTTTCGTTTTCGGATACTTTTTCCAACTATTTCAGAGTCGTATTTGCTGATGCCTATACGCCTAAACGAATAGAAGCCATCAAACAGGCCGGACAACTCTCCCGTTAACATCTGTACTCCTGATTATTTCCGATTGTGTACTGATATAAATTTTACATCATCTCTAACTTTGTAAGTCCACAAACAGAAAAAAGAATGGAAATTACAACAAAGTTTATTATCGCGACAGAACAAGGCAGAAACCTGTTAGCTGCTTTAGCAAAAGAAATAGCAACAGAAAAATTCGCGTCATTATTAGAGCCGCAACAACTCGAAGACTATATCGCAAAAAAGTTCGATGACAAAAACCTCATTGCAGAAATGAACAGCATGTCCAACCAATGGCTGGTTGTTTATAAAGGTGATATTCCTGCCGGATATGCTTATATTACTTCCAATGGAAAAAAACCAAAAAACATGGAAAATGTGCGAATGATGCGGATTGCCGATTTTGGAATACTCGAAAAATATAATGATACGGCTGTTAGACAGTCACTCCTCGAAAAGTGTCTCACTATCAGCAAATCATATGACCGACTGTGGATTCATGAGTATAAAGAAAATCCTCTCATTGCTTTTTTTGAATCTGAAGGGTTTGTAAGGGAGGAAGAGATTGGTGAGCTTGAGGAATTTGCTTTGGCTTCTGTTTTTTTGGTAAAGGATAAAATGTGATTGCGAAGGGAAAGATAAATTATGCGGATAAAACAGTAAATTGCCGCCATGAAAATTTATTCGGCAATACAAATTGGAGATTATCACTCCAACAATTGTGAAGATTCCCTTTACCTAGGCAAATTTGGAAAAGACAAAATCATCTGTGCGGTTATGGATGGCTGTACCACAGCTATAGACAGCCAGTTTGCATCGCTACTGGTTGGAAAAATACTAAAGAAAATTATAATTGAGAAAGGATATAAAGACCTGGTCGATAAAAATGAATCAACCCTGACTTTAGAACAACATTTAAAATCCATCTTAAAAGATTTGTTTTCAGAACTCAAGTCTATCAAAAATCAATTATTATTAGATATTAAAGAGCTTTTAACTACATTGATAATCATGATAGTAGACAAAACTTTAAATACAGGAATTGTTCTCACTATTGGCGACGGTTTTGTAAATATCAACGGAAAAATAACCGAATACGAGCAAGACAACAAGCCTGATTATTTAGGATTTCATATTTCTGAAGACTTTGAAAAATTTTATAGCCTGCAAAATCAAAAAATTGTGTTTGATACGATAAACGATATAAGCATCGCTACCGATGGAATTTTTTCATTCACGAAAGTTCATAAAACTTTAAATGAGGAAATTGATGTAATCGATTTTTTAGCACAAAACCGGGAGGGCAATGAAACCGAAGACATGCTAAATCTGAAACTCAAAATTTTAAAGAATGATTTTGGATTAAAACCAACTGATGATTTTTCAATGATACGGATTTTAAATAGCAAATAAGGAATTACAGCAAAAACAGAATAAAACTTTATGCAATTATGAACATATTCAATCAGAAACTTTATCTTATAATCGTTATTATTTTAGTCGTCTTCTGTCTTACTATTGATTTTCATTCCTTAGGATTAAACAAAACAGTTGGTATGGCGTATGACATGCATGGTATTGCTAAAATCATATGCCTTGTTTCATTACTATTCTCTTTTATAGGATATTCCATTTTGTCATTATTACGTTATCAAACCCAAAAAAACTTATCACTACTCTATCTAAGCAGTATACTGCTTGCTGTTGTCTTAAACTTCATAAAACAACATGAAATTTCAATTGTTTTTGGCATACTATCGATAGTTGTTTTTTCCATATCTATTGTTCGCTCCCTAATACACAAAATATAATCACGTTATCTTAATGACTATCAATCAAGACTAGGATTGCCTATTTTAACTTCCTTAGGTTTTATTTTCTCATAAAAATTTGCGTAGTCAAATGACTTCATATATATTTGTAGTCAAATAACTTCATAATGAATTTAAGACGAGACGTTTTTCAGGCCATAGCAGACCCTACCCGAAGGGCAATACTGTTATTATTATCGACCCAATCCATGACCGCCGGAGCGATAGCTTCTAATTTTGATACAGCACGACCAACAGTATCAAAACATTTGCAGATACTTACGGAATGTGAACTGCTTCAGCAAGAACAAAATGGCAGGGAGATCTATTACCACCTTAATCCGAACAAGCTAAAAGAAATAGCCGACTTTATCGAACCGTTCCAGAAAATGTGGGATGACAGATTCAACAAACTGGAAAACATCATGAAAACCTACCAATCAAAAAAATAAGAAATGGAACGAAAAACAAAAATCAATGCCGAAGAAGGCAAACAGGAATTACAGATTATCCGAGAATTTGACCTGCCTCTCGAACTGCTTTTCAAAGCCTATGAAGAAGCAGATATCGTAGCACAATGGATGGGAACGAAAGTAGTAAAGCTTGAAAACAAAAAGCATGGCAGCTACCAGTTCGAAACATCAGACGCTCAAGGAAATGTAGTCTTTCGCTCTAATGGAACTATCCATGAATTCATTCCGAATCAGAAAATTACCCGCACCTTTGAAATGGAAAATACCCCTTTCCCTGTACAACTCGAATACCTGGAATTTGAAAAACTGACTGATACTACCAGTAAACTTACTATGCATGTTGTCTACAAATCTGTGGCTGTAAGAAATCAGATATTGCAGCTTCCTTTTGCACAGGGTATCAATATGGCTCATAACCGACTTCAAGACGTAGTTTCCAATTTAAAATAACAGAACATGGAAAAGAGAAATAAAATTATTTACTGGATTTCAACACTATGGCTGGCATTAGGAATGGTTTCTACCGGAATTGTACAATTATCAGGCGTAAAGGAAGAAACTGAAATGATGGCACATCTGGGTTATCCTGCTTACTTTTTGACCATCATAGGCGTCTGGAAAATTTTGGGCGTCATTGCCGTACTTATTCCTAAATTTACAATACTAAAGGAATGGGCCTATGCAGGTTTCTTTTTCGCCATGTCGGGAGCAATCTTTTCTCACCTTGCGGCTCATGACCCCGTAAAAGATATTCTTCCTGCTTTATTGTTATTGGTACTTACCTTGGTATCCTGGTACTTTAGGCCGGCCAATAGAAAAACAATTACCATCACATCGTAAAAAATCAAGATATGGATAAAAAGAAATTATCAGCATCACAAAGCGAGACACTAATGGGTATATTAAGAACCCGTTTTGAGAAAAACGCAAACCGCCACAAAGGTTTGAAATGGTCCGACATACAGGCAAAATTAGAAGCCAATCCTGAGAAACTTTGGTCGTTAGACGAAATGGAAGAAACCGGTGGCGAACCTGACGTGGTAGGGTTTGATAAAAAAACCGGCGAATATATTTTTTATGACTGCACACCGGAAAGTCCAAAGGGCCGCCGAAGCATCTGTTATGACCCGCAAGCTTTAGAATCCAGAAAAGAGCACAAACCCAAAGACAGCGCCATAGCTATGGCAGATGCTATGGGAATCGAAATACTTACAGAAGAACAATACCGCGAACTTCAAAAACTGGGAGAGTTTGACCTCAAAACATCAAGCTGGGTAAAAACACCTACAGAAATCAGAAAACGTGGCGGCGCTCTCTTTTGTGACAGACGCTACGATACCGTTTTTCTCTATCATAATGGTGCCGAATCGTATTATGCAGCCAGAGGATTCAGGGGGTGTTTAAAGGTATAAAAACTTGTTTTGATAAAGTTGGGTTGGTACCTCAGCAAAATATTTTATAACTTCGTTAAAACCAGAATTTTTGTTTCTACCAACATAAAACAAGAACAATGAATACATCAGAACTTATTACCCTATTTCACAATAACCATATTGAATTGGCTAATTATGTGAATGCACTACCGGATGACCAATTTCTCTATAGCAAAAATGGCAAATGGACAGCCGGACAACAGCTTAGCCATGTCTATCTTTGCCTGTTGCCTATTTCAAAGGCATTGGCTTCAAAAGAATTCCTTGTCCAAAAATTTGGAAAAATCGAACGTCCGCTTTGGGACTATGATACCGTACTGGCCAATTACAAAGTAGCTCTTGCCAATGGCGGAAAAGCTCCTGAAAAATTCCTGCCGGAAGCTGTTCTGCCGGAAGCCAAAAAAGAATTAACTGAAGAACTGCAGCAGATTTTGGATTCCATCCAACAACAATTAAGCGGGTATTCTGAAGAAGAACTGGATACGATTGTTATGCCGCATCCTTTATTGGGTATTATGACCGTTCGCGAAATGTTTTATCTCATGGCCTACCATGCTATTCACCACCTGAGACAGACAGAACAAAATCTTCCAGCTTAAAACATCAAAAATATGTTTACAGAAGCGCAAATCAAACATGCCCATAGCAAAGTAAAATCAGGGGCAGACTTCCCTGCCTACATACAAGAAATCATATCTCTGGGCGTAATCTCTTATGATGTATATGTTGCAGACGGCCATTCCGAATATCATGGAACCAATGAGTATGAAATTACAACTACTGCAAAATATGAAAATCTGTTTGTAGCAGACAGCTGCGATACCGAATCGTTTAAGACAGGCTTAAAATCACACCAACAAGGCGAAACCGATTACAATGCTTTTATAGCCATGAGCGCAAAGTTCGGTATTGAAAAATGGGTGGTCGATACGCAGAAAATGTCCTGTAGTTATTACGACAAAACCGGAAATGAAATATTGGTAGAACAGATACCCAATAACAAATAAGAAACCACAAAGCCGAAGCCAACACTTTGGCTTTTTTATTGCCTGATAAACCGGACGTTTAAACAAAGTAAGTTCGGACGTTTGAACAAAGTTCTCCTGCACTAACCGTCCTAATTTTGTCTCAACATAAATCATTAAATTTTATAAAAATGAGACAGAACAATTATCAGGGAGCATTGCAACAGCCAATCGGTTCAGGATTTGGCGCAACCTCTACAGCATCCGAAGTTATCAAAGGCATCGACCTTACAGGAAAAATCGCAATCGTAACGGGCGGCAACACCGGCATTGGACTTGAAACTGCGAAAGTACTGGCTGGCGCAGGAGCCACCGTAATTATCCCGGCAAGAGATATTGAAAAAGCAAAAAGAAATCTGGAAGGAATATCGAATATAGAGATGGAAGCAATGGATTTGATGGATACCACTTCTATTGATGCCTTTGCCGAAAGATTTTTGGCTTCCGGAAGGCCATTACACTTGCTTATCCATAATGCAGGAATCATGTGGGTACCGCTGCGTTGGGACAATCGCGGTTATGAATCGCAACTGGCTACCAACTATCTCGCCCAATTTCAATTGACGGCCAGACTTTGGCCGGCTCTTAAAAAAGCGCATGGTGCCCGGGTTGTAAATGTTTCTTCACAAGGTCACCAATTCGGAACTTTTGATTTTGACGACCCAAATTTTTTAAATCGTGAATATGAAACCCTGCTAAGTTATGGGCAATCCAAAACAGCCAGTAATTTATTTGCACTGGAACTCGATGAACGTGGCAAAGCATTTGGCATAAGAGCCTATTCGCTCCATCCGGGTTCCATAAATGGAACAGAATTGGCGAGAGAAGCACCCTTAGAATTATTCCAGAAACTAGGTTATTGTGATGCCAACGGAGTCCTATTTCCCGAAGTAGCCGCAGCATTAAAAACCATTCCGCAAGGAGCAGCCACAACCGTTTGGTGTGCTACAAGCCCAATGCTCAACACAATTGGAGGCGTATATTGTGAAGATTGCGATATAGCAGATTTAGTTCTGGAAGAAGGAGTAACCAAAGGTGTCAGACCTTATTCTGTTGATGAATCCAGTGCCAAACGATTATGGAAACTCAGCGAGACGATGACCGGCATTCCTTTCAATACAGCAGAGTAACAGTCCTAATTACGTTATAAAATGCACAATTCTTTTTATTTTTGTACAACATCGCTATCACAGGCAATACGGCTTCCTATGGAATATCAGGCAAAATACATTACAGACGATATCAAACTTTCCTGTTATGAGGATAAGTTTTTCAAATCGGATATTATGTTTGACCATCATATGCTGGTTTGGTTTATCTCCGGCGAAACCAAAATCGTACAGGCTGATGCGACTTATTATTTCAAAAAAGGCGATATCTTTCTAATTCCAAGAAATCAGCTGGCCACCATTATCAATTATCCAAAAGACGGACAGCCACACAAAACAGTGGTAATGCATTTGTCTACCGAAAAGCTGCGTGATTTTTATACCGGACTGCCTATTCAGCCAAAAGCGGCAGCATCGCAAAAAATACACAGTTACAGCAATCATCCGCTACTTGAAAGCTGTCTGGCCTCGCTGCTTCCTTATTTTAGCATGGAAACACTACCCGAAGATATTGCTTCATTAAAAATCAAGGAAGCCATAAGCATATTGCGTACGATAGACAAAGGAATTGATGATGTACTCGCCAACTTTGAAGATCCCGGAAAAATTGACCTGGCCGGTTATATGGAAAAGAATTTCATGTTTAATCTTCCGTTAGAAAAATTCGGATACCTGACCGGTCGCAGCCTCACTACTTTCAAACGTGATTTTAGCAAGGCATTCCATACCACGCCACAACGTTGGCTTACGCAAAAGCGATTGGAACTGGCACATTACCAATTCATCGAAAAGAAAAAAAAGCCAATTGATGTGTGCTATGAAGTCGGTTTTGAGAATCTGTCGCATTTTTCGCATGCCTTTAAAAAACAGTTTGGCTATTCGCCAACCGAGTTAACAAAACGGCAAAATGCCTGATATTTCTTTACACGCTCTCTAAAAACTTCCTGTAATCAGGTACGCTCTTTTCAATCCACTCGTCAGTAGCATTGAGTTCTATTCCGTAATAGGCAAAAAAGTAGCGGTAATCTGCTTTGATGTATTCAAAAGTCAGTTCAAAAGGAGCCGTCAGCTCTCGCAAAGTATATTTGTATTTGCCGTCGGCTCTATATTCTTCTTCGTCTACTCCGACAGATAGCACCATTGCTATTTTCTTACCACCCATCTTATAACCGCTTTTACTTCCGTAGGCCCAACCATGCGTCAGCACTTCATCCAGCCATTTTTTAAACAACGGCGGACAATTGAACCAATAAAACGGAAACTGAAATACGATTTTATCATAGGATTCTATCAGCTTTTGCTCTTTGGCAACATCAATTTTTTCATCTGGATAAGCTTCATACAAGCGATGTATAAAATAGTGGTCGGGATATTTTTCTAATTCTTCAATCCATCTTTTATTGATTACAGATTCTTGTAGGTTTGGATGTATGACTACGACTAATGTTTTCATTTTTATATTTCCTGAGTTGTAAAACTGACACAAAAGTAAAGCACTACACTTAATTCTGTATATTAGCAACCCATTGTAGGATACTATCAAAAAGATAAGTAATGACTAAAATAAAGGAAGCTTCAACCAACTTCGAAAACAAAAAGCTATTGCAAGACGAGTGTCTGGAAGTATATGCTTCCGGAATCATTGGAGGACAATGGACTTTAGCAATATGCTGTTACCTGATTAACGGAAAATTGAGATTCGGAGAATTAAAAAAATGCATGCCAACCATCACAGAACGTATGCTGATCTTGCAATTGCGCAAACTCGAAAAGAATAAAATCATTACCCGCACTGTTTATGCAGAAGTTCCACCACGGGTTGAATATGAGTTAACTGCTATTGGCTATCAGCTAAACACTATAATTGGAGAACTTGAAGATTGGGGAAGAAAACACAAAGAACTGATGAAACAATAAGCCGTTTCCTTATTTATTATATTTATTCCTTCTATATCCAATCGAAAATTAAAACACAATGGCAGCAACTTTTTTTGCAACACAGGCTGAATTTAGAAAATGGCTCGAAAAGCACCATAAAAACGAAACCGAGCTTCTGGTCGGTTTCTATAAATTAGACAGCGGAAAGCCATCCATGACCTGGTCAGAATCTGTTGATCAGGCACTCTGTTTTGGCTGGATAGACGGAGTACGCAGGTCTATCGATAAAGAAAGTTACTCTATCCGTTTTACACCACGAAAAAAGACCAGCAACTGGAGTGCCATCAATATCAAAAAGATGGAAGAACTTACCAAAGCGGGATTGATGACCGAAGCGGGACAAAAGGCTTTCATTGAAAGAAAAGAAAGCAGGTCAAAGATATATTCTTATGAAAACGAACCCGTCCTTCTTGATGCCGAATATGAAGGTCAATTTAGAAAGAACACTGCCGCCTGGGATTTTTTTATGAAACAAGCTCCATCCTATAAAAAACTAACCATTCATTGGATTATGGATGCCAAACAGGAAAAAACCAGACAATCCCGACTTGAAAAAGCAATCCGCGAAAGCGAACAGCAAAAAAGAGTTTAACAAAAACTGAATTTTACATAATTGCTTTCCCCAGCAAAAGCAACCCTTCACAACTTTTTTCACTATTTCCTATAATTTTTTCGCAACTATTTATTGCACAGTTCTAAAATATGTATTTACTTTGAATTACAAAGTACTTTACATAAGTCATAAGTCTAAAGTCTAAAGTCTAAAGTCTAAAAGTCAAATCTAAAATCTCTCTTTATGAATAATGTATCATCTCACACAGATTCTTCGGCCTTAAAAAGAAGAATTTTAATTGGAGCAGGAATCGCCACTGCCTTAATACTTTTTTTCCTGATAACCTCAGGCGAACCCAATCCGGAATGGGGAAAATTCTGGAGAATTAAACCACTTATAATTGTCCCATTGGCAGGCGCTTTTGGTGGCGGATTATTCCATTATGCCAATCAGTTTATCGGTGGTGAGAAAATCTGGACAAGAATCGCAGCTTTCTTAATTGGTGCTATTGCTTTTATTATCACCCTTTGGATGGGTACCGTATTAGGATTAAATGGTACGTATTGGAACTAATTCACGAATCGACCAGCTAAACAACCTTAAAATTAATATCAAAATGGCAACAAAATCATTTAATAATATCACTACCCTATCTGTGATAATAACTTTCATGGCAGTAGTGCTTGGGCTTATTGGCGTTGTGATTTCCGAAATTTATCCGGGTTTTATTATCTTATTTCTTTTGATGCTGATTGCAATTGGTTCAAAGTGGTATGCTAAGAAAAACAGCGACAAGCATAATAACTTTCAGGGGAATTATTATACAATCCTAACTGTTCTTAACCTGTTGATAATTCTTGTGACTTTATGGATGACATTCGTAATCACCCATGACCGTATTCTTCAGGATTGCTGCTAGTTATAAAACCAATATCTAACGAAAGTCAACTTTCAATCATTTCTTTACAAACTTTGCGGCTCTGCGTCTTTGCGAGCAACTATTTCACGCAAAGACGCAGAGCCGCAAAACAATAAATTATTTGGACTTACTATTACGGCTGAAACTCTTTATCTTCCAAAACAGAAGTGGCGTATTTTATCCAAAGTTCATTTGGGATGGTGCTGTCAATAAAATAATCCGGCTGTATTCCTATACCGTCAATGGCCATGCCCGGTATTCTATAGCTTTTAGAAAGGCAATAGCCCAATTGGAATTTCTCATCAGGCGATTTTACAAAATTCATATTTGAAATATCCAGTACTCCAAAAGTACTTGTTCCAAAAAGCTTTACCTTTTTACTTTGTTTGGCCGCCATTAAAAACTGTTCGTCTGTACTTCCGTTAGCCTCATTGGCAATGATAGCTACCTGTTGCGGAAAAGGCAATACAGCATCCATCTTCTGTATATGCACTTTGTCACCTCCGTTCAGATTCACAAATTTTCCAAGATTGTCGTTAAGTAAAGTAAGTGCAGCGTTTACCTGCATTCTGCTTTTTTCAGACAAGTCCGGCATAGACAAGTAACTTTCCATCCTTTTGTTGTTTAACGGTGTAGACAAAAGCTCCATACCTACAATGCGTATCGGATTGGTGTACAAATAAGGTATAATATTCGCATAGCTGTCGTCATCACCACCGGTTCCGTTACGAATATCGATTATCAGGTTTTTAGTACTCTTGATTTCTTTTTCATGAGCCAAAAGCACGCTTTCAATTACTTTCTTTTGTTCGCCGCCAAAAGAAGGAATTCGCAAGTATAAGGTTTCTCCCGAAAGGCTTTCCATAAAAGGCTTTCCTGTACTCATTGCTTTCGCATAGAGTTGTATGTCTGCATTTTCAGGAAACGTAGGATATTCTCGTTGTAATTGAATCGCAGGTGCCAATTTTATAGCATTTTTACCGACCCAATCCATCTTTTTGAATTTCAAAGGCGAAAAATCTCCCATATAAAAAACACCGGAACCATCTTCATTTATTTCCATTTTTACCTGCTGTGGTTTCCATGCCACGTTGCCCGATTCCAGAATAACTCCTTTATAGCCTTTATCTTTTTTAACAATACCAATTTTATAGGCCCCTACTTTCCAGATTCCCACTAAATCCTTAGCGTCTTTTGTTGGTTTGCTTCGCAGCTCTTTTTCCTTTACCGCCAGTACAGGCCATTGTTTGACATTAGCCGACTGTTGCGTAGTTGCTATTGCCAAAGCCATAACTCCAAAGTGTCCTTTCCTGAAAAACTTCAACCATTCATTCAGCACCTCCGCACATTCATGGCTTTCTGTTATCGTCTTTACCTTTTGTAAAAAAACAGCATTGTGTTTTTCATACATATCCATTCCTTTTTGCTGGATGGCATAATCAAAACCCGCATCATTTTTTTCAAATGTTTCTTTAACCCACTTAAAGGTTTCGGAACAGTCGCAGGTTGTCTGGGCTTTTGCGGTAAAAGCTGCAAAAAGTAAAAAGGAAAACAATGAAATTTTTTGGAGAGTAAGTTTCATAAAAGTTAAAGGTTAAATTGCGATTTCTGGTTTAGTTTAAAATCAGATGCAATTTAAAAATTAATTAAATGCCTGTAACTTATTGTTAAAATAATATCCCCTATTCGGTTCCTGTTTTGCGTCTTTGCGAGCAACTGTTTCACGCAGAGGTGCAAAGTTTTTATTGAATCTCATGGCATTTGTTTTATAAGAATTTTACGATAGTATAAAACATTTTAATATATTTGGTTTCAGACGATTAAATATAACTAACCACAATCAATAGCTATATCGCTATCTACAATCCTAAACTGAATGAAAAAAACACTACTCCCAATCTTTATCCTTATTTCATTTCTATCCAACGCACAAAGCATAGAAGAAAAAATAGCTAAAAAAGCATGCGAATGTGAAGAACAAAAAACTAAAATTGGCGAAGAGGCTTACAGGAGCTGTATTGCCGATATAGTAAAAGAAGCCATTGCTACAGAAGAAGATCCCAAAACCCGGGAAGAAGTAAACACAGTTGAAGGACTCATGGCACTGCTCCCAAAAGTCAAAAGCCTTTTGCCTGAAATCTGCGATAAGGCAAAAGGACAAAAAACAGACGAAAAAAGGAAGCTGTTCTATTCCGATTCAAAAATTGAAAGCGCACAAAATGCTTATATCATTGCGAAAGAATTTATGAGCAAGAACCAATACAAACCTGCCATTGAAAACTTTTTGACGGCAATTAAAAATGACGAAAAATTTGTCCTGGCTTATGATGATTTGGCGGTCTGTTACAGACAACTTGAAAAGTATAACGATGCTATAAAGTATTATAAAAAGTCACTCGAAATTTATCCAGAAGGCGACTTTGCCCTAATGAATATTGCCGTTGTCTATTCTTTAAAATCTGATTTTAAAACCGCCATCCAATATTATGAAAAACTCATACAGTTTTATCCTGAAAATGCCGAAGGTTATTTTGGAGCCGGAAAAAACTATCTTTTAGTAAAGAATTACGAAAAAGCACTAAACAATATATTCACAGCACACCGCATCTATACCGATGAAAACTCCAAATACGCTAAAGACTCTGAAGTCGTTATAGGCGCCATTTACCAAAAACTACAGGAAGAAAACAAAGAAGATTTGTTTAAAAAGATTGCTAAGGAGCATAATATTCAGTTGAATTAAAAAAAATTTATGTTAGATAAAGAAAAGCTGGCTTTCACAATAGTGGCTTCAACAGCGATTTTTATTTTAGCGCGGATTACTACGGATTAAAATATTTACGCTGATTTAAGAGTTATACTAGATAAACGCTCAATATTCTATTATCAGAAACTTTGCGACTCTGCGCCTTTGCGTGAAAAACTAAAATTAACCAAACCAAAAAACAAATGAAATCACTAATTAAAATTTTACTAATCAGCCTTTTCGTAGTTTCATGTTCTTCCAATAAATCAGGAGATTCAAAAGTCAACACAGATGCCTCGTATGGCTATACCGAAAAAAATCCGATAAAAGTGGGTGGCTTTTCTAATGGTCCAGCTAACGAGAGAAGCTATCTGAATTCATTATCCGGTCCAAATGGGGAAACTATAAATTATGAGAGAACAGGAAGTTGCTGTGCTTTTGAAACAAAAAATAGTCCCTTTAGTGGCGGTATGCTAGATGTCTATGCTGTAACTTATGAAGGCAAAAAAGATACGGTAGTTTTATACCTCAATATGTATGACAAAGCATCCTTAAAGGCTCCAGTGGGTTTTAAGTTTAAATAAAACAATAAAATCCTTTTCTCTTGGCAGGATTTCAAAACAGAAGACCATCAAAACTTTAACCCAAAAAAATTGACCCTTTTCTAAAGTTAAACTTTAATCCAATTATATTATGACAGAAGTATCTAATTTGGCTGCTTTAAGAGCGGTAACACCTCCTACAGGGGTAGTGTTCGTAAAAGATCATGGCACTCCTGGAACAGGCGGCGGCGGTATATTTATTTGGAGAACAGAAACTCCTTTCACTACAGGAGATTACAGTACGGACAATGACGGCACAATAGTAAAATCAAGTACTGTCCCATCCAATTCAGGGAGCTGGGTTCGTTCATATGATGATGTTATAAATGTTAACTTTTTTGGTGCAGTGGGAACAAGTGCCGACTATACAACCCAAATTCAAAAAGCAATTGATTTTGCCAAGCTCAATACAAAAGATAATTCCGCAATGACAGGTTCTACTGTATTTATTCCCAATGGTAGCTATTTTATAAGCACTATTCATCTCAAACATGGAGTAACTGTCGTTGGAGAATCATACGAACGCACCATAATCTATGCACTTGAAAGTAAAGAAGATGAATATATGTTTGATATCGAAGAAGGCATGGTAATGATAAACATATCGCGATTAAACCTTCAGGGGCGTGGCACTCTTCGTGGTGGTTTTTACTTTGAAGCTAAACCACAATTGACTGAACCTTATCATGGCGGACTAATGAATTCACGTATAAGTGATATTTTCATTTATGATTTTAAAGGTCATGGTATTTATCTTAAAGGAGGAGGCGAACATTCAAATTATCTGCTTCCAAACCAATTTAATATATTCGAAAACGTAAGGGTTTTTAAAGGTGCCGATCACACTAACGCTCTTAAGTTAACAGGGCAACAAGGTCAAACCACTTTCCTAAACTGCCAATTCGATGGTTTTAAGCGGAATGAAAAATATGCACTTGGAAAAAATGTACATATTCAAAATACAGCTGAATATCCTTCGGCTGTTATATCATTTATTAATTGTACTGTACAAGATGCAGACTACGGCGTTTTCATTGAATGGGCAGAAAACATCACTTTTGATAATTGCTGGTTCGAAAACCTTGGTGTAGCAATTACAGTTAAAAGTAATTTTCAGGATGAGTATAATGATAACCCATGTAAAAGTATCAATATAGTAAATAGTCGTTTTGCTAATGCTGCAGGTTTTGGCTCAAAATCTATTGGACCTGGTAATGTCAAACCTGGACAATGTATTAGCATTGATAAGTCATTTGTCACCGCAAATAATAATTATGTGTGTATATCAGACATTAATTCTCCAGACTTTGACTCCAATAGTCTTTTTTTAATATCGACACCTAGTCCTTTAGGTGGAATAACTGCAGAAGGTAATGCATTTCAATTACCTATACTTGGAAAGACATATGGCATCATGCAGATTAGAACTGTAAATGCAACAGACAATAGTCTAAATTGTTCTGGACATAAACTGGTTTTTGCAAATTCTACAGGTGCTTTTATTAAAGATATTTTATCTACCATTAATGCAGGAGAGTATTTAGCGATTCGAGCCGATCAAAGTTCTCTTACTTTTAAAAATACAGGAAATATAGCTTTTCTTACTACTAACCCCGATCAATCATTTACTATAAACAATGGCGAAATTGCAACTTTCGTTAAAATAGATAATTTTGTAGGAACCTACTATGAAACATTTCAATTGGTTTCAATCCAGAAAGTTATTACATAAACCCTCAATATACTATTTCAATAGATTTTACTAAATATAAAACTTTATTTAAAAAGACTATCCTATGATGGTCTTTTTATTTTTAATATTTAAAAGTACCCGCTTTCACAATATCTCAGATATTAAAAAACACTCCATTTTAAGGGAAACCTTAAAAAAAGCAAAACACAAAAATCTAGTTTTGGTAAATAACGGCTTAAAAGCCTAGTAACACAAAACTAAATTTATGGAAACAAAAACCAACAAATCAAAAACAATCTTCAGTGTAATAATTTTTATTGGCATACTCTGGTATTTCTTTGGCGGCGGATTAGAAAAGCATGCTACTAATGAGATGCAGAAAATTGAAAACCAAGTAGCTTTAGATGCAGAACAGCAATATGAAATTGCAAAAAATGGTGGCGACCAAATGCAAACCTATGTACAAGCCGGCATAGTTGCGGCATCCTATTTACAGGCAAAAGACAAAGTCAATTACAATAAGTGGAAAGCGATTGAAAAAGAAGAAGGAAAAAAGGCTGGGATATTTACAGAATAACACAACCTCTCAACATTTCAAAATTTTATAAAAAGCAACACTAGCAAACTCATTTTTAATTGCGATTATTTCATCGGAAAATACGCGCATTTTGTCTAGTATTCTCAAAAACAAGACTAACATATACCTACAAAGTATATATTTGAAATAAGCAACATCTTAAATCCCCCAATATGAGAAGATTTTTACTTCTGTTACTTCCTATATTATTTGTGTCTTGCAATAGCTATTATTATGTTATACTTGAAGAAGACACTCCTCTGTACGCTTCACAAAATGACAGCGAAACCAAAATCGTAGTACCTGCCAACTCCTATGTCTTCATTGATAGTAAATCAAAATCCTATCGAAAAATCAAATACAATAATTATAAAGGCTGGGCATATTCTCCAAAGTTCAATCACACAACAACCCGAAGTTCAACCAAAACAAATTATTCACAAAATAGTTCTAATTATAATTCTTCTTCAACTTCAAAAGAAGTACATGTAAAAGGCTATTACAGAAAAAATGGCTCCTATGTAAAACCTCACACAAGAAGTGCTCCAAGAAGAAAAGGTTAAGGATGATCATGATTGTAATAAAGAAACGTATTATTTTAAAACGAAACCAATAGTATAAAATGAAAAAAACTTTTACTCTGATACTTCTATTTCAATCAATACTTAGTTTTTCACAAGTTCAAACGAAAACTCAAAAGACTATAAAAATATTAGACCCTCAATCATTTTATTTAAATGGTGGGACACGAAATATGCTTGGCGGAAATTCAAGAACCGGTTTTAAAATTGATTTACCTCCAAATACGGTTGAATGGTATTATGCATTTACAACAGAGCCTTATAAAAATAATACTCAAAATTTACTACTTGAATATCAATTACGATCCCTTTTACAAACAACAGGTATTTCCGGCGGCTTGTTAAGTCTTATAAAAATCCCAACCGGACAAGGTTTAATAGATATTTATTTAACTGACAAAAATGGGTATGATAGTTTCTTTGAAAAAGATTTTTTTGGCACATGGAAATATATCTCTCCAGGTTACACTATAGAAGGTTCCAGAAAAAATGCAAAAGATGCAAAAGTAAAAATTGATGATCTAAAAACAGGAAGCCATTTCCTTGTAATCAGAAATACTTCCGCAACAACTGGTGTCAATGTAAAATTGGAAGCTGTTGCTATTGTAGAAGAAGTCACCACAGATTTAAGCACATGGGATAAAAAAACCAAAGACCTATTGTTTAACAACTTAAGAACCGACATGAAAAATGCATTTTATCAATACAATGATGATAAAATTGATGAAATAACGGGTTGTGTTGTCACAAAATTTACAGCTGATTTAAAACCGACAGACATTTCTACATTAGCTGAATATGAAATAAAAGCTATTATAAAAAAATATTTGACGGAATGTAATTTGTGAAAATTACAGCCAAACAGTACAAATAAACATCTCTATAAAGACGAGTATTATGAATGAACAACAAAAATTAGAAAATATTATCATTAATGAAAATGCTTATTTTTTTTCAAACGACAATAATATTCGTATTACAAATAGTAAAATTAACCTATTATTTAGAGAAGTTTCATCCGTTAAAAGTGGAAATTATCTTCTAAAAAAAATTAGAGAAACAATAAATGTTGATGGAATTAATATTATATATTCATTCTGTACCTTTAAATTTAATTCAAAACCAACTTTTATTGATAAAGTTGTTAATGATTGGATTGAAACAAAATTGGCTTATTTATTAATAGTTGAAGTTAATGATCATATTGTTATAAGTAGAAAAAATATTTCAAAGGTTCAGGATTTTGTTAAACAATTCAATGCTTTAGATTATTCAATATTGTCAACACTTTTTGTAACTGATGAAACTTTACTTGAAAAATTTAATTTGAAAAATTTAAATGTTTCAGATAAAGCTTTACGGGAAAAAAGTTTAGAAGCAATTGATCTCCGTGAAAATTTTTCAGCTTTAGGAGCAAATAACTACATGCTAAACTCATTAAGAGTAAATAATAACGATGAAAAAATATCACTTAGCTTAAATTCATCACGTATAAATAAGTTAGGAAGAAAAAATTCAATCGAACAATTCTGTGGATGGGCAAAAAATCTTATTGATCAAATAAATGGTCACACAGATAGAGCCACATTTTTATCTGTCTTTGCCGAGCCACAGGATTATGAAAGCTTAAAAGACTCTATTACTCCAATTTCAGTATTGTTTGTATTTAGTAAATTATATAATGATTTTGAAAATGGTATTATTAACAGATCATTTATTGAATATATACATAATGACGGAGAAATAATTGAACGTAATATAGATTTACTTAAACATTTAAACAAATTTGAAAGGTTATCAAAAGTCGAAGAAGACAATAATCTTTATTTTATAAATAATAATAGTGTCAACGACATTCAATTACGATTTAACGAAAAATCTATTTCTATCAGATCTCAAAAACTAAAGAGTATAATTTTGGAGCGTGATAATGGCACACAATTATCGCTGATAGATTACATCAACACTTCAGGAGGATATGTAATTAATTTTGAAAATATAGATCTGGTATATAGCAATCGTAAATTATTTAAAGACAATCGCTTACTTGGAAACATTGAACATTTCATGAAAATTTTTATTTCACATCCTGAATTAAATAATTCGTTAAGTGAAAAAGGAAGTTTTATACCTGTACAAATTGACTTTAACAATAATAGTTTATTCAAATTTGTGGAAGACACATATTTGAATGATTTTGATTACTTTATTTGTGATGACCTTGGTAGAGAATGGGCAGACCATATTGGTATCAATGAAGATAAAATAGTATTATTTCATTCAAAATTTGATACTACACAATTTTCTGCCTCTGCATTCCAAGATATAGTTGGACAGGCACAAAAAAACTTAGGAAACGTTAGCCCGCAAGATTATCAACTAGATGGTAAAAGAGACTTTTGGAATTCACAATACATCAGTACTACAGGTGTTGCAACTTCAATAAATAGACTGAGAAAAGGTGACAATATTAATAATGCAATAAACTTATATAAATCTGCAACTAATAATCCTAATTTCCATGGTGAAGTTCATCTTGTGATTAATTTTATTTCTAAATCAAACTTAGAAACTAATCTTAAGCTCTTGAAAGCTAATACCCCTTTTGGGCAAAGAAATGAAACTATCCAGATACTGTGGTTCATATCTTCTCTAATTGCAAGTACACAAGAGGTTAATACAAATGTTTTTATACATACAAAACCTTAAAATTTGCTAAAAAAAATTCGATTAAAATTTTTATAAAAACACATTGTAACATCTATAATAAGAACCAAGTGAATGGAATTAGAGGTTAAAAATAAAATTATTGCACTGGAAAATTTTTTCAAGTCTATGAAAGCTCTTCGTGATGAAAAAATTCTTATTAATAAAAAAGATTTTACCTGTCAAATTGGGGAATGGCTCGTTGAAGTATTATATAATGGGAAACGAGCTCAGAATGGAATTCAAAAAGGCTGGGATGTTCAAGTAAATAACAAGTATATTCAAGTAAAAACACATGCAAAAGCATCCAACAATACGAATCGATGGTCGGCTATTGAAAAAGAGTCTTCCGAAAAAATCGATGAACTTATTATAATAATTTTTAGCCCTGATTACAAACTAAAAGAGTTTTATAAGGTTCCTTGGGAAGAGGCTATTCTTCATATTAATTTAAGAGGTAAACAAAAACCAAGACACGAAATAAATTGGAGTTCAATTAAACAATTTCAAATTCAAAATAATGAATTACCAAATCAAGAACTAATTTCATTTCTATCGTAATGTCATTTTCTAAATGACCCAAAAAAGTACATTAGTTAAAATAATCTCTACCAAATAGCATTTTTCAGAAAGAGAATTTGAAGAAATAGAAAAGAATAATAATATTTTCTATGGAAAACCGCCTTTCGGAGATTTCCCTATATACCCTCAACTCCTTCCCACAAACACTTCACACTAAAAAGCGCCCGCTTTTCGTCAGCATTTATAGAAATATCCGAATGATATAAAGCCATATCATGTACCAATTTTAGCGACTTCGATAATTCCGAAGCGCCATAAAACAAAACAAATTCAATAAATTCAGATTGAGACGGTGTAAGCCACACCTTTACCTTTGATACGTTTCGTGTATTACCCGCTGTGTCGGCTGAAGGATTCAGCTCGTCACCTTGACCTTTAGAAGTTTGCATTTTGTATGGATTATAAGTTCATAAAAAAAGGAGAGGTCACTGCAAACTTCGTTAATTTTTACATTAATCAGTCTCGGGACTTTCACCCGTTTGCCTCTCCCAAGGTACATTTCAAAATGGATTTGTGAATAATGTATCATAAATTAATAAAGTTTGCATTACAAACATACATCTTATTTAAACACATAGCCATTTGTAATCATTTATATACGGATAATTACAAAACGAATAAAGCTATCCATTATTTTCCTCATATACGGAAATCCGTAAACTTTCTAAAAATCAATACATTATATTTGATTATTGCGCTTTATTATTAACCATTTACACATTTACATTATGAAAAAATTACTTTTATTAGCAATCCCTTTATTGCTGTTTGGATTTACATCACTCAGCAGTAGCCCTAAAAAAGAAGCCGCTACTCACAAAAAAATGCTTGCCAATTCTTTGTGTGTTGCATCCTGTACATCAACGCATATCAGGGTAAAAATTGCAGGAGACCCTCTTCCTCCGGGAGATATCAATTGGTATGTGAACGGGATTCATGCTGGTGCCGGCGGACGTATCTTTAACGTGCCTAAAACGGCTATAAACGTATATGTTACAGTAGGCGGAGTTTTGCTAACAGGAGATACCGTAGCAGCTTTGAATGCACAATGTGCCGCACCTCATTGCCCATAATAATTACAAATTCGTGATAAACAAAAAGCCTCTATTTGATAGAGGTTTTTTATTGTAGGGCTAATTCGTCCTGTGTTCGTTTGTAGTTATCAGGTCGTAGCAATCCCCAAACTCTCGCCAATCTTTAACGCACATTTTTCCCCATCAATAGCGGCAGAAATAATTCCTCCGGCATAACCTGCGCCTTCTCCACACGGATAGAGTCCTTTGATTTGCACATGCTCTAACGAAAAGTTATCTCTTGGAATACGCACCGGCGAGGAAGTTCTTGATTCCGGTGCATGCAAAATAGCTTCATTGGTCATATAACCTCGCATGGATTTGCCAAATTGCACAAATCCTTCGCGCATAATCTGCGTTAAAAAGCCCGGAAAAACCTGTCCCAGTTCTACCGGAGTGGTTCCCGGAACATAAGATGTTTTTGGAATATCGGCAGAAACCTTACTTTGCGTAAAATCAACCATACGCTGTGCCGGAACCCGTTGGGTTTCGCCCGCCAAATGCCAGGCACGCTGTTCGATGCTTTTTTGGAACTCCATTCCCGCCAAAGCGCCAAATTTGGCAAACGGTTTAAAATCTTCCAGTTTGAGTTCGACTACAATACCAGAATTGGCCGTTTCCTGATCACGCTTGGATGGCGACCAACCATTCGTCACTACTTCACCCGGACTTGTAGCACAAGGCGCAATCACGCCACCCGGACACATACAGAAGGAATACATTCCCCTGCCATTTACCTGTTTTACGATAGAGTATGGCGCTGGTGGAAGATAATCGCCACGGAAATCGCAACTGTACTGTATGCTGTCAATCAGCGTTTGCGGATGCTCCGCACGAACACCCAAAGCAAAAGGCTTGGCTTCGATAAAAATTTTCTTTCGGTCAAGCAATTCAAAAATATCCCTTGCCGAATGGCCAGTAGCCAATATGATTTTTGAAGCTTTTATGATGTCGCCCTTTTGGGTTGCTACTCCTTCTACTTCGTTGTTTTTTACTAAAATATCGGTTACTCGCGTATCAAACAAAACGACACCTCCAAACTCGATAATCTTTTCGCGCATGGCCTTGATGATTTTCGGTAGCTTGTTGGTCCCGATATGCGGATGCGCTTCTACCAGAATTTCTTCTGAAGCTCCAAAGCCTACGAACAATTCCAAAATACGGTCTACATCGCCACGTTTTTTAGAACGCGTATACAATTTACCGTCAGAATAAGTTCCGGCTCCGCCTTCGCCATAACAATAGTTGGAATCTTCGTTTACGATATGATCTCTGTTGATGGCTTTTAAATCACGGCGTCTTTCCTGCACATCCTTGCCACGCTCCAACACAATAGGCTTTAGTCCCAATTCAATCAATTGCAAGGCTGCAAAAAGCCCCGCAGGCCCTGCACCAATAACAATTACTTCCTGCTTGCCGGACACATCTTTATACTCCGGAAGGGCAATTTTGGTTTCTTGAAAATCTTCTTTCCAATAGACCTGAATCTTCAGATTAATTTTGATAGCTTTTTGCCGGGCGTCAATAGAACGTTTCAATATGGCAATATGCCTGATTTCGGCAGGATTTACCTGCATCAGTCTGGCAACATGTCCCGTCAATAATTGTGAATTGGCAGCCACTTCGGGCGCTACTTGTATTTGAAATTCTCTTGGCATGGGGCAAAGGTAGAAAAAGGATTATTTTTTACCATAATTTAATGGTTTTTCATAAATCAGAGATTGTAAAATAAAAAAGGTTCAGCTTTCGCCAAACCTTTTTATAAAAACTAAAATATGATTTTATTTCTTGATAAACTTGTAGTTCATCACCTGATTGCCTACTTCCATTTTCACGAAATACATTCCCGTTTGCAGTTCAGAAACCGGAATAGAAGTCACATTTGCTGCGTTTGGAACCTGTTTTACCAACATTCCGTTAATGGAGTATATCGCAATGTTTGAAATCACTTCGTTGGTTCTGTTATCAATGTTTAAAAGATTTGAAGCCGGGTTTGGATATAATGAAATCAAGTTGTTAAGAGCATGTTCGTTAACACCCAAAGCCACTGCCCTCTCTAAGAAGTCAGGCAGACCGTTATTGTTAGTATCATCGTCGGCCGGGTTATTGTTTCTGTTATAATCCTCATTGATTGTCAGGACACCATCACCGTCATCATCATTATCCAAATAATTTGGAATACCATCATTATCTGTATCTAAAGCAGAATTGGCAGCATCTGAATTTCTTCCCGAAGTAAATACATATTCAAAAGAAGTCAGCACCATATCTCCATCATCATCATTGTCAAGGAAGTTTGGAATACCGTCTCCATCCGTATCATCATTTTCAAGATTTCCGTCACCATTCAGGTCTTCAGAAGCTGTTGCGACAGTATCCAAATCATAATCCACATTACAATTAATGGCTCTAAGAATCACTTTAGTAACCTGTCCATTATTTTCAGCGTAAATAGTTTGATCAGGATAGAGATTGCTGTAAGTTAACATTATCGGACTAACTTGATTATACAAATCTGCTAAAGTTTCATAAAACTCCATATTAGGAGCCGCTAAATCATCTTTAACTACCTGAAGATTGAACGTTTCAAGACCGTCTGAGTTAGCGTCACATTTTGTGTATTTATACGTATTTACTTCTGACGGAAGGCTAAATCTCCAGCCTTCCTGAGTTGCCGACCATGAACCTGAGTTTCTTCCGGGAGGTGTCAGTGCTATAGTTCCTGTTTCATTGACTATACCTGTCACTGCCATTCCGTTATTCCATGCAGTACAACTTGGCTTGCTTATGATCTGTACGTCGATAGTGTTTAATGTTTCATAAAGTACTGCCTGAAATGTACTTTTCTGAGTTGAGCAAGGACCATACTGAGGTTGGTTAATAAACATCAATATGAATTTTCTGTAAGGGGCTGCACCTACGATTGAGTAGGAAATGGTTCCCGTTCCGCCGCTATTATTCAAATCGTGATAACAGGCCAGAATTGCGTTTTTAATTCCAAATCCTGCATTTGGGATTGGAGTTGTAATCTGCCACGGTCCGTTTTGATTAGCCAGATTTGTCCTAAAATCGATGTATCCGTTTGAAGATACAACCAATTGATTATAGGTGTTGCCATAAAAAGTAAAGTTAAACGGCAATGTTATGACCGGCGAATTACGGTCATCTACATTAAATAATGGCGTTGGCGAGATTAAAGTATAGGCCTGATGTGGTATCGCTGATACCGTATATTGCGCATTACCTTTGGTTGAAAGGAAAAGCAAGGGAAGCAATACGCCAAATAATTTTTTAGTTAAGTAGTTGTTTATCATACGTTTGTTTTATTCAAATATACAAAAAAACTTACTTCAAGTTATTCTTTTCTTCATAAGCCCGCAACGCAAAAGAAGCCAGCCAATGCTCACCTTCGTAGTTCCCATCGACCACAGATGGCAGGGAAAAATCCAGATGTTTGTCTGCCGCATCCTTTAAATACCAAAACTCTTTCGGATATTGTTTGATTAAGGAATATAAGTTCCAGGCACGACTAAAGTTTAATCCGTCTAAGTGTACCAAATGTCCGTCTGTGCGGTCTGAAACTTTTGCCACATCCCACGTAAACCTTTTATTAAAAAGCGATGGCGCAAAGCTTTTCATCCATTTGAGGAATTCTTCACGGGGCAGAATACGCTGCATAATACCCATTTCTTCCAGACAAGGCGAAAGAAAATCGGTTCCGCTGGGCTCCCATGCAAAAGGGCAGTCTTTATCGTTTTGAAATAAGCGCATCGCATTTACCCAAATACTTTTTTGCAAAGCCTGATTATTGGAATGCACTGCATAATCCCATGCAAAATTCAATCCGAAAGCTGTATTCGCATGCGTTCCTGCCCGTACCGGATATAATAGCTTTGGCAAAAATTCGATATATAGTGTGATAATAATATCCGACAGCGGTTTTAAATTATCTGCCAGTTCTTTTGCATACGGTTCGTTTGAAGTTTCCAGTTCCAATTGCAGTTTCAGCAACCATGCCCAGCCGTAAGTACGTTCAAACGATTTTTCATGTTCTTTGGAAAGATAGGCTACTTCCTGCTGTATATTTTCTTTGGAGAGGTTTACCTTTAATTTCTGTATGATTTCATCACGTTTGTCTAAATCCGGAAATCGCTTTAGCAGATAAACCAAACTCCAGTGTCCGTGAACGGAGGAATGCCAGTCAAAACAGCCGTAAAATGCCGGATGCAATTTTTTAGGCGATTGTAGTTCTGTAGCATCCTGTAATAATTGTCCTAATTTGTTAGGATATTCCTGTTGCAGGCATTTGATGGGTAAGGTAGCGAGATGGTTTGCTTTTTCTAAAGTCAGTTCCTGTGAAAAACTGAATTGAAAACAAAAAAGAAAGAGATAGTGGGATATTTTCATGATACATCTTTTCCCAAATATAAACTTTATTGACTATCTGAAACGTATACCAAAAACAAATTTCAATAATTTTTGCGTCTTTGCGCCTTTGCGTGAAATAGTGGCTCGCAAAGGCGCTAAGACGCAAAGTTTGATGTTAGTGATTTAAACTTTTGTGACTATTTCTATACAAAAAAAGAGCAGGCGATTATAAGTTCGTAGATTTGCATTTTAAAAAAACAATAAAGAATGTCCAGAAGAATTAAACTTATATGGGATTTCAGGGGACCTGCCAGCACCAAAACCGCTGAACATCATGAAATCCACCTTAAAGAATTTATCGAAGCTGAAAAGCTTCCGCTTAACATCACCGGATTCGAAACTCTACACGAAATGCACGCCATAGCTTTTATGGTCGTGGAAGAAGAGAATATGATTGCGGTGAGAGATGCTTTGAAACCGCATAGAGGGGAAATCTGGGAATAGTTGATAGTTGAAAGTGGATAGTCGATAGTGGGGAGTGAGTGTAAAAAATAAGATTTCAGAAAGCAGTTTGCAGATAAATCCTTATCTTTATTCTACTTTCTGAAATCTGAAATCTGAAATCTGAAACCCCCTAATTCGCTACTTCGCTAATAAACTTAATGCGCATCAAACGAAGTTCTTCAATGTCATAATCGCCATCAAATTCCTTAAGGGCGTCTTTTATATTATCGGAATCGGATTCCATAAAATATTCATGGATTTCTTCCTGTTGGTCTTCGTCTAAAATATCGTCAATCCAGTATTTGATATTCAGTTTGGTACCGGAATAGACAATCTGCTCCATTTCTTTTAGCAAAACGTCCATATCCAATCCTTTGGCTTTTGCGATATCGTTTAGGGAAAGTTTTCTGTCTACGTTTTGGATGATGTATAATTTCAAAGCCGAATTCGCTCCTGTCGATTTTACAACCAAATCATCCGGACGGATAATGTCATTATCTTCCACATAACGTCCAATCAGCTCAACAAAGTCTTTACCGTATTTCTTGGCTTTTCCTTCTCCAACACCGTGAACGCTACCTAATTCTTCAATAGAAACCGGATATTTCAAGGCCATATCTTCCAATGACGGATCCTGGAATACCACAAATGGCGGTACGCCCAGTTTTTTGGCTACTTTTTTACGCAAATCGCGCAGCATGCCCATCAAAACCTCATCGGCCGTACCCGAAGATTTGGCTGCTGTAACGATAGCCTCGTCCTCTGATTCGTTATAATCATGGTCTTCAGACATCATAAAGGAAGTCGGGTTTTTGATAAAATCCGCTCCTTTTTCTGTAAGTTTTAATATGCCGTAGGTTTCAATATCTTTTGACAGATAACCGTCTACCAAAACCTGACGGATTAAAGCCATCCAGTAACGCTCATCAAAATCGGCACCGCTGCCAAAGAAACTCTGCGCATCGGTTTTATGCGCTTTGATGGTAGCGTTGATTTTTCCAATCAGGGTGAAAATAATTTCTTTTGATTTGTATAGGTGTTTGGTATCGCGAACAATCTTCAGCAATTTGACCACCTGGTCTTTTGCCTCGACTTTTTTCTTCGGATTCCTTACGTTGTCGTCCATATCGGCACCTTCTCCTGTTTCGCTGTCGAATTCTTCTCCAAAGTAATGCAATAAGAATTTCCTTCTAGACATGGAAGTTTCTGCATAAGCAACCACTTCCTGCAAAAGTGCAAAACCAATTTCCTGTTCGGCCACCGGTTTTCCGGCCATAAATTTTTCCAGCTTTTCTACGTCTTTATACGAATAATAAGCCAGGCAATGACCTTCGCCGCCGTCACGCCCTGCCCTACCGGTTTCCTGATAATAGCTTTCCAATGATTTTGGAATATCATGGTGAATGACAAAACGAACATCCGGCTTGTCAATTCCCATTCCAAAAGCAATTGTTGCTACCACCACATCAACATCTTCCATCAGGAACATATCCTGATGTTTGGCACGTGTCTTGGCATCAAGTCCTGCATGATACGGAACCGCACTGATTCCGTTTACCTGCAAAACCTGCGCTATTTCCTCTACCTTTTTACGGCTAAGGCAATAGATGATTCCTGATTTTCCTTTATGCTGTTTGATGAACCGGATGATGTCCGATTCAATATTTTTAGTTTTTGTGCGTACTTCATAAAACAAATTCGGACGGTTGAACGATGCCTTGAAAGTCTTGGCATTGACCATATCCAGGTTCTTCAGAATGTCTTCCTGTACTTTTGGCGTGGCCGTAGCCGTGAGTCCGATTACGGGAATATCTCCCAGTTGTTTGATGATGGTACGGAGGTTTCGGTATTCCGGGCGGAAATCGTGTCCCCATTCCGAAATACAGTGTGCTTCGTCAATCGCCACAAAAGAAAGCGGCACACTTTTTAGAAACTGTATGTATTCTTCTTTGGTAAGCGATTCCGGGGCTACGTATAATAGTTTTGTGATTCCGGAAACGATATCTTTTTTTACCTGAGCTATTTCGGTTTTTGTAAGTGATGAATTTAAAACGTGGGCGATTCCATTTTCTGAAGAAAGGCTTCGGATGGCATCCACCTGATTTTTCATAAGGGCAATCAGCGGAGAAACTACAATTGCAGTACCTTCCTTGATTAGGGCCGGAAGTTGGTAGCAGAGGGATTTTCCACCACCGGTAGGCATAATAACGAATGTATTATTTCTGTTTATGATACTCTTGACAACTTGTTCTTGCAATCCCTTAAATTGGCTAAAGCCAAAATATTTTTTTAATTCTTTGTGGATGTCAATTTCGTTTGAATTCATTCTTTTTTAATGGTATTTTACATAAATTTGCACAACATAAAGATACAACTTTCTTTTATAACCACAAATTTTATAAAAAATCTGTTTTGATAGAAAAAGAAGCAATATTGGCGTCTGCCAAAAAAACAATATTAGCTGAAAGTAAAGCAATTGCAAATCTTTCAGAACTTCTCACCAACGATTTTGCCGAAGCCGTAGAAATCATTTTCAAGTCAAAAGGTCGCCTGATTGTTACCGGAATAGGAAAAAGCGCAATCATTGCCCAAAAAATTGTGGCGACGCTCAATTCAACCGGAACTCCGTCCATGTTCCTGCATGCTTCAGAAGCCATTCACGGCGATTTGGGAATGGTACAGCAAGACGATGTCGTTATCTGCATTTCAAAAAGCGGTAACAGTCCGGAAATCAAAGTGCTGGTTCCGCTACTAAAACGTTTTGGAAACATTTTAATTGCGATTACCGGAAATTTAACTTCTTTTCTTGGAAAAGAATCCGATTATGTCTTAAATGCGTATGTTGAGTCAGAATGTGACCCAATTAACCTTGCCCCTACCAACAGCACAACGGCTCAACTCGTTATTGGCGATGCCCTGGCTGTGGCCTTGATGGAACTTCGCGATTTTAAGAGCGAGGATTTTGCCAAATACCATCCGGGTGGTGCGTTAGGAAAAAAATTGTTGCTTCGCGTAAAAGATATGCTCGACACGACTCACAGACCTGTCGTAGCTCCGGATTCGAGCATCAAAAAAGTTATTGTGGAAATTTCTGAAAAAAGACTGGGTGTTACAGCCGTGGTAGAAAACGACAAGGTAATAGGCATCATTACTGATGGAGATATCCGAAGAATGCTTAACGACCGTGATACTTTTAACGACCTGACTGCAAAAGACATTATGACCAAAAATCCGAAGATGATTAAATCCAGCGATATGGTTGTTGATGCGTTAAACATCTTGGAAGATTTCTCCATAACACAGCTGGTTGTAGTGGATGAAGGCAATTATTTAGGTGTAATCCACCTCCATGATATTTTAAAAGAAGGAATCGTATAAATTATGGCTAAAAAGAAAAACGTAAACGAAATGTCGTTTCTGGACCATCTGGAAGAACTCCGATGGTTGTTAATCAGAAGTACATTAGCTATAGTCATCGCTTCTACTGTTGCATTCTTCTTCAGTGATTTTATTTTTGACAAAATTATATTCGGGCCAAAAGACCCTAATTTCATCACTTACCGTTGGTTTTGCGAAGTGAGTAAATTCTTCGGAAGTACGGGAGAAGGTTTTTGTGATTATAAAATTAATTTTGACGTACAGAGCCGTGTCATGTCCGGACAGTTCAATGCGCACATCTGGACCTCTATAACCGCCGGTTTTATTCTTGCCTTTCCTTTTATTTTGTGGGAATGCTGGAAATTTATCAGCCCGGCATTATACGATAAGGAAAAGAAAAATGCCAAGCTGTTCCTGGCCGTGGCTTCTTTCCTGTTTTTCCTTGGAGTTTTGTTTGGCTATTTTATCATTACGCCGCTTTCCATCAACTTCCTGGCCGGATATCAGGTGAGTACGCAAATTCATAACGATATTGATTTGGATTCCTATATCTCACTAATACGAAGCACTACGCTGTCGTGTGGTTTGGTTTTTGAATTGCCAATTGTTATGTTTTTCCTTTCCAAATTAGGATTGATAACACCTACATTTTTAAGGAAATACAGAAAATACGCTATCGTTATCATCCTGATTATTGCGGCTATTGTGACACCTCCTGATGTGGTGAGCCAGATTATCGTGACAATTCCATTATTAATATTATACGAACTCAGTATTTTTATTTCGGGCTGGGTACTAAAAAATAAGCTGAAAAATGAGCAATCTAGTTAAAGAATTCAACGATTACCGTCAGGTAATGAATGAAAAACTGCTGAATGACGACAACAAAGTCATCAAAAGGATTTTCAACCTTGATACTAACGCCTATATGGAAGGCGCACTAAATGTAAAGACCAAAGAACTGCTTGGATTGGTAGCTTCTGCCGTTTTGCGTTGCGATGATTGCGTAAAATATCATTTGGAAACCTGTTACAAGGAAGGTATCACAAAAGCAGAAATGATGGAAGCGATGAGTATTGCTACTTTAGTAGGCGGTACTATCGTAATCCCGCATTTGAGAAGAGCTTACGAATTTTGGGAAGCCCTGGAAGAAAATAAATAATTGTTAATTAGTAACCGCATTTTTCTGAATAGTCGTTTATTTGTTCGGCAATTTTATAAAGATTAAAAAATCGGAATATGATTCTAAGAGCTGACAATCTGGTCAAAACATACAAAGGAAGAAGTGTCGTAAAAGGTATTTCTGTTGAAGTAAATCAAGGAGAAATTGTAGGTCTTCTGGGACCTAATGGTGCCGGAAAAACGACTTCCTTCTATATGATTGTAGGTTTGGTCAAACCAAATAGCGGCAAAATCTATCTTGACAATACCGAAATCACAGATTATCCGATGTATAAAAGAGCACAGAACGGAATTGGCTATCTGGCACAGGAAGCTTCCGTTTTTAGAAAACTGAGCATTGAAGACAATATTATGAGCGTGCTTCAATTAACTAATCTTTCCAAGCAGGAACAGGAAGCCAAAATGGAAAGCCTTATTGCCGAATTCAGCTTAGGGCATATCCGCACCAACCGAGGCGACCTGCTTTCCGGAGGTGAAAGACGCCGTACGGAAATTGCCCGTGCTTTGGCAACCGATCCTAAATTTATTTTATTGGACGAACCATTTGCCGGAGTTGACCCGGTGGCAGTAGAAGACATTCAAAGAATTGTAGCCCAGTTAAAAAATAAAAATATCGGAATCCTTATTACTGACCACAACGTACAGGAAACACTTGCTATTACGGATAAGACCTATCTGATGTTTGAAGGTGGCATCTTAAAGGCTGGCGTTCCGGAAGAACTGGTTCAGGACGAAATGGTGAGAAGGGTTTATTTAGGACAAAACTTTGAGTTGCGTAAGAAGAAATTGGAGTTTTAGATTTGGGATTTTTGATTTATGATTTTAGATTGTAGATTGTAGAAAATAGATGATAGAGAATAGACATGAAACCGGGAAGTTGGTACTTTTCGGTTTTTTTGTTTTTAGTTGATGGTGAAGTACTGTAGTTGTTTTGGTGTGCCGTTATAGATATTGACATCAACGGTTCCTTTGATGCCGGGTACGGTGGCTTTTTCTGTGAATTGCCAGAACAGCCATTCGTCTTTGATGGTTTCTTCAAAAAAATTATAGTTGGCAATCCAAAACGTATAGCCTTTAAATTCTTCTTTCAGGAAATCATTATAATAGCTTTCTCCCGAATAGATGATCGGTTTTACGTTATAGTGTTTTTCTACTTTTTTCAGCCATCGTTTCAGACCAATCTTAAGGCTGTCAATTGATTGTTCTTTGGGTAGTTTTTCAATATCCAGAACCGGCGGCAAATCGCCTTTATGGAGTTTTACAGTTTTAATGAAATTATCGGCCTGTTCAATAGAATTTTCATTCGGACGGTAATAATGATAAGCACCCCGAATCAGCTTATGTTTTTTCGCTTCCTTCCAATTGTCTTTAAAGGTAGCATCTACCCTATTTTTTCCTGCTGTGGCACGAATGAAAACAAATCCCAATGGAAATTTTTCTTCAATAGCATTTGCTTTTTCCCAATCTACATCGCCCTGGTATTCGGACACATCAAAACCGTATACTTTATTCTCATGTTTGCTTAAAACCTGATAAATCCTGACATCGGCGATTCGCTTTTCTTCTGCGAGTCTCTTGTCAGTTTTAAAACTGAAATAATAGGCCAGTCCTTCCCTGTAATGATAGGCTGTTCCGGCAAGTAAAAGGATAAAAAATGCCCACAACGAAAATTTCAATACGTTTCCGGAGAAGAAATTATTCTTCTTTTTGGATTTTCGCACTGCAGATTTTCGTATTGGAGCCGGTTTCTTCATTCAGTAAAAATAAATATTTTGGAGGAAAAGTTATATCCGGAACTTAAAATTATAAAAACGCCGAATTAAGAGAATTGTTACTTTTTTCAAATGCCACAGATTAAATGATTAAAATGATTCAATTAAACCCTAAACAAATCTGTGAAAATCTGCGAAATCAGTGGCAAAAAGATTCAACATTATAGCTCTTTAACGCCACAGATTAAATGATTAAAACGATTCAATAAAAATTTGTGAAAATCTGCGAAATCAGCGGCAAAAAGATTCAACATTATAGCTTTTTAATGCCACAGATTAAAAGATTAAAGTGATTTAATAAATCCTAAACAAATCTGTGAAATCTGAGCAATCAGCGGCAAAAATCTTAAATCTTAAATCTGCAATCTTAACTACTTTTCTTATTCGTCAAAACCGACAACGCTATATAAAAAAGAATCAATAACGGAATTCCCAAAGCTTTAAAAAACACTAAAAGCAGTGCAGATACTACCAGAAAGATTATCTGAAGTTTGTTTTTGGCAAAACTTGCACTTTTTACTTTTAATGAAAAAAGAGGAATTTCGGCATTGAGCATAAAAGCGCTGAAAAGGGAAATTACAAGCAATACCCACGGATTGCTCAAAGCCTGCGAAATAAACCCGTATTGGTTATCAAGCAAAATAAGCGGAAGGCTTAAGATAAAAAGAGCATTTGCCGGAGTTGGCAAACCTATAAAAGAATCGGTCTGACGGGTATCAATATTAAAATTAGCCAGACGATAACAGGAACCTAACGTAATGATAAAACCCAGATAAGGAAAAAACAGCTGCCATCCTGAAGACGGAAATCCCAAAGCCTGATTCATCAAATAGTACATGGCAACACCCGGAACTACGCCACTGGTTACCATATCAGCCAAAGAATCGAGTTGCAATCCAAGCGGACTGGAAACTTTAAAAAGCCTTGCAAAAAAGCCATCAAAAAAGTCAAGAAAAATACCAAGACACACAAACAGAAAGGCCAGCTTAAAATCCTGATGGAAAGCAAAGATTAGTGCAATGCATCCTGAAAAGAGGTTAAGCAATGTAATAGTATTCGGAACTTGAGCCTTGATTCCCATATCGTGTTATTTTTTTAATTGGCGTGACCGCAAATTTAGCACAATAAGTTTATAGTGCAGCGCGTTTCTTATAACAGATTTTTAACTTGATATTCCTCAGTATTATTTATTGTTATAAGGCAAAGAAGGAAGCTCGATAAAAATTTATATTTTTGGACGATAATTAACAATACAGATTTCGGCTTGTAAAAACAATTTGCTTTGAAAAAACCCCTTATAGCTTCTTTTCTTCTGGTATGCTCTTTTGCTTACAGCCAAGCGGTCAGGAAATATTCCAATGAATTTATGAATATTGGTGTCGATGCGGCCGCATTGGGTATGTCAAATGCCGTGACGGCCAGCACTAATGACGTCAATTCCGGATATTGGAATCCGGCCGGGCTTATTTACCTTGAAGACAAACAGGCTGCTTTAATGCATGCCAGCTATTTTGCCAATATTGCGCAATATGATTACGCGGGTTTTGCCATGCCAATTGACAACGAAAGTGCGTGGGGATTATCTGTAATCCGTTTTGGGGTAGATGACATCTTAAATACAACCGAATTAATTGACAGCGAAGGAAACATTGATTACAACCGAATCAGCCTGTTTTCTACAGCCGATTATGGCGTGACTTTTTCCTATGCCCGGAAATTAAAGATTCCGGGATTCCAGTACGGAGTCAATGCCAAAGTAATTAAACGTGTTATTGGAGACTTTGCCAATTCCTGGGGATTTGGTTTCGACATTGGAGTACAATTTGAAAGAAATGATTGGAAATTCGGATTGATGGTGCGTGACGTCACTACCACCTACAATATCTGGAACATTGACGAAAAAGCTTATAATAAAATCAAAGATGCCATTCCGGGCGAAAACCAGGAACTGCCGGAAGATTCTGAAATCACGCTTCCAAAAGCACAATTAGGGATTGCCAAAAAATTCATCATCCGTTACGACTACAGCATTCTGGCAGCAGCCAACCTGAATATGAGCTTTGCCCGTACCAATGATATAATTTCTACAGATGTAGTGAGCATTGACCCGGCTGTCGGTTTTGAATTCGGATATACTGATTTGGTCTTTTTAAGAGCCGGTGTCGGAAATTTCCAAAATGTAAAACAGCTGGACGGAAGCGAAAAAGTAGGTTTCCAGCCTAACATCGGACTTGGATTCAAGTACAAAGGTATTCAGGTAGATTATGCATTAACAGACATTGGCGACCAGAGTGTGGCTTTGTATTCTAACATCTTTTCGGTAAAAGTAGACCTGGGTATCTTCAGGAGATAATTTTAGCGTAGTTCCGGCATGAAAATATTCAGTAGTTTTACGGATATTTGTGCTTTAATTTCATCCTATGTCAAGATTCAGACTCTTACTTATTTTGTTATTGCTGGCGTTTCCGCTATCTAAAAGCTTTTCACAAAGTGCCATCTTATCCGATTCTTCAAAAGTAAGCATCCTGACCATAGGTACTGCCAATGAATCACACACTCTTTACGGACATACCGGCTTACGTATTTTAGACGAACAGCGCGGATTGGATGTGGTTTATAATTTTGGCTATTTTGATTTCAATACGCCTTATTTTTTGGCCAAATTTGTAAAAGGCGACCTGCAATATTTTGTGGCTACCAACCAATATCGTGACTTTGAATATAATTACAGGGAAGAGAACCGCTCAATTTACGAACAGGAACTTAATCTCAGTACCATCCAAAAACAGAAACTACTCGATGAACTAAACAAAAACCTGTATTCTGACGAACGTTTTTATACTTATAAATTTATCGATAAGAACTGTACCACTATGGTTATTGACAAGGTAAATGATGTGCTTGGCGGAAAAATCATTACTACAAAAAAACCGGTGACTGTAACTTACAGAGAAATACTCAATCCTTATCTGAGTAGTAATTTTTTCCAGAAGCTAGGCGTTAATATCATTTTTGGACCAAAAACCGATAAAAAAGCTGAAGTATTGTTTCTTCCGCTGGAATTAATGGATGTTTTGAAAACTACTGTTTATAATGGCAAACCTTTGGTTACAGAAACCAAGACCATTTTTGAAGCCAAGCCTGTAAAGACAGTTTCCTACTGGAATAATATCTACGTTTTTTCAGCTTTGGTACTTTTGGTAATCGTATTAAAAAACAATACCGTTTATCTTACTTACTTTACTATTTTAGGATTATTAGGTTTATTCCTTTCATCAGTAGGTTTTTATTCGCTACACGAAGAAGTCCGTTGGAATTATAATGTGCTTTTGTTCAATCCGTCGTTGCTGTTTTTGGTTTACTTTTTCAAAAAGAAAAACCGCAAGTGGATATCCAATCTTGCCCTGTTCAATCTAGCCTGTATTGCTGTTTATCTGATTGTTATTTTCAACAAGGCACAACTGCTGTTATTTATGCCTATATTAATTACTTCTACGGTAATTCTTGCGAAACTTGCCAGAAAAAACAAAAAGACAAAAATTGCTAAAGCTTAGCTATTGCCCACGATAGAACAGAATCGTGCTGATGGTTTTGATGGTAATGTTGATGTCCAGAAAAATACTTCTGTGTTTGATATAATACAGGTCATATTGCAGCTTAATGAGGCTGTCCTTGATGGAGTCTCCATAGGAATAATTAACCTGCGCCCAACCCGTTAGCCCGGGTTTGATGACGTGACGGGTTTGATAAAACGGCATTTGGTTGGCTATCTGCTCTACAAAAAACGGACGTTCCGGTCTTGGCCCGATAACTGCCATGTCGCCTTTGAGCACATTGATAAACTGCGGAAATTCATCTATTCTTGATTTCCTTAAAAATTTGCCGAAAAAGGTAATCCTGTTATCATTTTGTGTAGCAAAAACAGCCTTATCTGTCTCTGCATTTTTTACCATTGTCCTGAATTTATAAATCCGGAATATCTTTCCGTTCTTCCCTACTCTTTCCTGAACATAAAACAGCGGACCTTTGTTTCCGATAAAATTAGCGACGTAAATAAACGGCAACAGATACAATCCAATAGCTATTCCAACTAATGAAATCAGGATTTCAATAAGTCGGGCCAGCAATAGGTAAAGTTTGTTATGATTGCTTCGGCTAAACGGAAAATATCTGTAAAAATCCCTGTCTACATACTGAACCGGAATACGCTGTGTAATATTTTCATAAACCTGCGTATATTCACGAATTACAAATCCCTGCTCCAAAAGAGCCAAAAGACGGTTATATAAATCAACCGTTATACCGTCTGTTTTTTGCGAGGCAATAACGATTTCCGATACGCCATTTTTTCTTATAAAACCATTCAGGTCGGCAATTTCGATATTGGCCACGCCAGCGTGGTTCGACACAGTATCACCTTTGGAATCTGTATTGATGAAACCCAGTATTTTATAATGCGGGTCTACTTTTTCTAACGAGGCTACCAATTCTTCCAACTGGTTTTTGTCGCACACCATAACGACCCGCTTCAAAAAACGATGAGAAGCCAGAAATGCCTGATAAAAAATACGCCATGCAAATAAGGCCAATGTAATTGCCAGGAAAAAATAAATGATTTGTAATCTGTTGGATGGAAGTACCGGCGTAAAAATAGGTGTCAGAAGAAAGAATAATACTGTCGTGGAAGAAGTGAGCAGTATACTTTTGATAATCTGATACTGATTACTGGCTGTCTGCAGATTATACATTTCAAAGACGGTTCCCAGAATATTCAGGTAAATTCCTAAAACAATCGTCCAGTAAAAATTAGCTTTGGAAATACTGAAATAATCAAATTTGAAAAGCAGTCCTACTATGTATAATGCCAAAATAACCGTCAATACATCAAATAACCGCAAAAGCAATTTGCGCTCCGAGATTTCAAAATGTATTTTCTTAAATGAGAACATCTATGGTAGATTTGGGCATTGCAATTTAACATTATTTTAGTAATATCAAATCTATCGCTAACACAAAATTTTATTCCATAGTGACTTCACCTGCTGCCAGTCAAAACTTTCGGCTTTTGCTCTGGCGTTTTGCGTCAAATCTTCTGCAAGGTTCTTATTTTCAGTTATCTCTTTTACGGCTTTAATCATGGCTTCCGTATTTCCGTCATCTACTAAAAGAGCTGTTTTTTTGTCATCCAGCAGAAAAGGAATTCCTCCAACGTTTGTACTCACCACAGGCAAACCTAAAGCCATAGCTTCCATTACACTAACCGGTGTATTGTCAAAATGGGTGGTATTGATAAAAATATTGTAATTCTCAGATAAACGAATCCAATCGGTTTTGGAAAGTTTCCCTGTGAAATTCACATCCAGGTTGTATTTCAACGCCAATTCTTTGGTTTTTGCCAGCATTCCATCTTTTTCAGGCCCAACCATGCAGAGCGATGCTTCAGGAAATTGTTTTTTAATTTCACGGAATACCTCAACAGCCATAAACGGATTATAAATGGCTGCAAATGACCTTACCCATAAAAGTTTGGGCTGTGTTATTTCCCGTTTCAGAAAATTATAGTTGCTCATATTGAGCGTATTGGGAATATAGGCCATGTTTTGGATGCCTTTTTTCTGGAAATGTTCCAAAAGATAGCCCGAAGGAGCACTATTTTTATAGGCATGATTAAAAATCATAGCACATAATGCCGGATTTTTGGATAGCCTGCCCGGCAAGTCACCACCCCGCAACATCGGAATATACTTTATCTTTAATAATCGAGCCAACTGACTGACCAAAAAGGCATACCAAAAATTGGAGGTACTGTAGGTATCGATGAGCAAATAATCAATTTTATTCCTTAACCGTAGTGTACTCCATACCATATCGAGCAGCCGTAATGCCTTATTCTTTTTGGAAGAAGCATAAAAAAGCGTATAGCCCTCACCTTCCAAAAGCGGTCCCAAAGTTTCGATTGAAGTCACCGAAAAACCATGTTGCGATAATTTATTCCCTATGTACAGCAGGTTTTTCAATAGAATATACTTTGAGTAAGGTTAGCGAATAAATAAAAGCAGGAGCCACGAGTCGCATGGCAGCATGGTTGATTGTGAGGAACCAAAAAACAAAAAAGGACAGCAGGTAGAAATGATGCCTGTTGTCTACATATAAAACCAGTGGTGTAAAAAATAAAATCAGTATTGAAAAAATACCCAATGTGCCGTGTTCCGCCAACATACGGGTCAGTTCGTTATGCGATGCTGCACGAATACCTGTAATTTCCTCGCGGTATTCTTTGTTTTTTCCAACCCCGATTCCCAATATCGGATTTTCAAGAAACATCTGCAGTTCGGTTGAGGCAATTTGTTCCCTTCCTCCCAGTCGGTCTTCCTTTTCACGTCCGGCAGCATCCTGATTGGCATAGCGTTTCTCAATCAATCCGCTCGTCTGTAAGGAACTATAGCCCCAAACCCCGATTCCTGCCAGAACAGTCAGGATAACCACTACATTCAATTTCATTTTGGTCTGCAAATTGGCTATCGTATACAATGCTCCAAAAAGCACAACAATCATGACCAGCCCCGTAATTACTCCTCCTCTGGAAAAAGTAACTATTGCCCTAAAAGTGAGCACAAGTGCAAAAAACAAATTGATTAACAGGTATCTCTTGTTGGAAGAATTGAGGAGCATCCTCGAAAAAAAGATAAAAAATCCAAGTCCGAGAATAGTAGAAACCTGATTAGGTCCAAAACCTCCGGAAGTTTCAAAGTTGGAGGATGTACCGGTCACTACATCCTTAACATCCGGAGAATAAATAAACAGGTAACAGGCCGTAGACAAGATGGGCAAAACCGCAGCCAGCAAAACATTGGAGAGTTCGGCAAACGAAATTTTCCGCCTGTAGGCATAAATTGAACAGAGACCCAGACAAACCGGCCCTACAATATTAAAAGTTATCGCCTTTCTTACATCGGTACTGATATCCAGGGTTACGGTAGAAATTACCACACCGGGAACCAAAAGCAAAAGGTATATCCAATACGGAATAGAATTTTTGGAAAAACTACTGTAAAAAATTCCCATAAGCATAAACAGCATTACGCCATATTTGGAAAATTCATTCAGGAAATTTCCTCCGGTCATTCGCAGTAAAACCTCGCTTCCGGCTATATAAGCCGAAATATATAATACTTCATTGTGCTTATTTGAAGTCTTCATCACAATGCCAACACCTATCAGCAACGTAAGCAAACCGTATACCTTGGATAGTAACGGAAACAAGTATATTGCAAAGCCAATCGCAATATGCAATAAGACAAGCCCGATATAGGTAATCTGTCTACTTTTGTTTTGCATTTAAAATGTTTTGATATTGCAATATTAAGGCATTCATCACAATTTCTTCAGAATAGCTTTCTCTTATTGTTGTTTTTAAGGCTTCGGACACGGATTTTCTCAACTGTTGGTCGTCTGCCATTCGTTTCAGTTGTGCAGTCAGCATTTCCACATCTGATGGAGTAAAAGAAAGTCCTGTTTTTTCGTTTTGTATGATTTCGCTACAATAACCAACATTGGTAGAAACTACTGCCAAACCTGCCATTCCATATTCCAGTAACGTCACAGGAAAACCTTCAAAGACAGAGGCCAGGACACCTATAGTTCCCTGTTCCAATACATTGCTGATATCCGAACAGCTGCCGTAAATAAAAATACTATCGTCGAGACGATTGTCGCTTATAAAACGTTTCAAATGTGAAGAATAGTCATCCTGAGAATCTTTACCAATAAGATGCAGGGACCATTCTTTTTTATGGAGTCCGGAATCCCGAAAAGCTTCCAAAAGCAAGGCGTGGTTTTTAGGATATCTAAGATTTGACAGGCAGACGATTCTCTTACCGTCAGTTCCTTTTAATGTGGTTTGCTTTTCCTCAACCTTGTCACGCACAGCAAAATTTGGAAGATATATTACTTTAGCCACTGCCAGATTACGTTCGGCCCAGGCTTTTAATTCCTGATTCACGACCATTACAGTATCAAAAAAGCGGGAAGTCATTTTCAAAACAGCATTCTTATATCCTTTTTGACTACTTCTTCCGCCGTGGTGGTCGTGCCATACGATTTTTATTTTCGGATAGGCTATCTTGAGCATTACTGCTATAAAATAGGAAGTGCCATGAGCATGTATGATGTCTATACTATTATCTTTCACAAAGCGTTTCAGTCTGGAAACAGCCTTGAAATCAACAGTCCGTTTCCTTTCCAAAAAAGTATACGAAACAGCTTTATCTAACTGTTCTTTCAAAATGCCTTGCTTGCGTGTAACGGCAAGAGCCGAAAATGCTATCCTGTTGGCGAGACCATTGGCATAGTTAACCGCCATACGTTCGGCCCCACCGGCTTCTAACGAATCGATTAGTTGCAGGACTCTCATTTATTTTTTAAAAAACTTTTAATTTCACTTTCAAAATAATCCAACGTATATCTTCTGGACCAAAGCATCGCTTTTTCGGCTTTGTTTTTATATTCTTCCGGCGCTTTTAGTAAAGCAGCTATATTTTCACTATCCTGTTCCAAATTCATTTCTAACAATACTCCTCTTGTGCCATAATCAAGCATATCCGGAACGCATGAAACCCGGCTAGAAACCGGAACGCACCCCCAGAACATGGCCTCTGCCACTACTTTTGGCCAGCCTTCACTTTTGGAAGGTAACACTAAAAAATGACTTTCTTCATAGGCCTGTTGTAAACTTTCTTTGGTTTGGTTGCCTTTCAGCAAAACCGGGTTTTGTAGATTATTTTTAATGATGTATTCCTGTAATTTATCTCTTTCCGGACCATCTCCAAAAAGTTCCAGTTGTATGGCAAATCCTTTATTGATTAAATTTTCTGCCAGTTGTATGGCATAAAGGGGCCTTTTTCCCTGTGCCAATGTTCCGGCAAAAAGTAATTTTATTTTTCCATCTAAAGTCCGTAATGATATGTCTTTTTTATCCTGTTCACTATAAGTAGCCGTAAAAAAAGGTCGGATATTTTTTGTCTGATTGGGCCAGTTTCCATACACCAATACCTGCATGTTTCTGGTCAGAAATGTATTGCTTAAAATCCATCGTTGGAATTTATAGCTAAACGGCTGTTGTGATTCAGAATCCCAATTGCCGGCGTATTTTGCAGTCTTGGGTTTCTTTGGAAAAAGAATCTGTACAAAACAACCCAACAAGCCTACATTGCCCGGACATCTAAGATGGATATGGTCGGCTTCACGCATTGCTTTATAAATAACGGCTATCAGTTTGGGCATTTTAAACAAAGCTGAAATTTTTGCCTTCAACCCAATGGCATTAAAACCCGGAATTTCCATAAACCGGACTTCTTTTTCATAGGGCAAATGGATGGCATTTGGTTGTAAATCTGCTGTTGGCGCTACCAAAAGCACTTCATCTACATTGTCTATCCACAGATTCATTTCCCGCACATAGGGCGCATAGGCATAAAGCCTGCTATTTTCTTTTATGTGCGGTACGTGGGTGATGATGGCAAACTTCATGACAGTTTCTGTTTAGGTTTGCTAAAAAACAGGCTCCACCAGCCTACCGTTCTTCCCAATGCTTCTGTAAAGGCTTGCTTTTTTTGCGAGGAAGTAAATACGTTGCCATAACGGATTAGAGTTAGCAACAGTGTAATGCTATGCCATTTTAATTTGGCTTTACCAGATGGTTTCGGGTATTTAGACCGCCATACGTACCAGCCGTTACGCACTACCATTTTTCCGTAAGCATATTTATTTGGCCTGCCTGAAGCGTCGTGATAATGCGCTAATCTGGCGTTCGTATTGACATATAGCTTTCCTAAATTGGAAAGTCGTAATGTAAAATCGGCATCTTCGTATAAACCATAACCTTCAAAATAAGTAGAAAACCGAAGCCTGTCAAAAACCTCTTTTCTGAATGAGGAAACGCCGCCCATTAGTTGCTGTACTTCATAAATCTTTCCTGATGGTGGCAAAAAGCCTATGCTTCTGCCATGAGAATATTCCGGAGCAAAACCGGGCGCTACATTGCTGTCAAGTCCTAATTTCTTTCGGGCTACAAAACGGGAGCCGTCGTTGCGCTTCCAGCCATCATACAAAAATTCATTTGTCTTCGCTTTATATCCAGCCGGAGTTTGCTGCCATGTTGTTTCATTAGTGATGTAGCCACCCACGCCCAAAGCTTGAGGATGTAGTTTATAAACCGATAGAATTTCTGCGAAATAGGTAGGCTCCAAAACGGTATCATCGTCTAAAAAACAAACAATTTCCGTTTCCTGCATTAGCCTGTTAATTCCGAAATTTCGTTGTCGGGTAAGTCCGCGGTCTTGTTCGCTAACTTTAAAATAAGAAAGTCCTTTGAAATGTTTTTCTTCTAAAGCTGCTTTTGTAAAATCGTCCGGACTGCCGTCCACAACCAAAATCTCATCAGGGTACACAGTCTGTTTCTCTACAGATTCTAAAAGAGTCAACAAAGGAGTAGCTCTTTTATAGGTACAGATGATCAGTGAGAATTTCATAGGTTGTGGTTGAGGAGAACAAATATAGAAATTTAGGAGTCATTATTTCATTCAAATAATAAACTGATGTAGTCATCTTAAAAACAATCCTAAATTCAGTTGATTTAAAAATTTTAACCATTTTTACAGATTTCTGTAGCGAAAGATTTTAGAAAACGCCTAGGTTTGTAACAAACATAGTATGTACTGGTATGGAAAAATGGAAAAAATAAAATTTATCTCAATAAGCATAGTAACATTTCTTATTATGCTAACTATCTGGTTTGTTATCTGTTTTATGCTCGGATATGCAAGTAGCTCCAATTATCAAAAAGAAATATGGATTTTTTACCTTGCAACTCTCTTTTTACATTTCTTTATTATGCTGATGATTTTGAATAGGTTATTTGGTTCAAAGCTTAATTTTTTTTATTTACTTTTTAATCTAATAATGTATAGTGGTACTGCTTGGTATTTTTATAATTATTCCTAATGAAATACCATTTTGAGCACAATCACGATAAACATTAAAATCAGATATTTAACAATCAAACTCATGAATAAACTATTTGAAATAATCTATTGGGTAAAAATTTTTCTTTCACCCTTTATCATTTTTCTTTTTATCGCCTTAGCCATTTATTTTTCTAATGAAGAATTACTTTGGATTTCTGTCTTAATCTCTATTATTGGAATTATTCTGGGAATAGTTTATGCAGAAAGAATCAGAAGAAAACACGGAACAACGCATTATATGGGAAAAATATATAATACGGATGATATATCGAGTTATAATGAAATTATTGATGGAAAGAAAAATAAAAAAACAAAATCTAAAAATGAAAATCAAATATAATTTTTTAATGGCTTTAATGACATCATTATTCTTGAGCTGCAAACCATCTGAAAAAGTGATAAGCAACATTTCATGTTCAGGTACTGTTACATTACAATACGACAAAATAAAACGTGCCGATAGAGACAAACCTCTTGCAGAAAAAAATCTAGACGCATTTACAGTTTATTTTTTAAATGAATATAAAGATAGTATCCAAGCTTATGTCAATAATAAACTATATTACGAAAAAAATCTCGATGGTAATTTTGAAAATCTGAATGAAAATTTCGGATATAATTATTCTAAAGATGTAAATATTCCTGTCTTAAAGATAGTATCAAAAACAAAAAACACTTGTTTTGACATAGGCATTGACAAAAATTATAAAATAATTTACGTTTTTCTTTCCGATGACGGTAAGTGGACAGTACGATTTTCAAATATTTTTTATTTACACTAGCAAGAAAAATTAAAATATCTACCCACGCCTTATGAAAAACAACTCTCCTGATATACTCAAAAAATGGCTTACCGCCTGGTCGCTGTCAAGAGAATTGCCTTTGCCGATTGCATACAAATCTGGTTTTAAAGTTGAAGTTGGGGATGTGAAACAAAAAGAAAGGTATGTATTTGCAGAACTTAATGAGGATTTTATTGAACTTTCTAATATAATCAACGAACCCTGGATTTTTCTAAAAACCTTTGCCTCTCCTGAAGAAATAAAGGGTCGTGTTTCTGAAAAGTGGACATTCCAACCGCAAGGCTATTTTATGGTGTGTTCAGAGCCAATGGTTTTTCCGAATCGTCATCTTGATACTGAGTACAAATTCGAATTTTACGACTATAATTCAACTTTCGTAGTCAAAATCCTAACACAGAATAACGAACAGGTTGCTATTGGCCATGTCGTACTTGTTGATGATATAGCAGTATACGACCGAATCATAACAGACATCAATCACAGAAGAAAAGGCCTTGCTACCACAATCATAAAAGAACTAGAAAAAACAGTACTCGCTAAGGGCATTACCAAAAACGTCCTGGTAGCTACTGAAGAAGGCAAACAACTATACCAATCTTTAGGCTGGGAAGTACATAGCCTGTATATATCGATTGTTATCGTTGCATAGGAAACAATGCTATTTAATGACGCATATTAAATAATCGAACACATAACGGTATTAATCCCAGTGAAACGGCTACAAAAATAAAAACCCGTATATAATTGAGCGTTTGCCAAAGCTTAACCCTGCTGAGCAAATCTTTAGTTCCATTGGATGCAATTGCTATTTTTTGGAAATCGATAATAGCAGGTGCAAAATAAGAAAGTGTCCAAATCCTGACAGCGATGTGGATGGCAAGCAAAACTAAAAGCCAATTCCGTATCGGGTCGATTTTCCAACAGAAATACAACGCCAGCAAAAAAGTAATTTCATGCAGGGAATGGAACACTATCCAGAAAATTTTCAGACTGCTCCCCTGTCCGTCTAATAAAAGTTTGAAATTATCCGGTGGCGAAACTGTCCATTTTGGAACAAAAAGCAAGGTTTCAAAAATTTGTGCCCCGTTCATCATAAAATAAATAAGGGTCGTAATACAGAGCCATAGCTCTGCTCTTGACAGGTAGCTTGTCGTAATATTTTCCATTTTAATCGTCTGATTTAGGATTCATCGAATCGGTTACTTCTTTCATTATGGCAGTGGCTTCCAAAAAATATCGTTTTATGGATTCCATTTCCGAGGATGAAAAAGAAGTAATCAATGCTGTAGTTTTTTGTTGGAGTTCCTCAAAAAGTGGCTGTAATAATTTCATGGCATTTTCTTCATCAGGTACGATGATTACTTTTCTTCTATCGTCTCTGCTAAATTTTCTTTTCACAAGCTTTTTTTTCTCCAATCGGTCAATTAATCCGGTAACAGCACCGGTAGTCAATCCTGTCAATTTAGAAAGTTCACCTGCCGTCAATTCTTTATGTTGTAGAATAAGTCCCAGGTATTTATGATCAGAACCTGCCAGGCCTGCTTTGCGGGCAACTGCTTCATGCATAAAAATCGAAGCGTCAGAATATTGTCGGCTCGCCAATCTGAATTGTTGGAGTAAATCGTTCATATTAATTTATATTAGCAACTAAATATCTTAGCTGCAAAGATATTATTTTTTTATATAACAAAGACCTATTCTACTCTAAATTATTTCTCTATACTCTTAGAGATAATGTTTAAGAGTCGATTTTCCAGAATAAATCAGGTAAACAACTTAGCTGTTTTTAATTTTATTAGCCCATAAAAGGCTTACTGCCCACTTTGCTTTGAAGTTTTTATAATAGCGAAATGGATTCCGGATAGGCTGGTGTTTATAAAACTTAAAAAAAGAAACCGTTTTATAACCTTGCAGTTGTGTTTTTGATTGATGCAATAATCTGTAAAGCATCACTGTAGGTGATGGTTTTGGCTGTAGTTTCTCATTTTTCCATGCCAATTCAGGTTTGGTACGAAAACCGCCTATTGGGGCTTTTAAGTGTAGTATTTGGGGAAAAGGAAAGTACAATACATCATATCCTTTATTTCGAAGTTGCATTCCGAAATCGGAATCTTCACCAAAACCAAATTCAAAACGCAAGTCAAATTGGAGTCCTTTTACGGTTTCGGCTTTTACGATACTGCAACCGGAACCAAATGTTTTCCATTGAAACACAGTATCGAATACGGTTTTTTCATTTAGCTGCAAACAGCTAAGCGTATTGGCTTCATTTCCGTATTTGGTAATCTGACTGAAAGCCGTTTCCAAAAAGTCTTCACCAATGCGAATGTCATCATCCGCAAAGAAAACCCATTCACTTTCAATTTGCGCCAGGGCAATATTACGGGCATTGCAGGCTCCTGCCTGACGGGTAAACGTATGCGAAATGGCAAAAGGCCAGGAAGTATTTTTCAAAAAATCCAGATTGCTTTGGCTTCCCTCAGCAGAGTTCTGCTCTACAATAATAACTTTTCGTGGCAATTGGGTTTGAACTGCCAAATCAGATAGAAACGTGTGCAGATATTGTTCCCTTCCAATAGTTGGTATCACAACATCAACCGTTGCTTTGTTTATAATTTTTCTTGAAGATTGAACCACAAGAGTATCTAAAGGCTTGCCGTCTGTTTTTCTTTTACTATAAAATAAGCTTTGAAAAAAGGCTCTTGAATGCCCCGATTTTTGGTACAAGACGTAATTAAGCCGTAAAAGAAATAACCATCGGAACTTGTAATGCTGGCGTACAAATTTGAAAACAGTTTTTGTAGTCGCTTTTGGAGTTTTATAGTCTGTATTAGAATGCAAAAGCAATCGGGGTTCCGAGTAACACAAAAGTCCGTGTGGCATCCATAGCTTCGCTAAAGAATGCAGGAAATAATCGAAATCCTTATCTTGCACAATTTCTTTTTCTAAACGTAAAAGCACTTCACTAGCTATTCCGCCAATGGCAGCACTGGCAAACCAGGTTGAGAACTTTTCATTCTTGTTTGGATTGGCAAAAAGGCTTTCGTCTACATATCCGATAGTATCCGGAAAATAGTTTTCTTTTGCCGGATTGTAAAAAGCCATTATTTTTTTATGATGGAAAATAGCAGCAATACTATCACTATCCTTATTAAAATAATTGCGTTGTGATTCATGACACCAAAACAACAGCGATTCAGGAAACGCATGTGCTACTTCAAACAGCGTATCTGCAATGGAAGCCAGGCGAACCGGAACGTCTTCCTGTAAAATATCGTTCCAGACCTGTGTTACTGCATTATTTTGGTGGTAGAGAATAATCATAACTGCTGCTTATAGAATTCAATATTTTGCAGGACTGTTTTTCGTATATCAAAAACATGCTCCACACGTGTCCTGGCATTTTTGCCAAGTTGCAACACCTGATTTTTATCGGTAATCAGTTCGTTTATTTTTTCAGCATATACTGTATGGTTTTTTGGATGTACCAAAAAACCGCTTTCTCCATCAATAATCAATTCTTTTGCCCAACCGATATTACTATTCACAACAGCCTTTTGCATGGCCATACATTCTATCGTTACCATACCCAGAGTTTCGGCAAAAGTCGGGAATACGCATACATTGACCTTTTTGATATGTTTCCGAATCTCATTATAAGGCACTCTTCCCAAATAACTGACTTTCTCTTTTAGCGTTTCATTTAACATGGAATGCAACAATTGCCAGGTTGATGATGATTGCGTTTGCAAATCATACGAATCAGAACCGATTAATAAAAGATGTGCTTCCGGATTTTTTGCAACAACTTTTTCCAGAATAGCAGGAAGTTCCAACACGCCTTTTTTCCTGATAATAGTCCCGATATATAAAATCAGACCGGATTCAAAATCCTCCGGCGTTTCATTTGAAAAATCAGAAAGCTGGATTCCGTAATGCAAAGTTTGAATAAGTTTGCCCTTGATTTTAAAAATCTCTTTTGTAAGATTGCCCGCAAATTGTGTTGGCGCGATATAAGCTTTTGCCTTTTCCAATCCGAGTTTTTCAAACCAAAAGTTTTTACGTTTCTGTTTTCGGTTTTCCAAACGGCAGAAATAGGCATCGCTGCCATGAAAACGAATAACCAAAGGCGCATTCAGATTCATAAAGGCTGTAATTCCTGTCCAATCCGGAGCTTCTACCAAATCAATCTTATCTTTTGTAATGTAACGATTAAGATAGTTCTGGAGGTGCTTTCTGTAAAAATACCAACCAAAAGCCTTGTATTTTTTATGTTGTATCAGATGAATCTTTATGCCGTCTTCTTCCAGAATTTCATCTGTTTTTTGGGAATACACAAAAACCGAAACCTTGATTCCTTCCTTATGCAAAGCCAAAACAAGATTTTTGATGCTGGTTCCGATTCCGGCAGCATGGCGAACCTTTTCATGAGGATATTCCGGTGTTAGAAAAGCTATGTGCATCATTGAAAAAATTTATCTAAAAGAAACTGTGTAAAGACGGTAGCTCCTCTTTCGTTCATATGTCCGCAGGAAGAAAAATAATCATCGCTGGTTACTACAGCTTCAAAATTATGAACTTCCGGATATAATTTGACAACATCTTCAAAATATGCAGCATTTTTTACATTCTCGCACATGGGTGTTGTTACAGCAATCAATCGTATGTTATTTTCCCTGCAGATTTTTTTAATCTTTTCATAAGCCGTATTTCGCTTCGGACTGTATTTTGAAAGGTCATACTTCATGTTTTTTCCTTTTCCTTTCAACGGATAAAAACCATGACGTTGCAAGGATTTTGATGGTCTCTCCGCTATCGTAAAAAACAATTCCCTGCTTCCTATTTTAGCATCATATTTCAGATAGCGGTAAAATGGCAGGTAATACAATTGGTCAAAATCTTCTATATTTTTATAATAGTCTCTAATCTGAACCGACTCTTTCAAATAAGGATAGAAATAAGCGCGGGTACCTTCAGAAAATCCGTTGGAATTGATATTCAGGTCTACCTCAACGACAAGGTTTTTAATTTTTGTTCCTTTTGCCAATAAAAGTTCCAGTAACAAAGCACTCTCTTCCAATCGGGAACCACTCATTCCGAAATTATAAGCCGAATAGCCTTTATCGATAAACAATTGCGGAACAAAATGGTTGTTGGCTCTCGACGAACCTAAGAAAATTACATCGTAGTCCTGAGGTTTTCCGGTATAGGCCAATGCTATTTTATTTCTGGGTTTGCTATTTACATATCCAGCCGTGAAAGCATAATCCAACAGGTATAGAACGGCTATAAAACCGATAAAAACCTTAAGCAGATGGAGCAGAAATCTTTTCATCAGAATTGGAAATAAATAAAACTTTTATACTCGCTATACACTCCAAACAACAATAAAACCGCAATGGCTAAAGCAATTTTCAGATAGCCGTATCGTCCGGAAATTGGTTCAACTTTATAGCGGTTGAACCATTCAAAACCAACAAACAACAAAATCATGAGCAGCAGTTCATAATTATAGCGTTCAATGCTAAAATACTGGCTTTTGAATTTCAAGTTGGTAAACATTCTCTGTATATATCCGAATGCTTCGGTGATTGTTGGTGCTCTAAAAAATATCCAGGCAAAACACGTTAATAGAAACGTCAGCCCGATTTGAGGAATCAGTTTGAGTGCCTGAACCGGATTTACATTTTCAATATTTCCGGTATGTATTCTGTTTTTCTTACTTAGGAGCAACGGAAGGAAATACAATGCATTTAAGAATCCCCAAACCAGATAAGTCCAGTTGGCACCATGCCAAAAGCCGCTTACCAAAAAGATGACAAATGTATTCCTGATTTTCATTCCTGTTCCACCTTTACTACCTCCCAACGGTATATAAAGATAATCCCGAAACCAGGACGAAAGTGAAATATGCCACCGCCGCCAGAATTCTGCAATATCCCGTGAAAAATAAGGGTAATCAAAGTTTTTGAGCAAGTTGATACCAAAAAGTTTAGAAGTTCCTAAAGCAATATCAGAATAACCCGAAAAGTCACCATAAATCTGGAAAGCAAAATAAACTGCTCCCAGCATAAGCGACAGGCTGTTCATGTTTTCATAATTGTCAAAAACAGCATTGGCATATTGGGCACAACTATCTGCAATGACTATTTTTTTGACCAATCCCCATAAAATCTGATGTAGTCCTTCCTTCGCCTGCTGATAGTCAAAATTTCTTTTGACTTTTACCTGGGGCAAAAGATGCGTTGCCCTTTCAATTGGTCCGGCTACCAGTAATGGAAAATAGCTTACAAAAAGCGCATAGTCAATAAAATTCCGTTCGGCCCGGATACGTTCTTTATAGATATCGATGATATATGAAAGTCCGTGAAAGGTATAAAATGAAATTCCAACGGGTAAAACCAATTTGAGAAGTAACGGATTGGCCTGCAAACCAAATCCTTTCAACAATTCAGAAAAGGAAACTGCAAAAAAATCATAGTATTTGAATACGCCAAGAAATCCGAGATTTACGCCAACGCTAATCCAAAACCATGTCTTTCTACTAGCTTTAGATTGGCTGTTTTCTATTTTTAATGCTGTAAAATAATCCAGTCCGGTTGAGAAAATCAGGAGAAACAAAAACCTCCAGTCCCAACACGAATAAAAATAGTAGCTTGCTATAATCAGCAATGCATTTTGTGCTTTTTTGGATGTTTTGAATACAAACCAATAAAGACAAAAAACTACAGGAAGAAAGACAGCAAACGACAGGGAATTGAAGAACATATTCTAGCGGATTATGTTGCGTATGGCTTCCCAAATGCGTGCCGAAGCATCCTCAATGGGTTGTTCGTTAATTACTTGAAACCATTCTTTTGCCGCAGCGACATTCGATTCCGGATTTAGTAAGCCAGTTTCAATACGGTCACCTATTTCCTCAGGCTTATCCAACCAGATAACGGCATTTTTATGCGGCATGGAACGAAAATGGACGTAGTTATAAATCTTTTTGACTGATGAGTTGCTTCCTATCGTACGATCGGTATCATAGTTTACGAAACAGCAAGGCTTATCATAGCACACATAGTCAAAAACCATTGAAGAACCCAGATTGACCACCATTTCTGTATGGAAAATCGTGTTCTGCTGCAAGACCACATCTTCCCGGGTAGGCAGAATAGTATTCCAGCCTTCTCCAATCTTTTTCCACAATGGTGGCAGATTGACAATCAAATCTTTATTGGTTTCCAATACCGAATCGTAACGCGAAGAGAAATCGACTGGGCAACGACGGAACAGGATTCCTAAGTTATACCCTTTGGCATTTAATGCACGGACCGCTTTTGCCGTGTCTGCCAGATATTGTTGGTCATCAGGAGAAGTCGTAATATCATCTCCCGAATAGCAAATGTATTTTTTTGCACTATCCAAGCCATTTGCTTCAAAAAAAGCCTGTTTTGACTGAATAGTCGCTTTGTTGGCATGGGATTCAAATTGCGGTGTGCCCGTTACAAAAACCTGTTCCGGACGTATGTAGTCGTAATAATAAAGCAGTTCCTTTTTCATATGGTCGCTCCATACAAAATAGTAATCGGTTTCAACAACCATAGTCGCTTTTGGAAGATTGTCCCATGAAAAAATAAAAGAAGCCGTTGGGATTCCTAAATCACGGGCTGCCAGAAGTGGCGCAATGGCCAGAACCGGACGCTGATTCGTACAGAAAACCATGGCCGGTTTTTCCTTTTGCAATGTAGCTAAAGAATCCCGATAAAAATCGGTTTTTCGTTCCTGCTGTTGAATCTTTTCCCGAACTTTTTCCAATCCTTTTCCTGATGAGTGGACCGCAATAATTACGCGAGTGGCCATACTCTTTAGAGAGCTTTTCAGGTTTTTATACGAAAATGGAAAACGATAGGCATCGTAATCCGAATCACCACTTTTTTGGATGTTCAGGTTTAGTTCTATGTGTTTTCGGGCATTTTTATAAATATCAGTCAGCGGATGTGTTTTAGCCCTGTGAATTTTTACTTCTTCATAGCCCAATGTTTTCAAATCAAAAGGTGTATTGTTCCAGAAAACCGGTTCAAATCCTTCTTTTTGTCCTAATTCATGGAAATGAGAATACGCAAAATTGCGCAGGCCAATGCCATCCGGCAGTAATATGAAGATTTTTTTATTGTACATCAATATCCCTAAATTGCTTCTGATGATTCAGCTGCCAAATATCCTGATTTTTTAATGAATTGAGGAATAATCCGGCACTGTTTCCGGCACCAAAATCTTCTTTTTCCAGATTAACTGTATGGTCGTCAACAATCTTGAGTGCATTGCTTATGGCTTCAACACTATAATCTACATTGATAATTTCAGAATGTATCGCCCTGTTTTGCTGACGCGTTCCGATATTAATAATCGGAATGCCATAATACGGAGCTTCCCGGATTCCCGCACTACTGTTGCCTATAATGAATTGCGCATTTTTCAGCAAGGTCAGGAAATATTCAAATCGAAGCGAAGGAAATATCCTGAACCTCGGATTGTCTTTTAATTGCTGATAGGAATCTAGTATTGCTTTGCTGCCCAAATCATTATTTGGATAGATAACCACATAATTATGATTGTCATTGAGCAAGGCCTGTGTGAAATTAGCTGCATATTCCATCATGTATTTTGCTTCCGTTGTTACGGGATGGAACATGGCAATAGCAAAATTGTCAAATCCAATATCGTAATATGTTTTTGCGGTTTCCAAATCAGGAAGGTTTTCAGAAAACATAATGTCTACATCCGGAGAACCGATGGTAAAGATGGAAGAAGACAACTCCCCCATCTGAATCAGTCTTTTGGCAGCCTGTTCGTTAGATACAAAATGGATATGGCAAAGCTTGCTCACGCTATGACGAATCAGCTCATCGACAGTTCCTGAAATCTCGCCGCCTTCAATATGCGCCACCAGAATATTATTAAGCGAACCTACAATGGCTCCGGCCAAAGTCTCTACTCTATCGCCATGAACAATAATCAGGTCCGGTTGGCATTCTTTGACGTAAGCAGACAAACCTTCTATTGTTTTTGCCAGCGTGAGATCCATCGTTGTTTCGTGGGTATGATTCGAAAACGTATGGATGTTTTTAAAACCGCAGCGTTCAATCTCAATAAGTGTATAACCGTATTCTTTTTGCAGGTGCATTCCGGTTACGGCAATATAGGGCACAAAATTCTGGTCTTTTTCCAATATCTGGATTAACGATTTTATCTTCCCGAAATCAGCCCGGGTTCCTGTAAGAAAAAGTATTTTTTTCACGGCTTACTGAATATCATTCCAAACTAGCTGTTCATCGTTCCCGATAGCTCTTGTTGCTTTTTTGCCTAAAATATCATTAAAATGTTCTGCGAGTATTTTTCCGGTTCCCGGACGTTTTACCCAGATATTTTCTTTGGTAAAAACTTCTCCTGCTGCAATTGGTTTGATAGAACAGACTGTCGCAAAAGCAAAATCGATCGTAACCTGTTCCTCTTTTGCGGGTTCTTTACTTCCACCCCGCATTTGCCAGATTTCATTGCTGCCTGTAATCAGTTCTTTACAGGCTGTTTCATCCATACTGCAAACAATATCCGGCCCTGTACGATTCATGTGGTCTGTAAAATGCCGTTCTAAAATAGAAGCTCCCAAAGCCACAGCACCCAAGCAGGCGTTATTATTTAGCGTATGGTCACTCAACCCGAAAACCTTATCCGGAAAAGCCTGATGCAGTTCTGTCATCGCTCCAAAACGCACTAAATGAATAGGTGTTGGATATAGATTAGTGGTATGCAAAAGTGCAACGGGAATGTTGTGCTTGTCAAAAATAGCAACGGCTTTTCTGACGCTTTCAATCGTGTTCATTCCGGTACTTAATATGACCGGCTTTCCAAAACCGGCAATATGCTCCAGCAATGGATAATTATTACATTCTCCCGAACCTATCTTATAGGCAGGAATATCAAATTTCTTTAAGCGTTCTGCCGCAGCCCGCGAAAAAGGCGTTGAGATAAAAATCATGCCTTTGCTTTCTACATATTCTTTTAACTCCAGTTCTTCGGCTTCATTCAGCGCACAGCGTTCCATGATTTCATAAATAGAAACCGTTGCATTTCCCGGAACAACCTTTTTGGCTGCTCCGCTCATTTCGTCCTCAACAATATGCGTCTGGTGTTTTACAACTTCGGCTCCAGCCCTGTGTGCCGCATCAACCATTTCTTTGGCAACGGCAAGCGAGCCTTCGTGATTGATTCCTATTTCGGCTATCACCAACGGCGGATAATCCAATCCTATTTTTCTTCCTGCGATTTCTATGTAGGGGTTCATTATATCGTATTCTGTTTTATTTATTTTTTTGGTAGATGTATTCGGCATAATCAAAATCATCAGCCGTATCAATATCGACTTGGGCAAAGACATGTTCTACCAGTAGCGGATAGGCGTTTTCGCTGATAATTGTATCTTCTAAAATCAAATCGGATTTGCAGATATAGAGCAGTCCGTTTTCAAAGTAGAGCGGTTCTAAATCCTGGCTTCGTTGTCCCGGTTTATAATTAAACGGTACAAATTTATTGTTATTTATTTTTCCAAGTTTATGGTGACTGCGTGTTACCGTAAAAAGGCTTTCGCATTTCTCCTTTTTATAGATTTCAATAGCCTGCTTTAGCAATTTTTCCGGACGTAACGGATTGGTTGGCTGTAATAGGATTACTGTTTCAGGTCTTTTTTCTAAAGATTCAAGAACATGTTTCAATGCTGTTACTGTAGGTTCATGGTCACCCGCTAAATGTGCCGGTCTGTCAATTACCTCTGCACCGTACTCAAGAGCTGTTTTTTTTATTTCAGGGTCGTCAGTACTTACAAAAACGGCATCAATACTATCCGAATTTGCTTTTGCATATAAGATGCTGTGTGCTATCAACGGAAGCCTGTCGAGCAACCTCAGGTTCTTTCCCGGCAATCTTTTTGATCCGCCTCTGGCTGGAATTATGACTATCGTTTTCATCGTCCTAAACTTTTTTTAGCTTCTGCAATTCTTTCGTTCATGCCTTTATTCCACGCTGTTTTTGAATAGAGTTCTTCGGGAAGTGAAGGATATTCTTTCTTCTCCAACAAAAATTCGTCTATCGCATCTACCCATTCGGCAATAAAATGGGGGTTTTCAATCAGTCTTCCTAAATCACCATGCTGTAAGACTTCCGGAACACCGCCCAAAGCAGAGGCTATACTATAGCAGCCACAATGGAGTGCTTCAATCAGGCTTAGTCCGAAGCCTTCATGCCATAAGGTTGGAAAAAGATAGGCATCTGCCGCCTGATAATATTGGGGCAATTCATCATTCGGGATTTTCCCTAAAAAAGAAACTCCGGCAAAGGTTTTATCTCGTTTTGCACCTATTACCAACAAAGTACAGTCTGTATGTTTCTCATAAATCCGGCTCCAAACATCTAATATCAGGTCTAATCCTTTTTTAGGACGGTCCTGTGAACACCAGATAAAAACAGTTTTTGATGTCAGTCCTAATTTTTCACGTAACTTTTGTTTCTGTTCCGTTGAAACTTTAAAAAATTTGCTGTTATCGATTCCGTTATGCAATACGGAAAAGCGGCAAGGCAATATGGTGTAATAGTTTTTGTGTGCTTTATAGCTATCATGAGTTAAAAGTACCATTTCGTCTATAAACTCATAGAAATTTCTGCTTTCGAAATTGCCATAAAAAGGAGCAAAACCATGATAGAAAAATTGAATATAGCATTGGTTTCTTTTCCCTTTGGATTCTAAAAATTCCTGTAATGGTTTGATTATTCCGAAATTATCGACAATCTGGATGATATATTTTTCTCCTGATAGTACTATTTTCTCAAGAGTTTCGATATAACCGATGTAATTATTCTTCTGATATTTTTTCTTGAGCTTGAGCGTAAGCGTCTGACTGACGATACCGTATTCCACATTCTGGAATTGTTCGTCTGGCTGTTCGCAAATGATATAATCAATCGCATGGTCGCCATTCAGGTAATTCTGATACAGAGTAGTCCAGCTTCCTATTTTAGGATAAGGCAATGGGAGTTGTGATATCAAGATTACTTTGGCCATACTTATTATTTAAAAGGACATACGTCCATCAACTTATTTTGTAATTCTTTGATTTTTTCGGCTTTCGGAAGTGAATCTGTTTGGCTAAAAAGTAATTCTGTCTGGTTATTGTCCTGAGCTTGCGTCAGAAATTCCGGCGTATAATTTTCAATTCCAACCGATTCGAAATAGTCCTGATATTTGATTCCGTCTCCAAAAACATTTTCGGAAAACTTTACCCAAACTGCCGGAATCTGATAGGCATGGGCTACTATGACTCCGTGTAGTGATGAAGACAGTATTTTTCTGCATTTCAAAATTTGGTTGGTCACACTTTCCACATCATTGGTCATCAGGTCTATAATCAAAACATTCTTTTGGTCTTTATATAGTTCTGTAACGATTTGGTAATCGGCATAATGCGGAATTATTCCCAAATCATATTGCACTTCCCTTTCCGGATTATAAAATACCGGTAATAAAAGCGCCGGGTCTCCGTAAATTTCCGGAACATCATATCCCTGTGCTATCAGATGCTTGCGTGTTTGCGGTCCGCGAACGGCTAAAAATACGGCTTTTTTTATTTTATATTCTTTTGAAATAATGCCACTTCCCCAAACCACGCATTCTCCACTCACTTGTGTCAGAATACTTCCCGCTGTGAAATACACGGTTTTAAATCGGTCTAAAAATGAACGTTTTTTAGGATGTGTCCAAACGGCTTTCCTACCGGAAATTTTTTCGACTAAATAATGGCCTACTAAATCTCCGTAGTTTTCCTTTTTCTTACCGGCGAGCTGGATTTCGCTCCACCAAAAAAGCCTGATATTTCCGTTTTGGGACATGAACCGGTTTAGGTTTTTATTTTAAAAATGATAGTTTTCAAATCTTCTTTGACCTGATAAATGTAGGGTTTTGTATGGTAAAATGAAACGATATGCAACAGGATTTGGTCATTGATTTCTTTTAGGCTGTAAAATTGCGGAACTTTTTTACCCATTTTTTTCTTAAGCCTGTATTTGAAATTGTTTTGAACAGGGTTTTCTTTTATCTCTACTGCCAGAATCCCATTCACAGAATTCGGTAATTGCTGATAAAGAAAATAATCAATCCGCTGTTTTTCATTCGACAACAAAGTGACAGGAAATGCCTGCAATTCTTCCCATTCTGCCTTGTCCATTATATGCCCCCAATCTTTTGGATTGACCTGGACTATGTTTCCTTTTTGGTTATGGAACAGATGCTGTTGGTTTATTTCTACAATTCCGGAAAGTTGTAATTCCTTATTAAGCGTTTTGGTTTCCCGTTGACGGTAATTTGGGTGCCATTGGTGCAACATCAACAGCTTTTTATCATAAAAATTTACTTTGCATCCTGCATTTTTCAGTCGATTGTGAACATCCGTATCTTCGGCTCCCCAAAAATGGAAAAACTCATCAAATCCGTTTATTTTTTTAAGACAGGAAACCGGAAAGAGCGTCATTCCTGTAGCTTCTTCATTGGTTTTGAAGTTAACCTGGTAGGATTCAAAAGCCACATTCTTTTTTGTTTCGCTTTCTGAAAGAAACCCTACCTGAAAATAAGTGGCTGTATATGCGTCTAAACACTGTTCCAAAACAGAAGTAAATTCAGGGTGGAAAATCATATCGACATCGGCAACAAAACAATAGCCTTCCCCCAGCTTTTTTATGGCATAGTTTAAGGCTTTGCATTTATTCCAGGGTTGGTTTTTGGCGTACAGATAAACATAGGAAGCAAAATCATATTTTTCAACCAGAGCTTTTGCTTCTGCTGCAATTCCATCTTCAGATCCATAATCTATAAACACTACATTGAAGTTATGTACTTTTTGTTGTGCCAACGAATCCATAGAACGCTGTATACGCTGTATTTCTCGGTTTCGATATGGGTAGAGTAGGGTTATCATGGTGTTATTTTAAAAGCTTCTCGCCTTTTCCAATAATTTTCAGTGAAAAATAAGCTAAAAATATTTTAATCCAACGTTTAAAAATTCCAAAATCAAAAAAAGACAGTTTCCGCAGCAGTTTCATTAAAGCTTTGAGGTCCTGATTGCTTGAAATTACATAGGGCAAATATTTCATCATTGCCTTAAAAAAATGCAGCTTCAGGTCCTTTGACAGCTTTCCTTTTTTTTCCAACAAGGCTATCAATCGGATAACGCTATACAGGTGCGAGATTTTTAGTCTTGCGTTTTTTCGGTTATCAATGTGTGATGTTATATTTTGCGGATGTTTCCTATAATAAGTAAGATACTCATCAATAACTTCAAGTTTGGGCTGTTCAATGAGCATCCGGGCATAGAAATCGCTGTCCTGTCCGGCAAGAAGCTTTTCATCAAAAAGCTGCTTTCCTTTCAGGAAATTCCTGTTCCACATAATATCCGGCAAATACCAGGAAATCTTTAGTTTTAAAAAATCTTCGAGTGTGGTTTCAGTCAGAAATGTTCTGTTTTCGCGTCCCGTGATATTTTCTATGCTATTTTCAAACATCATTGTTTTAGAAATGATGCCATCGAGCCCGCTATTGGTATTTAGGCCCATGACTTTCTTGTGGATAAATTCGGGATGCATAATATCATCGCTATCAAACCAGTTTATGAATTCTCCTTGCGCCATTTCAAACCCATAATTACGACAGGCATTGGCTCCTTTTAACCTATCTGAAGGTCTTTTATATAATTTAAATCTTGGGTCCTGGTTGATAAATGCCGATACAATTTCAAAGGAATTGTCTGTTGAATGGTCGTCCACCAAAATACATTCCCAATCTGAAAAACTCTGTAAACGGATGCTTTCAAGGGTTTCTGCAATGAGATGTTCCCGATTGTAAACCGGAATCAGTATGGAGACTTGCGGCTTCACGAATTGGATGCTTTTAGAATCAGACCATTCAGTATATCAATATGCCTTTTCATTGAAAAGTTGGAACGTATATTCAATCTTCCTTTTGCTCCCATTTCTTTTGCCAACTGTTTGTCTTTTAAAAGAGATTTCATGTGTTTCGCCATCGTTTCAACATCATGCTCTTCAAACAGTAGTCCAGTTTCACCATCAATAATCACTTCGGGTATTCCGGCATGTTTGGATGCTATAACCGGTAATCCGGCCGCACTCGATTCCAGAACAGCCAATGGAGTTCCTTCCATATCACCGTTTTTTGCCGTGATGGAATGCTGTACAAAAGCCAAAGATTCTTTCAGGTAATTTTTAATTTGTTCGGGAGTTACAGCTCCGGCAAACTTTACGGATTTTTCTATCTGATAATAGCGGCAAATGTTTTCGCAGGTTTCTAACAGATTGCCGTCTCCGCATAATACCAAAGTGGCTTCCGGAAATTCTTTGAGCACTTCATTAAAAGCCAGCAAGGTATAATAGGGTGCTTTTTTACCGGTAAATCTGCCAACAGAGAGAAATTGTGATTTTGAAAAAGCAGGTTCCAAATCAAAAAATATATCGTTTGGACCGTATATGTTTTTTATGATTTTTTCTTTTGGACAGCCCAGTTCTAAAAGCTTTTTATGCATGACTTCAGACACCACTATTACATAGGTAGCATAAGCGAACATGGCTGCATATTGCTTTTCAAATTCTTTTAGGGTAGCATGGGCAGAAGCATCATAACCGTGAAAATGGATTATCAGGGGCAATTCGGATTCTTTTATGACATCAATAAATTGGGCTGCCGTTGTTCCGTATTCAAAAAATAATACGTCAATCCTGTTTTTTTTCCAGGAATTGAGCAGGGCTTTTTTTTGTGACTGCAGTTTTTTAGATGAAACGGCATCTATTGCCTTTCCAATAAATTTTTTGGCACCGCCTAGCACCTCACCTTTTCCTTCTAATTTAATATTTGAAGCCGTTCCATAATAATAACTAACGTTTCCGTCAAGCAAATTTTTATGAGCCTGAATGAATGTTTCAGAATAGGCATTCTGTGAAGGCGTTACTATGGCAATATTTGGACTGCTGCTTTTCAATGGTTATTTAATTTTAAAAATACTCAGTACTTTTTTCTTGTATGTCTTTATAATTTCTTTGCGATGATAGGCTATAATCTCATTCAAATGGGTCTGATAAACACCAAAATGCGCCTTAAAAAAACGCATTAGCCGTATCCGGTTTTTATGATAGTCTATAATTTTCTGACCTGATGTTACTCCTCTTTCATTTTTTCTGTAAACTGCCATTATTCCATCAATAAGCCTTAGTTTTCCTTTTGCCGAAATAATGGAGAACAGGGCCATATCTCCACTTTTTACTTTTTCAAACCACGTTGGAAATTCTAAAAAACGCTGTCTGAAAACAAAAGAACAGGTATGGAACAGCGCCAGTCTTGAGAATGTGTCTAACTGCGTAAAATCATGTTTGTCATATTCCCGCCAGGGTTTTGGCTTAAAGTCCGGAACCATTTCGTTAATGACAAGAACATTGTGGAAACAGCCGGCATATTCTTTATTATTATCTAAAAAAGCAATCTGCTTTTGAAGCTTGTTTTCATCTGTCCAATAATCATCTCCTTCACACAATGCTACATATTCGCCTGAACATTGTTTTAATGCAAATATAAAATTAGGCATCATTCCCAGATTTTGCTCATGAAAAAAATATTTAATGAGCGAGCCTTTTGGATGTGATTGTATAATTTCTTTTATGACAGCATCAGTAGTATCAGAAGAACAGTCATTGGAAATTATAAGCTCCATATCACAATCTATATTTTGCATCAAAACACCTTCTATAGCGTCACGAATATAGTTTTCGTGATTGTATGTTATCATGCAAACGCTAATTTTCATAATGCTGAATTAGTGATTTGGTAGTTTACTGCATTTTTAGGCTGCAATCTTTCTATTTCTTTCCGATATAAAGCACACTCCCTGAAGTGATGCCGTATTTTTTAAATACCGATTCGCCAAAGTAATCCTTATCCAGTTCTTCCAGATTGAATCCGACAGATTTAATTCTTTGGATAAAATCGTTTTTACTGTATAGTCTTTCGTGGTCATCCTGTCCGAAGTATTTCCAACGTTCAGAAACCGTATAGTGTTTATCCTTTTCTGCTTCAAAACTTTTTTCGAGTCCGAGGTTTATTGGTGCCATTAGTATTGCAACTCCGCCTTTTTTAAGCACTCTATAGATTTCGCTCAAAGCCTGGATGTCGTCAGGAACATGTTCCAGAACGTGCGAACATATAACCAAATCCCATGAATTATCCGGATAAATATCCATTGCCTGTATGTCTACATTGTCATCAACATCTTTCATAAATAAATCTGCCGACCTGTAATTTTGTGCCAATACCTTACTGTTAAGGTAATTTTTCAAATGTTCTGTAGGTGCAATATCCAAAACTTTGATCTCTTTAGATTTTGAAAAGAAATCATTCAGATATAAGGCATACAGTCTCGAACGGTCTGATGCGGCACAATTGGCACATGAATATTCAAAAAGGTTTAGGGTTTCAAATAAAAAAATGGAATGGATAAATCCTTCTTTAGCAAATGTCCTTAAATATTTCTCGGGTAATGGATTCAGTCTGACGTTATCCTTACCGCAAACAGAACAGGAAAAATTGCCTTTGGGAGCTGTTAGTTTTTTTTTAATTTTTCTAAGAATGTTCATCTTATATTTTTTTGAAATCCCAATCAATTAGGTTTTGAGGCCTAATAGCCCCAATCCATTTTCCATACCAGGCAACATCTCTTTTTTCTTCAAGGTAAGAAATGTTCAGTACGTTATATTCGTTGCATAGCGGTTTTGAAGAATCTTCCACAAGCAGAACTCTAACCGAATAGGTATCTGTATTCATCAGGTTTTTTGGTATTACGGTACTGATGACATACCTGCCTTTTTCACAATTATAGGAATCTGAAACCACATTAAAAACCGGAACTTCAGCACTGGAATATACGACCATGCTTATGTTCAGTTTTTTGGGGGCTTCACCAAGATTTTCAATTACAAACTCTATTTCCAGGTCGTTACTAATAAATATTGACTTTTCTTCTGTTTTGGCTTTGACACTGATGAGTTTGCAAACATTATTTCCGGGAGCTTTTTCCAAAGGCCATACTTTTTCTAAAACATTGGAACTTTTTTCGGCTTTTAAATATTCGTCAATGGTGCTTTCCGGTGAGCCTGAAAAAACAAATCTTCCATTATCTATCAGAACAGCCCTGGTGCATAAACTCTTTACTGCTGCCATATTATGGCTCACAAACAGCACGGTCCTGCCTTCACCTCTGGAAATATCCTGCATTTTGCCAATTGCCTTTTTCTGAAATTCTGCATCACCAACTGCAAGCACTTCGTCAACGACCAAAATTTCCGGTTCTAAGAATGCTGCTACAGCAAACGCCAAACGCACGGTCATTCCGGAACTGTATCTTTTTACCGGAGTATCGATATAGCGTTGACATCCGCTGAATTCTATAATTTCATCTATTTTCGACCTGATTTCCTTTTTGGTCATTCCCAGAATGGCTCCATTAAGATAAATATTCTCACGACCAGTCATTTCACTATGGAAGCCCGTTCCTACTTCAAGCAAAGAGGCAATACGTCCTTTTGTTTTTATGACACCTGTGGTAGGAGCAGTAACCCTTGAAAGAATTTTAAGCAGTGTTGATTTTCCGGCTCCGTTTTTGCCTATTATGCCCAAAACTTCGCCTTTCTGAACTTCAAAACTGATGTCCTGCAAAGCCCATACATAGTCTGATGTGCCTTTTGAAGTACGGTCGTTAGTATCACCCACTTTAAGATATGGGTCTTCTTTTCCACGAACGTTTGCCCACCAACGGTTAAGATCATGGCTGAGTGTTCCTGTCCCCACTTTGCCCAAACGGTATTGTTTTGAGATTCCTTCAGCTTTTAATATTATTTCTTTGTCCATTTTGTGGTAGAGACTTAAAATATTGCGATGTTGATATGCTTGCCAAATATAGGAATAAGTAATTTAATTTGCAGACTGTAAGAGTTCCAAAAGCAATCATACAAAATGATTTTTTTCTGTTATATTCCGTTTTAAAAACAATTAATTATTAAATATATGTTATAAATTTGTAATCGAATTTTAAACACACGACTTTGCTTTTCTTTTCTAAAAACAAACCGATTCTTAGGGATCTGATTGAAAATTATACCGATATCCATTCCCATCTGCTACCGGGAATTGATGATGGTTCCAAAAATTTCGAAACCACGCTTTCGCTTATACAGTCATTACAGAAAATAGGATTCGAACAGTTTATAACTACTCCGCATATTATCAAAAACATTTGGGATAATTCACGAAGCGGTATTGAAGCACTTTGTGAATCTACTACAGAAAAACTTTCTAAAGAGAATGTAAATCTTCCCTTTAAGGCCGCAGCTGAATATATGATGGATGATTCATTTTCAAAATTAATGGAATCGGAAAAACTGCTTACGCTTAAAGACAATTATTTGTTAGTTGAAATGTCCTATATCAATCCGCCAATGCAGTTGTATGATATTATTTTTGACATCAGGATTGCTGGTTATCAGCCTGTTTTGGCGCATCCGGAACGCTATATTTTTTATCACACCAATTTTGAGGAATACAATAAGCTGAAAAAAGCAGGCTGTATGTTTCAAATGAACCTGTTGTCGACAGTAGGATATTATGGTTCAGCGGTAGCTAAAGTAGCTCAAAAGCTTCTTGAGAAGGGAATGATTGATTTTACGGGATCTGACCTGCATCATGAAAATCACTTGAAAAGCTTTGACAAAAAACTTGCCTTTTCTGACACTGCCGCTTTAAAAGAAGGGATAAGACGCAACGATTTTTTCCGGGTATAATTTTAAGTTACCTGTGCTTAGTAGCTTCACAAACCATTATTCCACGCAAAGACGCAGAGTCGCCAAGTTTTGAAGAAAAATCAAATTAAAAAAAGAAAGCCCTTTAAAAAGGGCTTCTTTATTTTTATTTCTTAAACAGGGTTCTATACCACGGTTTTACTTCAACATCAGCTCCATAGCCATAACCGTAACCATAACCATAACCTTTGTTCATTACTTCTGTTGCATTTAGCACCAAAGACATGTTAGGCAGCTTTTTTTGGTTGTAGAACATTTCCGGTACGTGCAGAAGTCGTTTATCAAGATAATTTGCCCTTACTACATAGATAAACGCATCGGCATTCTTAGCAATAAGTAACGTATCCGTAACCACGCTTACCGGAGCAGTATCGACGATTATGTAGTCGTAAGTCTCTTTAAGTTCGGCAAACATCTTGTTTATCTTGTCGTTCATCAAAAGTTCCACCGGGTTTGGAGGTATGACTCCTGAAGACAGTACATGGAAATCTTCAAAATTATCCAACTTGGTTATATAGCTGGACAGATCTTTATCCTGCTTTGAAAGATAGTTGGTAACTCCTTCGGATCGGATTGGAATATATTCTGCCAGTTTTGGGTTTCTGATATCCATTCCTACCAGCAATACTTTTTTACCGGACAAAGCAATTGTTCCTGCCAGATTTACGGAAATAAAGGTTTTTCCTTCTCCCGGAATTGTCGAGGTAACAAAAATAACCTTCCCTCTTTCAGTACTTGTTCCGGTCAGCATAAACTCCAGGTTAGTCCTGACAATACGTATGGCTTCCGCAGAACCAGAGCGGCTGTTGGTATTGATCATTTCTTCATGGGAATCTGATTTTGGAACATCTCCCAGAAATGGAATTGCCAAACGTTTTTCGATTTCCTGACGGGTCTTGATTTTAGTATTAAGGAGGTCTCTGGTATAAATTATTCCAAAGGGAACGATTAATCCTATAATAAATGCTCCTAAATAGATTATTGACCTTTTTGGCGATACCGGCACTTCAGAACTTAATGCGGCATCAATGACCTTGGCACTCTGTTCTGTAGCTGCCAATGTTAAAGCAGTTTCTTCACGTTTTTCTAAAAGGTATAAATACAGCGCCTCTTTTACTTTCTGCTGTCTGTCAATAATCCTAAATTCTCTTTCTAAGCGGGGAACTTGAGCTTTTCTACCCCCAATTTCACTTTCTTGTTTATCAAGATTACGTTTTTTTATGGTCAAAGAAGACTGCATTCTTAAAAGGCTTTGCCCTATATTGCTTTTCAAAGCATTAATTTTCGTGTCGGCATTCTTGACAACCGGATTGTCTAATGTTGCTCCGGCTGCAATCCTATTCCTTTCAATCACTAAAGTATTGTATTGCGCAATAAGTCCGGCTGCTTCAGAATCTGAGCCTGAAGAAAGTATATTGGTAGGGATTAGGTCTTCCGGCTTGCTACTCTTTAGAAAAGAAATCATAGAACCAATGACATTTAATTGGATTTCCGTTTCAATTCGTTTTTTATCATATTCGGAAGCATTTTCTAAAAAAAGCTTGGTTTCCGATTGAATATCCGTAAGCTTATTTTGGTTTTTAAAACCCTCTACATCTTTTTCAACATCTGTAAGTTCATTCGTTATATAGTCTAAACGCTGTCCTATAAACTCTGATGTTTTTTCCGCAACCTGGTTTTTATCTTCACTAGCGCCCTGATTATAAAGTTCGACTAATGTATTTAAAAAATCTTCTCCTCTTTCCGGTACTTCATCAACTATTGATAGTTCTACAACGCTCGTATTTTTGCTTAATGGATTTACATTTAACCTGGATTTAAAACTTTGCGTTTCTTTAGGTAATGAAGAAACTACACAATCAATTGAAAATTCTTCATTTGGTTCAGCATTATTTCTGTTCGATTTTGTAACTGAAATATTTCCGAATGAAGTTGAAATTAGCCTGTTGTATTTAAAAGCTCCAATTTCTTTATCCCCATAAGACAATTTATAGGTATCATTAGTGACTGACTGAACCTGAAATATTACTTTCTTAAATTTTTTATCTCTTTTTTCTTTAGGTGAAAAGAGAAAAATAATAGGTGAATTTTTGTATAATTCAACCGATTTTACCCTTCCGTGATTAATGTAATGAACGTTTAATTTAAGTTCTTCAACCGTATTATAAATAAGCGTTCTGGACCTTAATACTTCAACTTCATTATCAACATTGCTTTTAGAACCTCCAAACATTCCCAAATCTGATAAGGCGGAAAATTCAGAGGCTAACCCCCCTTTTTTATCATCTTTTACTAAGATAGTAGTACTTGCTCTGTATAGGGGTGTTGCATAACGAAGATAAATAAAAGCACATGTAAGGGCTATGATGACCGCAAACAGAAACCATTTCCAGTGCGCCAGATATTTTTCTATCTGTTCACGAATACTAAAGTCAGACTCCTGATTTTCTTGCAATAATTCCTGATTATTATTCATAATATTTATCGAACGGTTAAGGCTATAATAGTAACTAATAATGAAACAGCTGAAAGAACAATAGCGGTATTAGGCCCCACAACTGAAGAATTTACTTTTGTCTTGTTAGGTTCTACGTATACCACATCATTTTGTGATAAATAATAGTAGGGAGAATTTAAAAAATCTGCTTTTGTAATATCGACTCTGGCAGCTTGCTTTTTCCCGTCTTTTTCTCTTATTATCAAGATATTTTCTCTTTTCCCATAAACTGTTAAATCGCCTGATAAGCTTAAAGCTTCAGTCAAAGTTATTCTCTCACTTGTGATATTATGAACCCCTGGCTGAGTTACTTCACCCTGAACGGTAATTTTAAAGTTTAATATTCTTAGATTGACAGAAGGTTTAGCAATGTATTTTGAAAGCTCCTGATTCATTTTTGCAACCGCTTCAGTTCTTGTAAGTCCTCCAAGTTTGATTGCGCCAATTATAGGAAACTGTATAAATCCATTATTATCAATCAAGTAACTATTTATTCGCAACTGCTGATTCTCAAATTCAGTACTTGACTGCATAATTACGGATGGCAAATTAAAAGGGGCAGCTACTTCAGGATTTTCTGCCATGACAACAATCATCAATAAGTCATCTGGCTGCAATTTGGTTTCATATGAAGATGTATTTTCAAGATTAGAAAGCTGGTCAATATCCTGATAATAAGCTACATTCTTTCTCGAAGCACACGAGAATATAAAAAGTGATAAAAAAAGTATGGTTAAAGGCCTAAAATAATTCAATTGTTTCATATAGTTTTTGTACAAAGATACTATTTAACATTTAACACGCTAACCAAAACTATATTTGGCTTACCTGTTTAGTGTCTAAAGTTTCAAAAATAGAATTCATACTTTTAAATTCCGGAACAATCATTTTCATTTTTGCTACGATTTCTTCATTCGAAGTAATTTCTGAAATTTCAATAAGATCTTGAATAGCCAATGTAACGGCCTCATAATCATTGAAAGTCTCTTCTGCAATCATTATTTTTTCATGATGCGTTGGCAATGTATTTGCGGTGTCATTTAGCAATTCTTCATAGAGTTTTTCTCCCGGACGAAGACCTACTATTTTGATTTTTATCTGTTTGTCGGGCGTAAATCCTGCCAACTTGATCATTTTTCTTGCTAAATCGATAATTTTAACCGGATCACCCATATCAAAAATATAAATTTCGCCTCCGTTACCCATCGCTCCAGCTTCAAGAACCAGCTGGCAGGCTTCTGGAATTGTCATAAAATAGCGAATAATGTCAGGATGTGTAATTGTAACCGGACCTCCTTCTTCAATTTGCTTTTTAAAAAGTGGCACTACCGAACCATTAGAACCCAGAACATTCCCAAACCGGGTTGTTATAAATTTTGTGCCATTGTTTTCGGCATCATTCCTGTATTTATAATTCAGGGATTGGACGTATTTTTCTGCTATTCTCTTACTGGCTCCCATTACACTACTTGGATTTACAGCCTTATCTGTAGAGACCATTACAAAACGTTCCACTTTATACTTATGAGCCAAATCAGCCAGAATTTTTGATCCTAATATGTTTGTAAATACAGCCTGTGACGGATTTTCTTCCATTAAAGGCACATGTTTGTATGCCGCAGCATGATATACAACCTGCGGTTGGTAAAGCTTGAATATTTGCTTTAATACCTGTTTGTTTCTTACATCAGCCAAAACATTATGTATTCTGATATTGGGATTGCAATTGGCTATTTCGAGCGAAAGATTGTGCAAAGGTGTTTCAGCCTGATCAAGAATGACAATGGTTTTAGGATTAAATCCGATTACTTGCCTTACAATTTCACTTCCTATCGATCCGGCTGCTCCGGTGACCAAAATTGTCTTGTCTCGTAATTGTGAAGAAATAGAGTTCATATCAAGAACGATCTGTTTTCTTTCCAACAAGTCCTGAATTTCAAAACTCTTGATATTCTTGGATATTTCTTCCTGATTTTCCCAGTCGGTAATCAAAGAAATGGTATATACTTTGTAGTTATATTCCAAACATTCATCAACTATTGCCAGTCTTTCTTCTTTTGTCAAGGATTTATCGGCAATAATCAGTGCTTCGGCTCCAACAGAACGCATTACAACCGGCACACGCCTTTTGAGCTGCAAAATTGGTAGGTCAAGAATTCTTTTTGAGCTATTCTGATTCAATTTATCAATAAAACCAAGCAACTTGAATCGGCTTGGATTTTCAGATCTTAAAGCATTTGCTACCGCTATCGCATTGTTATCAAAACCATAAATCAAGGCACGCATCTGCCCTTCTTTTCTGGAAATGCTAAGATATTTTTCAAAAGTCTGCTTTACTACTATCCTGTAAAAGAACAGGAAACAGAACGAAAGAACGCCATTGATAAAAATCCCCGTATTTAAAAATATCTTGTAGTCATGATCCAACAGGAATACAAAATTGACGAATACCAGGGTAATTAAGGCACAAAACTGCGCAAAGAAAATCTTAACCGCATCAATATAAGAAGAGTGCCGTATGATTCCGGAGTAGGTACGAAAAACCCAAAAGAAAAAAATGTTTACTAAAAAATACAGTATGGCACCATAGAAAAGATAGCCATCAGGAATATAAGTCAACTTAATTCCCTTTAGCATGAGATAGGTTATAAGTCCTGCCGCGAAAACAATCCCCAAATCTAACAGCAAAACTACCCACCTGGGAAGATATCCCAAATTCTTAAAACTAAAACTCAATTTCAGTCCAGATATAACATTACGCATATCAGACGTGAAATTTCCCTTGTCTAATTCTCTCAATTTTCAAAAATTTTAATTTTCTCCTTTCTGGGGGTGGGAAGAGGGTATTCCAAAAAATGTCCTTGCAATTTTGTACAAAGTTATACAAAAAACAGTAATGTTAAGTGATTATTAAAATTTTAAGCATTTATCAATGACTTATCTTAAATTTATTTTTTTTTATATTAAAAAAACCTTCACTTTGTGTTAGCTTATTGTAGATTGTTATTTTTAAAAAAATCATCTAATACATTAACAATGCGGTTCCTATCGTCATCTGTAAGATTAGATCCAGATGGCAGACACAGTCCATTCTTGAATAAATTTTCGGCTATATTTTTTCCATAATAAGGATATTTTTCATAAATCGGCTGTAAATGCATCGGTTTCCATAACGGACGGCTCTCAATATTTCCTTTTTCTAAAGCCAACCGCAAGTCTTCTCTTGTTTTTCCCTGCGTTTTTTCAGGATTTACAACAATTGCTGAAAGCCAGTGATTGGAGAAATAATCTTCATTTGGCTCTGTTAATACCGTTATTCCTTCTCTATTTTTAAAATAATCCTTATAGAATTCATTCATTTTTCTTCTCAAGGCAATGTGTTTATCCAGCACTTCCATTTGGCCTCGACCAATTCCTGCACATATATTGCTCATCCTGTAATTATAGCCAACTTCGCTATGCTGATAATGTGGTGCATTGTCTCTTGCCTGAGTAGAAAGAAAAACAGCTTTATCTTTTACCTCTCTGTTTTTAGCCACAATTGCACCTCCTCCGGATGTTGTAATGATTTTATTTCCGTTAAAAGATAATGCTCCAATTTCACCAAAGGTGCCACATTTTTGATTTTTATAATGACTTCCTAAAGCTTCTGCACTATCTTCAAGAATCGGAATCTGGTATTTGTTTGCTATTGCATGTATTTCATCTGCCTTATAAGGCATCCCATAAAGATGTACGGCAATTATTGCTTTTGGCTTATTCCCTTTTGCAATTCTGTCAATTATCGCTTCTTCCAAAGCTATTGGACAGATGTTCCAGGTTTCTTTTTCGCTGTCAACAAAAACAGGTGTTGCACCCTGATACATTATTGGATTGGCTGAAGCCGAAAAAGTCATGCTTTGGCAGATTACCTCATCACCCGCTTTAACACCTAAAATTATTAAACCTAAATGCAAAGCAGCAGTTCCGGAACTTAAAGCTCCTACGTAAGAGTCTTGCCCTATATATTTCTCCAAATCATTTTCAAACCCGGTTACGTTAGGTCCTAATGGTGCCACCCAATTCGATTCAAAAGCTTCATTAACATAATTTTGCTCGGTTCCTCCCATATGTGGAGATGAAAGCCATATTTTTTGATTACCCATTCTATTTTTATTTATATTCTAATGAAAGTTTTAATTATTATTCTTAAATCTCCCAAAAATGATCTGTTATAATAATATTCTAAATTCATCTTCACTTTATCAGGAAAAATTATTTCATCATTATATCTCAAAGGATTTTCTTGTTGCGCTAAGAGAAACTCTTCATTCCTGTATTTTAATGACGCATCACTTGTGATTCCTGGTCTTAATTTCAATATATTCCTCTCTTCTCCTTCCAATTTGTCATAATATCCTGGAATGTCTGGTCTTGGTCCTACAAAGCTCATATCCCCTATTAGTACATTCCACAACTGAGGGAGTTCGTCTATTTTTGATTTTCTCAACCAATATCCAAAATCGGAAATTCTCTTTAATTTATCCATGGTTTTCAGTTTGTAAATAGCGAATGGCTTTCCAAATTGGCCAATTCTTTCCTGAATAAAGAAACCATTTGACCGGGTATCAATAGATGCTCCTATCCATGCCAAACCAATAAATATTGCAAAAAAAAGCAAAAGGACACATGAGAGAATGACATCAAAAATTCTTTTATTCATTTTACAGACAAACTTAGAAAATCATTTATACCTAATTTAATTTATTATATAATGGAAAGAAAGAAGTATCGTTAGTTTCTAATTTTTCAAGCCCTTTTGCAAGTCTGAAATTATTCGCTTTTTCTACTAACTGATTGTATGCATCATTATTCACTATTTTCCGGCCTGTAAAATAATTCACAACATCATTAGGAAAAAATGATTTTTTATACTTAAATATCCCATCCTCAAAACCATACCCTCCGCCAAGCACATAATATTTCTTTTCATTGTTCCTGGCCCAATTTAATGCCTCAATCTTGAGAAAATCATTAGGCCTTTTGTGAAAATATTCTTCATTGGTACCTCCTAAAAAAGAAAAAATAGAGTCCTTTGAAATCAGAAGCAATTCGGAGGAAATGGGCGTCTGTTCAAAATAAACTGTACAAATGGCCGCATTATTGTTTTGGGTTATAAAGGTTTTAAATTGTTCAAATGAATACGAAAAACTAGCATTGGCATTAGTTCTTTCCATTGTTTGTATATAAATCCTGTGAAATTCAAGAATTTCTTCGTCTTTAATTTCTCTAAAATAAATTCTACTTGTAAGACCTTCTCTTTTTGCCTTATTGACATTTTTCCTAACCTTATAGTCAAAATCGCGCCATTGGTTTTCTTCATCAAGGATTTTTCCTTTAATATTCAGCATTGTCGGAAATACATTGCCTGAGTAATGAGCTTCATTTCCCAACAAATTAAATCTTACAAATTCTGTCACAACATTATTATCGGCATACCACTGATCAACACACTTCCAAAATTCCATAATATCCGAAACAGAAATATTTGGCGAAAATAGCGGTCCTGTATAGCCATAAGGTGTTATAAAATCAAAATAGGATGTTCTTTCTCCTCCAATAACTATTGGTTTGAGATAACCTGGCATTAGTATAGTTGCGCCGGTTTCATCTGATTCAAACAAAAAATAGATCAGGTTCTCAAATCCACCACTAAATATATTCATATATCGGGAAGAAAAATAAGGCTCTCTTTCTTCAAAACGTGAAAGCAAACCTTCATAATCTTTGCTTTTTTCCTCGCTATCTAACCTGTAAACGTTAAGCATTAAGTATTTTTTTTAATTCCAACACCATTTCATCAATATCATTTTTATCTATATCCTGATGTATTGGAAAATTTATTATTTTTTTTGCTAAAACAGTCGCTGCTAGAGAAGAGGAATTCTCCAGTTCATGAATCATTGTATGATAGAGGCTTACCATTCCAAATCCTGATTCATTCATTTTATGATATAATGTTGTCCTATCATAATTTTCAACGATTACAGGCAAAGTCTGAGGGCAAATACCCTCTTCAAGGTTTTTATAAATAACCTCTATACCTTTCACATCTTTTAAAAGACTGGCCAGATAACTATAATTTGCTCTTCTGACTGTATATATACTCAACAAATCATAGCCTAAATCAAGAAATGGGTTCATTCTCTCCACTTCTCTTTCTTTTGGAAGATTATCAACCATAATCCCTCCTTCAGAAACCGGCAGCAGTTTATGAAGAGAATAGAATGAAAAGGCTCCTTTTCTTCCACAAACACCACCTATAAGATCTGTCAGCCAGGCATGTGCACAATCTTCTACAAAAAAGACATTATTTTCTAATAACCAATCCGTTATCTGTCCGTATTGATAATCCATAAATCCAAAATAGTGAACCAGCAAAACCAGCTGATTTTCTTGTTCATCTATTTTATGTTTTAAATCTTCAAAGTTTATTTCGAGATGCAGTCCTAACTCATAAAAATCATAATTAACTCCTGATTTTACAACCGAATCAAAAATACCACTTCCCTCATTTGCTGACCAGCCAATATAAGACGGCAGCAGTATTCTTCCATTAGGATGCAAGACTTTATATTTCTCTATAATATCACTCCATGCATCCCTAGCAGATGCTGTGTAATTCCATTCTCGTCTTAAATGATTCTGATTCTGCGCTTTCTTTGTAATCATAATTTTATGTTTAATTCCATACGGATAATTTTATCCACAAATTCACCTGTTCCAGATTGGATACCTGTTCCAATAAAATAGACATTCTCAAATCCTAATATTTTAGAAAAATGGGTTAAACGTTCTTCCAATGCCTGTGTATAGCTTCCCCTTATTATCAGATCTTGTTCAATTACTCCAAGCCTTATGCTTTCGCCCGCAAGGGTCAGGTCTAAAAAATAAAACCCAAATGTATTTTGCAATTCCTTATACTGAGGATAATTCTGTATGTAAAGCTTATGTTGTATTTCGTTGACTTCCTGTTTCAATTTAATTTTAAAAAAAGAAACCGCGTTTGATTGTCTGAAACCCAAACCAGAATACCAGCTTAATGCTATGCTATTAGTTTCATATACATCTAATTGAATTGCCTTAAGTCCCATTTCTAAGAAAAAGACTCTGGTATAGTCGAATAACTTTCTACCTATCCCCTTATTCTTATATTTATTGTTTACGGAGATCATATTTAGAAAAGCCATTGATGCGCTTTCAAAAATTTTATATTCTGCATATCCAGCAATTTCATCCTCATCCATAAGAACGAAATATCTATAAGGCGAGAAAGGATTATCTAATTCCTGCAAAACGAATTTTTCGATTCCTTTACCCCTGTAAATTGAAGGGATAAGATAATTTTGATTAAATGAAGTCCGAACAAGTTTTACTATTTCGGCAACATCATCTTTTTTAGCAAACCTTATATTATAATTTTCTTTCGTCATCTAAATTTTGCATTATGGATTCAGGGTCTACCACTATATTTTCTGACACGATAACTTTTAGTACAGTCTTGTATAATATTTCCAAATCTTGCTTAAAGCTCATATTTTCAACATAGGCAACATCAAAGGCAAGTCTGTCATCCCATTTAACCGTATTTCGCCCATTTATTTGTGCCAACCCTGTAATTCCAGGTCGGACCGTATGTCTTAGCCTTTCTCTTTCTGTATAAAACGGAAGATACCTCATCAACAATGGCCTTGGTCCAATTAAGCTCATATCGCCAATCAATACATTAATCAATTGTGGAATTTCATCCATTGATGTTTTACGAACAAAGCTACCTATTTTAGTTAGACGTTTTGCATCAGGAAGCAAATTGCCATTTTTGTCCTTTTTGTCATTCATTGTTTTGAACTTCACGATTTTAAATTCTTTCTCTCCCTTTCCTGGTCGAACCTGAAAGAAAAAAGGCTTTCCTTGATTTGCAAAAAACAGACCAATAGTCACCAAAATAAATATAGGACTCAAGATTAGCAATCCGACCAAAGCTGCCATAAAATCTATTACTCTCTTAAAAAAACTCTTATACATTATTCGTTCTATTTTCTTTTTTACCCGCAAATTTGTTTATAGGCTTCTAGGCTTTTTTTCCATAGCAACTGTTGTTCAAATCTCTCTAAAACATAACTCCTTGTATTTTTTGTCATATTGTTTAGAATTTCAGGATTACTAGCGCAGAATTTCATCTTTTCATATAATGCACTTTCATTTCTGCTTTCTATTAAAAATCCATTCTCATTATTGGTTATTATCTCATTACAGCCTATGATATCTGATGCTATTGAAGGAATATTCATAGCTCCAGCTTCCATTAACACGATTCCAAAACCTTCTCTATAGGATGGAAAAGTAAAAACATGCATTGCTTTAAAAAATGGCCTTACATCTTTTTGAAACCCTGCATGGATAATATTTTTATTATTTTGGATTTCGAGCAATGTTTCTGCTTTTAAAGGATCGAGCGTAGTTTCAAAATTTCCAACCAATAGTAACTTCGTTTTTGGATTTTCAGCGTTAATCTTTTTAAAAGCATTAACCAATTCATTAATCCCTTTATCTCCTACCAGCCTGCCAATAAATCCAAATACAAAATCATCTTTTTCAATACTAAAATCACTTTTGACATGAGATTCATCAATAGGATCCGGGTCAAAATATACCATATTGAGTCCGTTTACACTTCCATTCCATATTATCTGTATTTCCTTTTTACAGACCTTATCTTCAATTAGTACTTTTTTCACACCTTCACTCACAGCCACTACATTCGTTGCCAAAGCACATGAAATTTTTTCCATCTGCATTAGAATTTTCTTTTTTGTACCTGATTCTCCATGATATCTTAAACCATGTACATAATAAATTCTCTTAGGAACTCTCGTTATCCAGGCAGCAATCATTGACAACAGACCCGCTTTTGGAGTATTTCCATGAACTAAGAAAGGTTTTGTCCTGATAAAAAGCATTATCAATTTTATCAGACTTACTACATCTGCAAATACGGAGATTTCCCTGTTCATCTTTATCGGATGCCCGACCACAGAATGCTGAGCACACATGTCGTTCATATGTGGGCCTGGTGATGAAACCAATTCTATTTCAAAATTTTCTTTTAAAACGTTCACTTGTCCTCTAAAAAAGGGTAAGGAATCTGAAATTGTCGTAACTATAAGAAATTTTTTCTTCATGGCTTATTTATGATTGGTTTTTAAAAACCTATAAAAATCGCTTCTTTTTGAATCTAAAACCTCAAAAGAGTAATCTTTAGAATTTTCTAAGTTTATTGCAGCCTGATTATTCGAAAAATCAGCATTACTTAAAAAATATTCAATCATATCGCTTATTTCTTCAGCACTTTCAGGTTGTACCAATACTTCCTTTTGCAACAATTCAGGAATACCTCCCACGTTAGTACCAATGCAAGGAAGTCCCCTTGCCATTGCTTCCACTACCGCTCTTGGAAGACCTTCTGTTCTTGAAACAAGTAAAAAAATATCTGATGCATCTAAAAATCGTGTCACTTCATCTGAAGAAACTGCACCAGGAAAAATCACGTCATCGCCTAATCCTAAATTCTTTGCCAATTCTTCCATATCAGGCTGGAATTTACCATTTCCAAGCCATACTAATTGTGCCTGAATGCCTTTATCTTTTAATAGTTTCACAGCCTTGATAAGTATATCCGGAGATTTATACATCTGATTCAAAGAACCTATAGAAATCAAGTTTGGCTTCCCATTCTCTATTGAAATCTTTTTATGCTGTGTAGCGATTTTTTTTTCATTTAAAAAAACGTCAGATGCAAAAGTTGTGTAAACTCCTGAAAGAGCCGGATATCTTTTTTGAAGCGAATATTTCGTAACATATATTACAGCAGAAGCTCTTCTGACTGCTTTCTTTTGAAAATCGGTAAATAATTTTCTGAGTACCGGACGTAATGGATGCGTAACAACTCCCGGAGCATAAACTTCATAAGGGTCTCCGATAATTTCAATCCCAAAATTTATTTTCTGCTGTTTACATATACCTGTAGCCATATATCCTAAAGGACCGGCTCCACGAATTATTGTCACTGTGTCTTTGGAAAGATATTTACGCAGCCCTTTTTTTACTTTGCTCCTATTTTTTGCAAATGAGAAAATACTATCGAAAGGATGTATTGGACAAAAATTCACATTGTCAACAAGAAAAGACTCATCAAATTTTTCGGAAGTTTCAAAAACTCTGGCTATAACATTTATATTGTCAAATTCTTTCAGATATCGCTCCCATAAACTATTGGTATAGGACATATCATCGGCATAATATTTTCCGTCCGGGGTTTTATAGAAACGACATTCTGTAACAAAAGTTAGATCCATTATAATTTGCTGTAAAATTTATTGAATAAATAACCCGGCTCATAGTTCTCCTTTGCCCATACGCTCAAATTTAGCGACTTTCTTATTTCTTCATTTTCAAAAATTTGCTGAAGTCTGTTTATGGCACCGGAAACATCTGTTGGTTCTACTAAATAATTATGAAATTCTTCAGGAATGGTTTCTTTGATGGGATCAATGTCTGATGCTACAAAGGGAAGCCCTGTAATTAAAGCCTCCAATAAAGCGTTTGGCTGACCTTCAGTTAAAGATGGGAAATAGAACGCATTTGAAGAATTTAAAACTGAAATTACGTCTTTTCTATATCCCAACAACTTAATTCTGTCTGAAAGCTTTTCCTTTTCAACCCTTTCTTTTAGGGAAATATCTACATCTCTGCCACAGAGTATAAAATATACTTCCTTATTTAGCTGGCATAATTGTACCGCCGTTTCAATAATGGTTTGATGATTTTTTGCTTCAGTATATCTTCCTACATGGGCAATTACAAATCCTTTATCAGGTATGCCAAGTTCTTCTCTTAAGTTTTTATCAGAGTCTAAAAATTTTTCGGCATCAATTCCATTATAAATAACTTCAAATCTTGAGTCTTCTTTCTTATTAAAGAAAAAACGCAATGCTGCTTTAGAATTTGAAAGAATATGTGTGGCATTATTTTTTATCAGGAAATTCAAAAAATTGTTATATGCATTTTTTAAAAAGTTCTCTTTAAAATGATTTGTGGCGCCTCTATAAAAAACTATCCTGTTCTTGATTCCGGCATATTTAGCCATAAGTAAAGGAAGAGCGGCAAAATTTCCTGTAAAGTCAACTATCGCATCATATTTTTTTTGTTTAAAGAATCTATATAGTTGTTTATACGCTTGAAAATCAACATAGCCCACTTTTATCTTTACCAATTGGATATTCGATATTTTTCTATAGTCACTTTCCAAGTCTCCAAATGCATCCCCTTTGCATATTACCGTAGGAATTATTTCTCCATTGTAATAATTCAAAAATCGCAACAAATAATTTTCAATGCCTCCTGAATCGAGCGTATTAACTAAAAACACACATTCTTTTCTATGCTTCATATTATTTTATCAAACGCTTTGTTAGAAATTTATCGATAATCAGACCGTAAAATATAATCTTAAGCGGGTCTAAAAAATTGGATCTGTTAATATAGATTGCTCCAATTATCAGCAATAAATAAACTATCATGATCCTATGACTTTTTGAATTATGGGCATTGAATGTCAGATAGGCTATAAAATAGCCAAAACATGACATGATTATCAGTACACCATAAATACCTAAATTGATATATATATCAGCAATAATTTCCGAGCCTTCACCATACGTAAAAAAATTCCCTTGTCCCAGAACCGTAAAAAAATAGGATGAAGATTTATACATATCAGGAAGATTCGTCATTTCCATATATACGCTACCGCCAAAAGGAATCACACCGATAATATCTGAAAACATTGTTGCCCCGTATAAATAAGGGTGACTATCTGGTACTGCATCTAATGCTCTATACAAGATTCTTCCACTTGATGCCAATTCATTTGTGGGATTAAAGCCGGTATCGCTTTTCTGAAGATTTGTATATCCCTGCTCTAAAATGTTTTTATCTCGACTGGAGGCGTCATCACTCCTCCCATAGCTTATTACCGTAAATATGGAGGCTCCTAAAAACACCATTATAAAAAAGACACTCAATGGTATCTTTCTTTGATAAATAGAGTAAGCTCCCATAGTAAGCAAAGCTACTTCCATTACCGGACCCCTATCTCCTGCTGCTAAAAAAATAAAAACATAGAAAACTAAAATGAAAATAAAAACTTTATTTTTCATCATCACAAACATGAAGTTATTTTTTGTGATTTTTAAATCCTGATGATTGATAAAGAAATAAATTATCTTTAAGTATAAAGTCACACTTAAAAGCAGGAAAGCATAATTAGCACCGGTTCCCCAGTTATCTCCGCCATCATAGCTTCCACTTAAAAATTCTTTTCCAACCAGACCCACAAATAAAAAAAACAGAATTATTAATAAATTATCTATTTTTTTAGTATCGATCTTATAGGAAATACTGCTTTTAATTTTTTTCTTTTTATTTAAATAAATGAGGAAACCCAAAAGCCATAATAGCAGAACCAAGGCACTGAGCCAGGTAGCATAATTTACAACCATCTTGTTAATCCATGTATAGGAAGGGTCTTCGGGTTCGACACCAATACTGGCCAAAAATGGAATTTGAAAATGCACAATAAGAAAGCCCAAAAGAAATAAGGTATCATACCGAATCCAGGAAGAAAAAAACTTTCTGGCTGTTGTTAAAAAAACAACAACATTTACCAAAGCCAAAATTGACAATACAAAATTGGAATCTTCCTTAAAGTATTCGAATTTGTAAGGCGTTAAAAATAATGTCCCAACAAGGGATAGAAGAATAAATATTATATTAAACGTTATCTTTTGTCTCTTTTGCATGGATATTATTTAAAATTAAATTCTTTATACCATTTAGATAGAACAAATAATTTCCAAATGCTAAAAGAATAATCGTATTTATTCTCCATATGAAGGTTCATCTGTTTTTTGAATTTTTGAACATCCAAATTAGGTACAGAAGATAGAAATTCGTCATTCAGATTTTCAACTATTTCTTTTTTCAATTCATTCCTTATCCAGTTTCCTAAAGGAATGGCAAAACCTTTTTTGGGTTGATTGAATACGCTTTCAGGAATATATTCTGATAGTATATCCCGTACAATCTTTTTTGTAATCCCGTTTTTATATCGATACTGTAAAGGTAAGGTTCTTGCAAACTCAATAATTCTATAATCCAAAAAAGGGCTTCTTACTTCAACTGATGAAGCCATACTAGCCCTATCAACCTTAACGTTGCTGTCGTTTTCAAGCCACAATTTTATATTCAAATCTGCTGCTCTCTGTAAAGGCTCTTTAGCCAGATTTTCGAATATTTTATAATGTTTTATCCAACTTAAATCTTGGTTTTTCTGGAGGCTATCAAATGATGTGAATATCCTAACTATTAGTTCATTCTCGTCCTTAGCTCCTAAAATCCCTTTGATAGTTTCCGGCCTAGTTTTTAGCACCTTATGCCAGTTAAACTTATTCAAAAGCTTTCTTATTGGGTAAGGAATAAAGGCGATTTTCTTGAATTTTTCTACTAAAAGGAGATGCCAATATCCTATAAAGCTTTCATCACCGCCATCTCCTGACAATGCAACTGTTACGTGTTGCTTGGTTATGGAATTAAGTAGCAAAGATGGCAATGCAGAACTATCTGCAAAAGGCTCATCATAAGCCTTTACAAACTTTGCCATCATTTCCAGCGCATCATTTGGCCCACATATCGTTTCTGTATGATTGGAGCCTATAATTGCCGCAAATTGTGCGGCAACCTTGCTTTCATCAAATTTTGGATCTTCAAATCCAATGGTAAAGGTATTGACAGGCGATTTAGAGATTTTAGAAGCTATTGCTGATACCAGTGCAGAATCTATCCCTCCGGAAAGAAAAGCTCCCAAAGGCACATCTGATTGCAATCTGATTTTTACGGCGTCTATGAGCAGTTCGTGTAATTCTTTTTTCGCCTCATCATATGAAATATTTCTGATTTTGACAGGTTTCAGATTCCAGAATTCAGAAATAGTTTTTATTTTCTTTTCCAAATCTATTTCCATAAAATTACCTGGCGGTAATTTATAAATGTTTTCAATAATTGAGTAGGGACTTGGTATGTAGCCACAGTCTAAGTATATTGAAACAGCTTCTTTAGCTATTTTACTTTCAAGATTAATAAGCGGCCTTAACTGGCTGCAAATCTCAAAATTTCCATCTTTCCAATAATAGAAAAATGGCTTTACACCCATCCTGTCTCGGGCACAAAATACAGTATTGTTTTTTGCATCATAGATTGCGAAAGCAAACATTCCATTCAGTTTGGGTAAAATTTCTTTTCCCCATTCTGAAAATCCTTTGATAAGGACTTCGGTATCGCTTGTGGTGTCAAATGTATAACCCAGTTCGACCAATTCCTTTTTTATATCTTCGAAATTATATATCTCACCATTGAAAACAATTTTCAGATGGTCAAAACTATATGGCTGATTCGACCTTTCATCTAAATCCAAAATAGCCAATCGCAAATGGCCAAAACTCACATCATTGACTTTTTCATATCCAAGATTATCCGGCCCTCTATATTCAATAGACTTTAGCTTGTCGACAATTTCGTTTTTTTCGAAAGGGATATTTGTTAAGTATATTCCGCACATAGGGCATTAATTTTTGGACATTTTTTTTCTGACCGTCTCTAATAGAAAGAATAAAGAGGGAATTTTAAATAGGTAACTAAAGATAAAATAAAAAACAAAGCCTGAGCTTGTTAGCAACAATAATTCATATAAAGGAGCTATACCAGCACAAAAAAACTGTATCCCTTTAATCGAAGCGAACATCAATAGCGATGCTGCCAGAATAGGAAACATCGTCTTAAACTGATCCCAAATGGAGAAAGAGATGACTTTATTAGAACAATACATATTTCCGATTAGCGTGATAAATGAATTTATCGACACACACCAAACTATCGCATAAAACCCTAAAAAATAAGCAATAAAGACAGAAACAACCATTATTATTTTTAAAATTATTTCTGCTGATAATATTAAATCCGAACGCCCGTAAATTTTTAAAATATTCACATTTAGCGCCTGTAGCGTAAAAAAGACTCCTCCTATTGATAATATTTCAATAATAGGAACTACCGGAAGCCATTCTTCGCCAAGTAACAAATAAATCAGTGGTTTTGCAACCGCCGAAAGTCCGATCATTACTGGAGCCGTAACAAAAAAAGTGAAATTTACAAGCTTTTCAAAAATCTGTTTCAACCGCTCTTTTTCTTCCTGGATTCCAGACATTAATGGAAAGGTTACTTTCCCAATAATTTGAGTAAGTATTGTGACCGGATATTGGGTAAGCATATTTCCCCTATCAAAATATCCTGTCGTTTTTAGCGAATAAAACTTTCCAATTACTACATTATAAATATTACTCAAAACACTTGTAATCATACTCGATACAAATAATTTAAAGCCAAATGAATAATGGTATTTCAGTTTTTCTGTTGAAAATTCAAATTTAGGTCTCCACTTCGTTCCAATCCATAGTGCAAGCATCTGGATGAACTGTGTGCTTACATACATACCTACGATACTCCAAACGCCAAAGCCATAATACCCCATAAGCAGACCAATCAGAATCCCTAATAGCGACCCCGGAATATTCAGATAGGCTATTTTTTTAAACTCCATGTTTTTTATTAGGATTGCCGTTTGTACGGAAGACAATCCGGAACAGAAAAAACATAAGGAATATACCCGAATTACAGAAACTAGAATTTCCTGATTATAAAAGCTTGCTATTACGGGTGCAAGAAGATAAAAACATAGGTATAGAAAAAAGCTGAAAAAAACATTTGTATAAAATACGGTAGAATAATCTATGGATTCATTTTTAGTATTTCTTATGAGTGAAGAAGTGAGTCCGCTATCCACGACAATTAACCCGATTACGAGGATTACAGAAATCATCGCAATCAAGCCAAAATCTTCCGGAGACAAAAGACGCGCTAGAAGTATAGTCCCCAAAAAGGATATGCCTTTCAAAAGAAATGTGTCAACAAAGACCCAAAACATTCCGGAAATGGCCTGTTTTTTTAAATCCACAAAAAATAGTTTAAATTCTACAACCTTCCATCAGCACTAGAGAAAACTCCCTTAACATCATATACCAAACTATTTTTTTTTGATATTGATGCCATATCTAAATTCAAAAATTCCTTGTGAGCAACACCTAAAACTACAGAATCAAATTGTTTGTTCGGTAAAACTTTAGTGGTTGTCAGCTTATATTCATGCATTACTTCCTCAGGGTTTGCCCATGGATCAAATATGGTAACTTTTATAGAATATTCTTCCAAAGCTTTTATGACATCGATGATTTTCGTGTTACGAACATCAGGACAGTTTTCTTTAAAAGTAATACCCAACATTAGCAGTTCAGCTCCATTAACAGTAATTCCCTTTTTAATCATCAGTTTTACAATCTGGGAGGCAACATATTCTCCCATACTGTCATTGAGTCTTCTGCCAGCCAGAATAATTTCGGGATGGTAACCAACTTCTTGAGCTTTTTGAGCCAAATAATAAGGGTCTACACCTATGCAATGTCCTCCTACCAAACCTGGTTTAAATGCCAAAAAGTTCCATTTTGTACCTGCAGCTTCAAGTACAGCATGGGTATCAATGCCTAATAAATTAAATATTTTTGCCAGTTCATTGACAAAAGCAATATTGATATCTCTCTGTGAATTCTCAATTACTTTTGCAGCCTCAGCTACTTTTATTGTAGGTGCCAAATGAGTTCCGGCCATAATTACAGATTTGTATAATTCATCTACTTTCTTTCCAATTTCCGGTGTTGACCCTGAAGTAACTTTAAGGATTTTTTCAACCGTATGCTCTTTGTCACCCGGATTGATTCGTTCAGGAGAATAGCCCGCATAAAAATCTGTATTAAATTTTAAACCGGATACTTTTTCTAAAACAGGAACGCACTCTTCTTCAGTAACTCCCGGATAGACTGTAGATTCATATATAACGATATCGCCCTTCTTGAGGACTTTACCAACGGTTTCACTTGATTTGTAAAGAGGAGTCAAATCCGGACGATTGTTTTTGTCTACCGGAGTTGGAACCGTAACTATATAGTAATTGCAATCTGCTATGTCATCTAGTGACGAAGAGCATAGCAACCCGCTCTGGTGATTTTGAAAACCATCAACCAATACTTGTTGAAGCACCTCATCAGTAACTTCAAGCGTGCTATCAGTACCTGAACGCAGGCTATCAATTCTATTTTGATTAATATCAAAACCTACAACCTTATATTTTGTTGCAAATAACCTTGCCAGCGGCAATCCTACATATCCCAGACCTATTACTGCTATTTTTTCTGATCCCATCGAAACTTATTTTTTATTATCAGCCCCTATTCCTAAATGCCTGCGGCTATATTCTTTACTTAAATTTTATTTTATTTTGCAATAATATTATTTCAGATTTTCCCAATACCAATCTACCGCTTCTTTCAGTCCTTCCTTTATTTTATGTGTTGGTTCGTATCCTAATAAAGTTCTGGCTTTGTCGATACTGGCTAATGAATGCGGTATATCACCTTTTCTATTAGGTCCGTGTTTGATTTCAACAGAAGCAATTTTTGGATCCAGAACAGTCAGGAATTCTTTCAGGTAGCCTACCAATTCGTTTAAGGTTGTTCTATCGCCAACGGCGGTGTTATATACCGTATTAACTGCTTCGTTATTAGTTGTCCGCATTGCTTTTTCGTTCATTTGCACTACATTTTCAATATAGGTAAAATCACGGGAAAAATCACCGGTGCCATTTATAACAGGACTTTCATAATTCATGAATTGCTTCACAAACAATGGAATAACAGCCGCATAGGCTCCGTTTGGATCCTGGCGACGTCCAAAAACGTTGAAATACCTTAAACCAATAGTCTCAAGGCCATAGGTTTTGCTAAAAATATCAGCATATAATTCATTAACATACTTTGTAATTGCGTAGGGAGACAATGGCTTTCCTATTTTGTCTTCCACTTTTGGCAATGCTTCAGAATCGCCATAGGTAGAGGAACTGGCGGCATATATAAAACGTTTTACATTGGCATCCCGAGAAGCCACAAGCATATTTAAAAACCCCGACACATTCACTTCATTGCTTGTTATAGGATCATTTATTGAACGAGGTACTGACCCTAAAGCTGCCTGGTGCAATACATAATCAACACCTTGTACCGCTTCGTTACAAATGTCAAGATTTCTAATATCACCTTCAATCAGCGTGAAATCCGGATTACTAAAAAAGGGCTCAATATTATGCCTGTGTCCCGTAGCAAAATTATCAAGGCAAACCACCTGATTTCCCTTTTCTAAAAAGTATTCACACAAATTGGACCCAATAAATCCCGCTCCTCCTGTAATAAGTATTTTTGACATTTTTTTATTTCTTACTATTTTATAGATATTGACTGGATGGTCTATCTCTTGCTTGCCAGTCGCAACAAATACTGTCCGTATTCGTTTTTTTGCAACGGAGTAGCCAACTCAATTAGTTTTTCTTTTGAAATATAACCCATTTCAAAAGCGATTTCTTCGAGGCAGGCCACTTTAAGCCCCTGTCTTTTTTCGATGGTCTGGATAAAGTTTGAAGCTTCCAATAATGATTCGTGAGTTCCGGTATCCAACCATGCATAACCGCGTCCCATCAATTCTACTTTCAAATTTTTTGAATGCAGGTATTCCTGATTCACTGTCGTAATTTCCAATTCTCCCCTATCGCTTGGTTTTATGCTTTTTGCTATTTCAACAACAGAGTTTGGAAAGAAATACAACCCAACAACGGCATAATTGCTTTTTGGTTCTTTTGGTTTTTCTTCAATTGAAATTACGTTCCCTGTTTTGTCAAATTCGGCAACACCATAACGTTCCGGATCCTGAACATAGTATCCAAAAACGGTAGCCTTTTTATCGACTACTACATTATTTACAGCTGTTTTAAGCAGGTCTGTAAGCCCGTGACCGTAAAAAATATTGTCTCCTAAAATAAGGCAAACGTCGTCCGAGCCAATAAATTTCTCTCCAATTATAAAAGCCTGGGCCAATCCATCCGGACTTGGCTGTTCTGCATATTCAATCTTGATTCCGAAATCATCTCCATTCCCTAAAAGGTTTCTGAAATTGGGCAAATCATGCGGTGTAGATATTACCAAAACCTCATCGATTCCGGCCAACATTAAAACCGATAATGGATAATAGATCATTGGCTTGTCATAAATCGCCATTAATTGTTTCGATATCGAACGGGTTAGCGGATATAACCTTGTTCCAGAACCTCCGGCTAGTATTATCCCTTTCATATGTTTTTGCTTATATTGTTTAAACATTTTTCCAGACTGGATTTGTAATCTGAAATCTTGATTTTATAAACTTCTTTAATTTTTGATTTATCCAGCAATGAATAAGCAGGTCTTTTGGCAGGTGTTGGATAGGCTTCAGATGGAATACCTTTTACATCACAACTGCTTCCTGAAATTTCCTTGATAGCGAGAGCAAACTCAAACCAGCTTATTTTTCCTTCATTTGAAAAATTATAGATTCCCGGAAACCAATTTTCTGTTTCAATGATTTTTAAGATGGCTTCTGCCAAATCTTTTGCATAGGTCGGGCTTCCAATCTGGTCATTGACTACACTTATCGAATCCCTTTCATTCATCAAACGCAACATGGTCTTGACAAAATTACTTCCAAATTCAGAATATACCCACGCAGTCCTGATAATAATACTGTCAGGATTATTTTTCTGACAGGCAATCTCGCCCAGCAATTTTGTCCTGCCGTATTCGTTTTGAGGATTGGTCTGGTCGTTTTCCTTTAAGGGAATTTCAGAAGTTCCGTCAAAAACATAATCTGTAGAGATATGGATGAGTTTACAATTATTTTCAAAACTCCATTTTGCCAATAGGGCTACTGCCTTATGATTGACCAAATCTGCCAATTCAACTTCTGTTTCAGCCTTGTCAACTGCCGTGTAGGCCGCACAATTAACCAAATAGTCAGGTTTCGTTTTTTCTAAAAAAAGCCATGTTTCCGACTCATTTTCAAGTGAAAATTCAGCTCTGTCAGCAAAAACGAAATCAAAATCGGAAAAAAGCGGGGACAGCACTCTTATTTCACTCCCTAATTGTCCGTTGGCACCGGTTATCAGTATTTTTTTCATAGATTGCGACTACTCTAAATCTTTCAATTCTCCCAGAATCTGGTCTTTTGTAGAAACGATACTTTCCTTATGATTAAGTTTCCAGTCAATGTTTAGTGACGGGTCATCAAAACGGATTCCCCTTTCGCTATCCTTATCATACAGTTGGTCTACTTTATACGAAACCATGGCTGTTGGGCTCAAAACTGAAAATCCATGTGCAAATCCTTGAGGAATCAGCAACTGTTTCTTATTTTCTGCCGACAACAAAATGCTAAAATGTTGCCCATAGGTTTTAGAATTTTTACGGATGTCTACAGCAACATCAAGAATTTCTCCTTGCAAAACACGAACTAATTTTGTCTGAGCAAATGGTGGTACCTGCAAATGTAGTCCGCGAATAACTCCATATTTTGAAAAGGACTGGTTGTCCTGAATAAATTTTATATCAATGCCATTTTCACGAAATAATGCTTCATTATAAGATTCAAAAAAGTAGCCTCTTTCATCTTCAAATACTCTTGGAGTGATGACAAGCAAATCTTCTATCGGCGTGTTTTCAATTTTCATTTCAGTTTTATTTTAACTGGTTTGTTTTTAGACGGCAAATAGTTAATTATATTGTTTTTCGTAGTATTTGCTATATTCTCCGCTGGTAACATTTTTAAGCCAAGCTTCATTGGCCAAATACCAGTCGATTGTCCTTTCCAGACCTTGTTCAAAAGTAACGGATGGCTTCCAGCCCAATTCCTTATTAATTTTTGAAGCATCGATAGCATAGCGCAAATCATGACCCGGACGGTCTTTTACATACGTAATCAGCTTTTCAGATGTGCCTTCTTCCCTTCCCAATTTACTGTCCATGATTTTGCAAAGCAATCGCACCAAATCGATGTTCTTCCATTCGTTAAAACCACCAATATTATAAGTTTCATGGTTTTTCCCTTCATGGAAAACCAAATCAATTGCTACAGCATGGTCTTCTACAAAAAGCCAGTCGCGGGTATAATTTCCATCGCCATAAACCGGCAACGATTTATTATTGATAATATTATTGATGAAAAGCGGAATCAGTTTTTCCGGAAAATGATTCGGCCCATAATTATTGGAACAGTTTGTCAAGACATACGGCAATCCATAGGTTTCCCCATAAGCCCGCACAAAATGGTCTGAACTTGCTTTTGATGCCGAATAGGGCGAATTAGGGTCATAAGGTGTTGTTTCTGTAAAAAGTCCTTCGGCACCAAGACTACCGTAAACCTCATCGGTACTGATATGATAGAAACGTTTTCCTTCAAAATTTCCTTTCCATTTTTCTTTAAAGGCATTTAGCAGGTTCATGGTTCCGATAACGTTAGTTTTAACGAATGCCAACGGATCTGTTATAGAGCGATCTACATGAGATTCTGCTGCCAGATGCAACACACCCTCAAACTGATGTTTTGCAAACAAATCATTTATAAAATCAGCATCAACAATATCACCTTTTATGAAAGAATAATTAGGTTCATTTTCTATATCAGCAATATTTTCAAGATTTCCCGCATAAGTCAATGCATCTAAATTGAAAATATGGCAGTCAGGATATTTTTTTACAAATCTCCTTACAACGTGCGACCCTATAAAGCCTGCTCCTCCTGTAATCAATATCTGTTTCATCTTTTTGATTTTATGATCCGATTCCTTTATATACAAATCCGATTTCTGTCAGTTTTTTAGCGTCAAGAATATTCCTTCCGTCAAATACAAAGGCAGGTTTCATCATATTGTCATAGATTTTTTTCCAATCGTAGTCCCTAAATTCATCCCATTCTGTCAAGACAGCAATTGCATGGGCCTCTTTGCACGCTTCATACGGATTTTCTGCTACGGTTACCTGTTGCCTGTTTTCTTCCGGAGTTCTCGAATCCAAATAATTCAAATCTGAAAGAATCTGTCCTTCTGCTACTTTCGGGTCAAAAACATATAACTCTGCCTGTTCATTAATCAGGTCATCAGCCACATAAATAGCAGCCGACTCACGCGTATCATTTGTATCTTTCTTGAAAGCCCAACCCAGGAATGCTATTTTTTTTCCTGAAACGGTATTATAAAGCGTAGTAACAATCTTGTGCGAGAATCTTCTTTTTTGGTGGTCGTTCATAATAATTACCTGTTCCCAATAATCTGCCACCTCGTTAAGTCCGTAGGCTTTGGCAATATAAACCAGGTTGAGTATGTCTTTCTGGAAGCATGACCCACCAAAACCAACAGATGCTTTTAGAAATTTTGACCCTATACGACTGTCCATTCCAATGGCCTTTGCCACTTCACTTACATCGGCTCCGGTCTTTTCACAAAGTTCTGAAAGTGCGTTTATGGAGGAAACACGTTGTGCCAAAAATGCATTGGCTGTTAGCTTTGACAATTCAGAAGACCAAAGATTTGTAGTCAGTATACGTGCTCTGTCAACCCAATTGGCATAGACATCAACAAGCGCATTTATAGCGCGCTGTCCTTCTTCTGTAGTGTCGCCTCCAATCAGAATTCTATCCGGATTCAGTAAGTCCTGAACAGCAGTTCCTTCAGCCAGGAATTCCGGATTGGATAAAATCTGGAAACGTACACCATTTCCTGTATTGTCTAAAATATTTTTGATTGCTTCTGCTGTTCGTACCGGAAGTGTCGATTTTTCGACAACAATCTTATTGGATTTGGAAACGCGTGCAATCTGTCTTGCGCATAATTCTATATATTTCAAATCGGCCGCCATACCTTTTCCTGAACCATAGGTTTTCGTAGGAGTATTAACCGAAATGAAAATCATTTCTGCCTCATCGATTGCTTTTTCGACTTCGGTGGAAAAAAACAGGTTCCTTCCTCTTGCCTCCGCAACAACATCAGACAATCCGGGCTCATATATAGGGATATTATTTGTATCCTCATCATTCCAGGCTGCAATTCTAGCCTCATTCAGGTCAACAACGGTAACTTTAATATCCGGACATTTTTGTGCGATGACAGCCATTGTCGGACCTCCGACATATCCTGCACCAATACAACATATTTTGGTTATTTTCATTTTATTTTTTTCGGACTGATTTAATAGTGAATCGTAAAATTTTTGACTACGAAACAAATTTTGGCAAAAGTAAGGCTTTTAACATTATAACTCATTATTGTGCCCTCCATTTTCTAAATTATAAAAATAAAATTCTCATAACAAAAAACAATACATTCATAAAACTCTTTTTATTAGTTTTTTGTGATTTAATCCTTAAATTGGAAACTATTTGCCCCGCATATTTTAATGATATGGGAATTAATTATAATTTTACCAGCCCTATTTAATTTACACAAGAATATTTTTTACTACCACATTCTATGATGAAAAAAGTAATTTTTCTTCTCATCCCCATGGGAATTTTTGCACAAAACAAACCTTTTGACGCTGCCAAAACACAGGAACGGATTACACAGTATATCTTTTCAAAACCCGACAGCGCCAGAATCTATCTTGACATAATGCTAAAAAACAACCATCTGCTTCACGACACGGTTGTTGCTAAAAACTATAATAATTTTGGTGTGTATTATAGCCTGACTGCCAAACATGATTCGGCTAAAATCTTTTTTAATAAAGCTGTATCAAAATACGCCAAATACCCGAAAAACAAAGCCGGAAGTTTTATTAATCTTTCTATTGCCCATAGAAACACCGGCGATTATAAAACTTCATTGGAGTATCTGGACGATGCCCTGAAAATTTATGAATCTTTAGATAATGAAAGAGGAAAAGCAATCGTATATGGCGAAATGGCTTCCAATTATGCCTATATGATTGACAATAAAAGTGCGACCCGGTATTTATTAAAAGGCATTGAAATCCTAAGCAAGTCGGATGATAAAACAGACAGAAAAAACCTGGTCGTGCAAAAGCAGAAGTTAGCCAATATTTATTTTAAATTAGAGAATTTCAAGTTTGCTATTGACTTATATGAAGAGTGCCTTCCGGCCATGAAAGAAGTCAAGGATTTAAAAAACTACTATCTGACACTTATCAATTATGGTGATTGCCTGACCTATGTCAAAGACAATACCAAAGCAAAAAAAGCACTTATGGAGGCTGCCAAAGGTCTTGAAGATTTTCACAATGCAGAATTTATCAGCCTTGCCTACAGCAAACTTGGAAAGATAGCATTGCATGAAAAAAAATACGACCTCTCCGGCTTTTACTATAAAAAAGCCTTTGACGGAATAAAAAATACAGACTCTTTCCGGTTTATGCTTATTGGAGCAGAATACATACAACTTCTGAATCAGATTGGTGATTTTGAAAAAGCGTTGGGAATCATCAAACTGGTTGAAAATTCCCCTAACCGAAAAACCTTCAATGCAGAAGACCAGATGTTCTTTTATGAGGTATCTGCTGTTACTTTTAAGAATACAAATATCAAGGACAAAGGAATTGAGGCTCTTGAAAAAGCTATTATTATTAAAGACTCTCTGGCCAAAGCCCACAAAGAATCTACTACAGAAGAACTTCAGGCCAAATTCCAAACACAAACCCAACAGGAAAAAAATCTTTTCCTAAAACAAAAAAATGAACTATTGAGCCAAAAGGTAAGTGCTCAAAGGCGAAATTACATACTTATTGGTTCCGGAATAGTCGTAATTTGTGCTTTGGGATTTGCTATCTCGAGGGCTTACTGGCTTAAACACAAACTAGAAAAAGCCAAACTAAGAGAAGCAGAAATTGAAAAAATGAATCTGCTTGAAAGGAATGCCTATAAGAAAAGAATCACTGAAGACCAGCAACAAATTATACAGCTTAGAGAACAAGAATTAACTTCAATGACTTTACAGCTTGCCAATTTGCAGGACCAGATTTCTTCGATTATTGAAAATGAATCTTCTGGTGCCGATTCCAAATCAAACTCTGTCAAATCATCATTGCAACAGATTATCAAGCAAAAAGATTATTGGAAAGAGTTTTCGATTAAGTTTGGACAGATACACCCGAACTTCAACGATAAGTTACAGGAACGGTTTCCTATACTAACCAAAAACGATATCAATTTCTGTTCGCTATTAAAACTAAATCTTTCAAATAAGGAAATAGCCACTTTACTCCAGATTTCACACGAAAGTGTAATTACGAAAAAGTATCGCATCAAGAAAAAAATAAACATTCAGGACGATAATGAGTTTCAGAAAATAATTTCAGAAATCTAATCCAAAATCTTACGAAAAAGACCCGCATAAAGCGGGTCTTTTTTTGCTTTGTTTTTACATTAATTACCCTTTGATTTTTCACTTTAAAAACAAAAAATCGACTAACCGACATGTTTATCCGATGAAGTACATAAAAATGATAAAAAACAAACTTCAAAAGGCAAAATTCAGCTCTTTAAACGCTTAAAAATTACCTTGTCGATTTCAGCACTCCATAGACAAAATATAGATTATTATTTAAATAATTGATTTACAGTATTTTAAAACATAAAATACAATACTCAAAACCTACATTTGTCTATACTTTATCTATACCATTTTCTCCTTTTGCAGCTCATTAATGGGCTTAATTTGTAATAACATTAACAAATACCACGCCCCAAATCTAATTTTATTAATTACGCCCCAACTTATTCGGGTCATACTTCCCTATGCAAAGGGAGATGATTTGACGAGGGCAAAAACTAAAAAAAATAATTCTAACGTATGATCATCTATGCTAAAAAAATCCCCTTTCGACTTCGCGTCATGCTGTGCTTTTTTGTGGGTCTGATTCTGTTTACAGCAATCAGAATATTGCTCGCATAAAATCTTTATGATTTAAATAAACAAATGGTCATTAAGAATGGCTTTTGTTTCAGCCCTAAACTTCAATAATCGTTAACCAATTAATTTAGATATGAGAAAATTATCACTAATTCTCTTCATGGTCATCTTGTGTATTAACTATACGTATGCACAATCCCCCGATGACCAAATTAAGGTGCTACAAAAATGCATCGACCTTAAAGAGCTCCAGGATTATCTGCCTGGAAAATCTACCCAACCCCTATATGTCATGCAACATGGCGTTTCTTTTGACAAAGACATTAAGGTTTCAAAAAATGGAAAACCTTTGGTCTTTTTATCCAAACAGGAAATCAAATCGCAACAGCCGCAGGCATATCTGCTGTTTTGGACATTTGAAATAAATGAAAAAACAGCACGTGTGTCATTTGTTTACAATTATGACCAGAATCAAAGCCCAAAAGCAGTTCGGGCAGACCTGGAACTTAACAAACAAGGCACTGAATGGACTGTTAAAACTGTAGCAATCAATAAAGTTTAATCAATGGGAAATAAAAATTACTTTCAAAAATTATCCCAGGCAATTTTATTGATTGTTCCTGTACTCATGTTACTGATACCTTCTTTTTCAGAAGCTCAGACGAGAGTCATCAATAACAACAAATTGCGTGTTGGTAATGGGTCAGAAAATTCCATTAACAATTCGGGAAATATGCAGCAGCCTTTTTATTACAATTCAATTGCTGCACAATGGAGAAAATTAACCTACAGCAATTATGCTCTTGATAATGCCTATGCTGTTGGAGGAGATGGAACCAATGAATGGAACACATACGGAACAATCGTTCAAAACCCTGCATTGACTAATCAAACTATAGATTATTCGGGTTTCACCTTTACTACCGCTCCAAACGGATATGGCACGGTGGTTTCTAAAGGGAACATCAATGTTGGCGGTTCGCTTCTTGAAGTCGAAAACACCTTTACTCTTTTACAAAATGCCGGTTATATCGAGGTAAAAGTAAAAGTTAAGAACGTCAGCGCTGCTCCTATCAGTAATGTCAGAATTTGGGTAGGAACCCGGGATGATTTTGTCGGTTTGACAGACAGTAACATCAAACAAAAAGGAAATCTTGTAAACGGAGCCTTTGTATTAAACACTGTGGCTTCTCAGCCTTCTGCCGCATTAAAAATATACAATAACGACGAAGCTATTCTTTTTTATTCTAATTCACCTAGAGGAAATACAATAGTAAACGCTTGTTGTGACTGGAACAATGTCATTAGCCAAAACCCGGCAACTTCTGTAGTGAACTCCGGAACTACGGATGGTTCTTATGGTTTTTATGTACGTTTCAACAACCTGGCTGTAAACGCCAGTGATGATTTTACATGGTATTATGCTGCAGGAACAATTGCAGATATTGACGATATTATTGAAGATGTAGCTCAGGCAAGTGGTGCTGTAAACAATATCACTTACACATCGGCTGTTTTTAATTCTACTTCACAAAATGCTGTAAACGGTTATTATGTTGTCGTTCCTCAAGGTTCACCAGCACCAACCGAAGCTCAAATCCAGGCAGGTACCACTTATGGTTCTGTTACGCCTGTGGCACATGGCTCATCTGCTATGCCTGCCAATGTTGAAGTGCCTTTCCCTATTTCGGGACTGACGCCAAATACAACTTATGAATTGTATTTTGTAACGCGCGACGCAGTTCCTGCTTATTCAACCATTTACCACACCTCATTCACGACATTAGCTTATACTGTTCCGAATGTCACTACCACGACAACTGCCAGTGCCATTACGGCAAACTCGGCTTCTTCCGGAGGAACTGTAGGTTCAGATGGAGGTCAGGCCGTTACTGAAAGAGGTATTTGCTGGAGTACGACTGCAAATCCAACTATTGCCAACAGCAGAACTACAGACGGTTCTGGTTTGGGCACATTCACGAGTGCGATGGCAGGATTGAATGCAGGCACTACTTACTATGTCAGGGCTTATGCCACTAACTCTGTAGGAACCGGTTATGGACCACCGGTTACATTTACTACTGTGGCTAATAATAACCCTACCATTTCAACTGTTGCCAATCAGTCTGTTTGTGCCAATGCAGCAACTACTGCACTTGCCTTTACTGTGGCTGATGTGGAAACTCCGGCAGCAAATTTAACCGTTACAAGAAGCTCTTCCAACACTACTTTGGTTCCAAATGCAAACATAGTAGTGGCGGGTACAGGCGCTAACAGAACAGTTACTGTTACTCCGGCAGCCAACCAGCATGGAACAGCTACGATAACACTTACAGTTACAGACCAATTGGGTGCTACGGCTACTGCAACTTTCACGGTAACCGTTAATCAGTTCCCTGTAATATCGTATGCATCGGCTACGTATAATTTATACCAAAGCCAGACTATTACACCAATTGCGGCTATCAACACTGGCGGAGCAAGTACAAACTGGAGCATTACTCCGGCATTACCGGCAGGATTGACATTTAACACTGCCAACGGAACCATTACCGGAACTCCAACCGGTTCACAGTCTACGGCAAGCTACACAGTTACAGCAAACAATAATGGCTGTACGGCAACAACAAGCTTCTCAATTTACATTACTCCTTGTAATACCTTTAACGCATCAGACGTTATTACAAACGGAAACGCGTTATTGACCGGAAATGAAGTACGCCTTACAGAAAGCCTTGGCAACCTTTACGGTACAGTTTGGGGTAAAGCGAGACTTGACCTGAATGAAAACTTCAAAATAAGTACCCAGCTTTATTTTGGTGCATCCGATTCAGGTGCCGATGGATTGGCTTTCGTTCTACAGCCTTTATCTTCCAACCAGGGAGTTTCAGGAGGCGGACTTGGCTATCAAGGAATTAGTCCTTCTCTTGCAGTAGAATTTGACACCTATTATAATCCGGGTGCGGATCCTATTTCGAATGACCATATTGCTATCGTAAAAAATGGATTGGCAGCAAGTATTTCTGCACATTCAGAATTTGCTCCTTATTATAATGCAGGTCAAATTGAAGATGGCAACTGGCACGATGCCGTTTTTGAATGGATTGCTTCTTCAAAAACGCTTAAGGTGACTTATGAAGGTACGGTAATCTTCAATACCGTAATCGATATTCCAAATGCGGTTTTAGGAAACCAATATGCATATTGGGGCTTTACGGCTGCCACAGGTGGTTCAGTAAACGAACACAGAGTACGTTTTAACGGATATTGTTTAACTTCAATCGTAAGCACGCCTCCAACTATTTCAACTGTAGCTAACCAGAGCTATTGCTACAATACTGCAGGTTCTGTGAATGTTACCGTAGCAGATAGCGAATCTCCTGTAGCAAACATTTCGCTTCAGGCAACAGGTTCTACCAACACGGCGTTGCTTCCTTTAGCTAACATCACAGTTACAGGTACGGGAGCAACCAGAACGGTAAACTTCACTCCGGTTTCTGGACAATTCGGAACCTCAACCGTAACTTTAAGAGCTACAGACGGTGACGGTACAACATCAACACGAACATTCACCGTTACTTTTGACGATACAGTGAATCCAACTGCTGTTGCACAAAATCTTACTGTTTATTTAGGAACAAACGGTCAGGCTACTACTACCGCTGCCGCTATCAACAACGGTTCGTCTGATAATTGTGGTATTGCAAGTATTACTGCTTCTCCATTAACTTTCAATGGCACTAATCTTGGCGCAAACACCGTAACTCTTACAGTTACAGACGTGAAAGGGAATGTTGGCACGGCAACTTCAACTGTTACAGTTATTGATAATATTGCTCCAACAGTAATTACTCAAAACACTACTGTATCTATTGCTGCTAACGGACAAGTATCGATAACTCCGGCGCAAGTGAATAATGGTTCTTTCGATAACGTTGGAATCACCTCCTTAACCGTAAGCCCGAATACATTCAATTGTTCGAATTTAGGGCCAAATACTGTAACATTAACGGCTGTAGATGCCAGCGGAAATACTTCTTCTTCAACTGCAGTGGTAACGGTTCAGGATACTACTAACCCGACTATAATTACCAGAAACATCACTGTAAATGTGAATGCGGCCGGAATTTACAATCTGGTTCCTTCAGAAGTTGACAATGGTTCTTATGATAATTGTGGTATTTCCAATCTTGGAATCACCAGGGCTTTGTTTACCTGCGCTGATGTAGGTCAAAGCTTTACGATTACGCTTTTTGGAAATGACCCTTCGGGTAACCTGGGTGCTGCTACGGCTGTAGTTACTGTGGCCGATGTTATGGCACCTAACGTAATTACGCAAAACATTACCGTACAGCTAAACGCAAGCGGACAGGCAACAATAACACCTGCTCAAATCAATAACGGTTCGACAGACAATTGCGGTATTGCTTCTTATGCTTTAAGCAAGACTACTTTTAACTGTTCTGAAACCGGAGCCAATACGGTAACGCTTTCTGTAACCGATATTCACGGAAACGTAGGAACTGCAACGGCCGTTGTAACCGTTCAGGATACTACAAACCCAACTATCCTTACTCAAAACATTACTGTACAACTGGATGCTAACGGACAGGCTACAATTGTTCCGGCCCAAATCAACAATGGTTCTTTTGATAATTGTGCTATCACAGCATTGGCGCTGGATATTACTTCTTTTGACTGTACAAACATTGGTGCCAATACGGTAACTTTAACCGGAACTGATGCCAGCGGAAACTCGGCTTCAAATACGGCTATTGTAACTGTGCAGGATTTGATTGCTCCGATTGTTCTTACACAGAATATCACAGTTCAGTTGGATGCTAACGGACAGGCGACTATCACTCCCGCTCAAATCAACAATGCATCGACAGACAACTGTGCAATTGCTACTTATGCACTTGACGTAACATCTTTCGATTGTACAAATGTGGGTACAAACACGGTAACGCTTACTGTAACCGATGTTAACGGAAATTCCGCTTCAAATACGGCTGTTGTAACCGTAGAAGATGTAATTGCCCCAACAGTACTTACACAGAATATCACTGTACAATTGGACGCTAACGGACAGGCGACAATCACTCCTGCCCAAATCAACAATGCGTCGACAGACAACTGTACAATTGCTAATTACACGCTTGATATTACAGCTTTCGACTGTACAAATGTGGGTGCAAACACGGTAACGCTTACTGTAACGGATGTGAACGGAAATTCCGCTTCGAATACGGCAGTAGTAACAGTCGAAGACAATATTGCTCCTATTGTACTTACACAGAACATCACTGTACAATTGGATGCTAACGGACAGGCGACAATTACTCCTGCCCAAATCAACAATGCTTCAACAGACAACTGTGCAATTGCTACGTATGTTCTTGACATTACAGCTTTCGACTGTACAAACGTGGGTACCAATACGGTAACGCTTACTGTAACCGATGTAAACGGAAACGTTGCTACTAACACAGCAGTAGTAACTGTTGAAGACGTACTTGCTCCTATTGTTCTTACACAAAACATCACGGTTGAATTAGACGCTAACGGGCAGGCTACAATTACGCCGGTTCAGATTAACAATGCATCTACAGACAATTGTGCCATTGCTACTTATACTTTAGACATTACCAGCTTTAACTGTGCTAATGTAGGTCCGAATACCGTAGTACTGACTGTAACCGATATCCATGGAAATTCGGCTTCAAATACAGCAGTAGTAACAGTGGAAGACAACATCAACCCAACTGTTCTTACACAGAACATCACAGTTCAGTTAGATGCAAACGGACAGGCGACAATTACACCGGCTCAAATCAACAATGGTTCATTTGACAACTGTACGATTGCTACTTATGTTCTTGACACTACAACTTTCGACTGTACAAATGTTGGAACAAATACAGTCACATTAACTGTAACTGATGTGAACGGAAATTCAGCTTCTAACACAGCTGTGGTAACTGTTGAAGACAACATCCTTCCAACGATGATTGCTCAAAACGTAACCGTTCACCTAAACATCAATGGTGAATATACGTTGACAACGGCTGATGTGGATAATGGTTCATTTGACAACTGTGCTATCGAAACAATGGGTATTTCCCGCACTTTCTTTAACTGTTCAGACATAGGAACGACCAATACGATTACGTTATTTGGTGTTGATGTTAACGGAAATTATGCTTCTACCACCGCGATAATAACTGTTGCCGATATGATGGCTCCAACTGTAAGAACACAAAACATTACAGTGGAATTGGATGCTAACGGACAGGCTACAATCACACCTGCACAAATCAACAATGGTTCAACAGACAATTGTGGAATTGCAACGTATGCACTGGACATTACAAGCTTCAATTGTACAAATGTTGGTGCCAACACGGTAACTCTGACTGTAACTGACAATTATGGAAATGCGGCTTCAAATACCGCTACTGTAACCGTAATTGATACGGTTAATCCAATTGTAAACACGCAGAACATCACAGTTCAGCTGGATGCTAACGGACAGGCTACTATTACGCCTGCTCAAATCAATAATGCATCAACAGACAATTGCGGCATTGCAACGTATACTCTTGATATCACAGATTTCAATTGTACAAATACAGGTGCTAATACAGTAACATTGACAGTAACTGATGTAAATGGAAACTCGGCTTCTAATACAGCTATTGTAACTGTAGAAGATGTTATAGCCCCGACTGTTCTAACGCAGAATATTTCAGTACAGTTAGAGGCTAACGGACAGGTTACAATTACCCCTGCTCAAATCAACAATGGTTCGACAGACAATTGTACTATTGCAACTTATACGTTAGACATTACAGAATTTAACTGTACTAACATAGGTGCCAATACGGTAACGCTTACAGCTACTGATGCCAGCGGAAATGCTTCTTCAGCAACAGCTGTAGTAACTGTAGAAGATACCATTGCTCCAACAGTAATCACACAGAATATTACGGTTCAGCTGGATGCTAACGGACAGGCTTTAATCACAACAGCTCAGATTGACAATGGTTCAGCAGACAGCTGTGGAATTGCAACCTATGCTCTTGACATTACAGATTTCACTTGTGCAAACGTAGGCGCCAACACAGTAACCTTAACTGTGACTGATGTTAACGGAAACACGGCTTCCAATACCGCTGTCGTAACAGTTGTTGATTCAGTTGCTCCAACAGTAATTACACAGAACATTACGGTTCAATTGGATATCAACGGACAGGCTACTATCACACCTGCTCAGATAAATAACGGTTCGACAGACAATTGCGGTATCTCGGGCTACACACTTGACAAGACTAACTTCTCTTGCTCAAATGTGGGTAACAACACGGTAATCTTAAGTGTAACCGATGTTAACGGAAATGTTGCTACACAAACAGCAACAGTAACGGTTCAGGATGCAATGGCTCCATTCGCAATCACACAAGATGTGACTATTTCTCTTGATGCTGACGGAATGGCCTATATCACGGTTGCAGACATTAACAACGGTTCTTCAGACAATTGTGGCATTGCTTCAATTACGTTAAGCCAGACAGCATTCAATTGTGGTGAAACAGGAACTAATTTCGTGACAATGACAGTTACGGATATTCATGGAAATGTTTCATCGGCAGAGGCTGCAGTAACGGTTATCAATACTTTCGGTGATAATGACGGCGACGGTATTCCTGACAATTGTGATTCTGATGATGATAATGATGGTATAGAAGACTCTGTTGACAACTGTCCGTTTACTTACAACCCAGACCAGACCGATACTGACAATGACGGTATAGGCGATGCTTGTGACGACGATTATGATAACGACGGTGTTCCGAACGATATCGATAACTGTCCTTACACCTACAACCCGGGTCAGGAAGATATTGACAAAGACGGAATCGGAGACGTTTGCGACTTGACAGAAATCAACATTTCTCAAGCATTTACACCAAACAATGACGGAATCAACGATACATGGCAGATTATCAACATCACCAACTATCCAAATTCTGTAGTAAAAGTGTTTAACCGATGGGGTTCTGAAGTATTCAGCGCCAAAGGATACAAAAATGATTGGAATGGTCATTATAAAGGTTCCAGCAACCCGCTGCCTGAATCCTCATACTATTACCAAATTGATTTAGGAAACGGAACTCCTGTTTATGAAGGATGGATTTACTTAACCCGATAATCAGGAACAAATAAAAATGACAATCATTATGAAAACACTCAATAAATTAAGCACTGTACTGTTATTTTTCTTTGCCGCTTATGCATACGGGCAACAGGAAACCAGCTTTACATTTTACAGAAACAATATGAACATCATCAACCCTGCTTATGCAGGGGCTGATGGTGAAACCATAGTCTCAAGCAGCTTTAAGACACAATGGGCAGGAGTAAAAGATGCTCCGGAAACCCAGGCTGTGTCTTTTGGAACGCCAACAGGAAAAAAATTAGGAATCGGACTTTCGATTATTAACGATAAGACATTCGTTGAAAAACAGACTTCTGTTTTTGCTGATTTCTCATATCTGGTTCCTTTGAATGAAACCCTTGACCTGTACCTGGGAGTAAAAGCGGGCGGAAATTTTTATGATGTAAACGTGAACGGATTACAGACCTATAATGTAGAATCTGACCCGTCTTTGGTAAACATCAACCGATTCAATCCTAATTTCGGTATTGGAGCTTATTTAAAGCACAAGAAATTTTATGTCTCGCTTTCTACTCCAAAAATGTTGAGCACACAGCGTGCTAAAAATGAAGACGGAGTAGCAACAGTTGCTTCCGACAGACCTCATATTTACCTAAGTGGTGGTTATGACATCATCCTGAATGAGAACTTTATGTTACAGCCTTCTACCCTGCTTCGTTATGTAAACGGCGCTCCGGTTTCAATGGACCTTACTGGTGTTGTTACTTACAAACAGCAGTTTGGGCTTGGAGTTGCTTACAGAACAGACAAAGCCATCAACGGATTGGCAACCATAAAGGTTAACAATTGGTTTGATTTTGGGTATGCTTATGAGCATTCCTTACGAGATGAAATTGCAAGCGCGACAAGCGGAACGCATGAATTTTATTTGAGATTCAACCTGTCGCCAAAAGCGAATTAAGGGTTGGGTTAGTTACAACTAAAAAGCGGGGACATAGTCCCCCGCTTTTTTATTTATCTTTTAAATTACCCGAAGCTTTATGCTTATCAAAAAACTCCATCAGCTATGCTTTGCGGCTCTGCGCCTTTGTGTGAAATAATGGCTCGCAAAGACACAGAGCCGCAAAGGTTTTAAGAGCATCTTTTCGTGTCTTTAAACAGTATCAATAAAATTCTTTTCCGTTCTATTAAAAACGATAAGGCCTAATAAAAAGATAACGATTGAAAATACCACCGAATAAATAAGTCCAAATGTTGTAAACTCCCCTTTGCCCAGATAAGAATATTTGAAAAACTCAAAAATACTGGTCAGCGGATTCAGATACACCAGGTTTTCATAACCATAAGGCTTTAATTTTTTTACTACTAACGAAGTAGGATAAACTACAGGAGTAAGATACATATAAAGCTGTACACCAAAACCAATCAAGAAAGTCAGGTCCCTGTATTTTGTTGTCATGGAAGAAATAATCATCCCAAATCCAAGCGAAATCAAGGCCATCAAAATCAAGAGAATGGGTGTAAATACGATTTCCCAATTAGGCATTACGGCTTTGCCCTTTATTATGAAATAAGCCATCATACAGATAAAAAACAGAAACTGTATACCAAACTTTAAAAGATTGGATATGGTTATAGATATGGGCATAATAACCCTTGGAAAATAAACCTTTCCGAAAATATTCTGATTGGTTTTGAAAGTATCTGAAGTCGATTTAAAACAATCCGAAAAATAAAACCAAAGCGTATTCCCAGCCAAAGCAAACAGGAAATAATTGATTCCGTCTGATTCAATCTGGGCTATTTTATTAAAAATCACAAACTGGATAACAGAAGTCAGTAATGGCTGGATTAAAAACCATAACGGTCCCAGAACAGTCTGTTTGTAATAGGTCACGATATCGCGTTTTACAAATAGCATCAGCAAATCACGATACCTCCAGATTTCTTCAAAATTAAAAGAAATCAGTTTCCTTTTAGGAGTTATTTCATAAAGCCATTGCTGGTTATTGAAGTCGTTTTCCTGTCTTGCTATTTTTTCAGCCATTTGTTTAAAAGTCTTTTAAAACGATTTTCCGGTTCGCCTTCATCGTGATAACCATTACTGTAATCGCCATAACCATATCCATAACCGTAACCATATCTGGCTTTGCTTTCATAACCATTAAAAACAATGCTTATATTGGTCAGCTCTCCTCGTTTGTGCTTGTCATTAACCAAAGCCAGCATTCCTTTTTTGGTAACATTCTGGCGAACGACATACAACGTAGCATCGCAAAACTGGGCCAATTCCAAAGCATCAGAAACCAGTCCAACCGGTGGCGTGTCTAAAATAATATAATCGTATTTTCTTTTCAAATCATCCAAAAGGTCTTTCATGCTTTCCCCGAGAATAAGCTCAGCCGGATTGGGTGGAATAGGTCCTGAAGTAATGACATCTAAATACGATATCCTTGTTTTCTGGATGATTTCATCTGCTGTTTTCTGTCCAATCAAATAATTGACCACTCCAAAACTATTGTCAAGGTCAAAATCGCCAAATATTTTAGGTTTTCTTAAATCCAGACCTACAATGACGGTTTTCTTTTCACTTAACGCAAAAACAGTGGCAATGTTTATGGAACAGAACGTTTTTCCTTCCCCACTGATGGAAGAAGTCAGCATCAATGTTTTTGCTCCTGAAACATTTTGTTTTTTATACAGGAATTGTAACGATGACCTGACGGCACGGAAAGATTCCGCCAATGCCGATTTTGGTTTTTCAAAAACAGCCAGATTGCTCGCCATTTTCTTTTTGCCAATAACACCCAACAATGGTATTTTGGTTAGTTTGGCGATGTCTTCAACAGTATGGATACTATTATCCATAAACGTAATGATAAACACAACAACCAAAGGAATCATCAATCCCAGAAACAGGGCTAGCACATAATTTACACTGGTTTTCGGGCCAATTAATCCTCCGCCGGTGTCTTTTGCCGAATCAATAAAATGAATATCAGACAGGTTGGCTGCCTTGACAATGTTTGCCTCATTTCTTTTGGCCAGGAAAGTATTGAATATGCTTTCTGCCAAATCATATTTTCTTGTAATTTTCAATAAATCCTGCTGGTCATCCGGCAATCTTTTTATGGTGCTTTCTGCCTGACCCATTTTAGCGTTGACCAATGCCAGATCATTCTGGATTACCGTTTTTGCCGCTGCAATGTTTTCCAAAAGAACTTTTTTGACAGATTCCATTTCATTATCAAAGTCCCTGAAAAACCTGTCATTCTTTACGGCATATGCTTTTTCAGAACGCTGTATGGAAAGCGCTATTAATCGGGAAACATTACCCACAATGTTGGGGTCATCAATTCCTGCAACGGCGGGAGCCGGCAATTTTGAATAGTCAACACTGTTGTTCAGATACGAACGCAATGTATTATAGTAGGCTATTTTACGGTTAATGGCATCTTTTTCTATATCGAGCCCTGCCAGTTTCTCGGAAATTTTTTCGCCTCCGTCTTCCAGTTCAAGAACGTTTTTGCCCCTGCGGAAATCCTTCAATTGTCCTTCGGTTCCTTTGAGCTGGTCTTCCATTTTGATTAACGTACTATCAATAAAGGCAATTGTATTAATCGCAAACTGGTTTTTGCTGTCCAACTGGTTTTTCCGCAATACCTCAACGGTTGTGTTCAGATAATCGACCATTCTGGCCTTATTCGTTCCCTGCATGGCAAGTTTTAGTATAGAACTGCCTTTGGTATCGCTATCTACACTAATGCCCTGATACTGGCTGACCACACTATTGAAATTGTCAAATCTCACAAAATATTCTTTACCGGCATACGAACTCGCATCGGGTTTTAATTCCAGTTTCCAATTCAGATAAGGCAATTTGACCTGCTCTCCTACTTTAAACCTTTTGCTGTAGTCTCCTATCGCAACGGCAATCTGGCTTTGACTGTCGTTATAATAGTTGATAATATTGACGCTTTCATTTTCAAAAGCAATCGAAAGTTCATATTCTGAAGCATTCAGGAATTTTATCTTAATCGGAATTCCGGACAACTGTCCTTTAGATTTGTCAATTACCACCTTAAACGGGGCTTCTCCATAGGCATCAATCAGGTTGTATTTTCCCTGTTTAAAATATTTGATGTAATATTCAAGTTTGGCTACGACAATTTCATTATGAGAACGTGATTTTAGCGTCGTTATAATAGTCTGCACCTTATCTGAAGTACCTCCCCAGTTAAAAACCAAACTCGTATTTGAGGTAAAAAAAGGATTGCTCTCTTCGCGGATGGCGATAAGGCTCTCCATTCCGTAAATTTTTTCTTTACGGATATTCACCTGATAGGCTATAACAAAACACACAATAAGGCTCGCCAAAAACCATTTCCAGTAACTCAATATTTTTATCAAGAAACCTTTGAAATCGAAATTGTTTTGATTTTCAAAAAATGAAAAGTCCTTTGGGTCAAGCATGGTATTGATTATCTATTAATGAGCACTATTGCTGTGGTAACCAGAGAAATCAGGGTAATAACGGTTGCCAGCGATTGGATTCCCGTTGTTCCGGTTCCCCAGGATTTTTGTTTTAAAGGCTTAACATAAATATAATCATTGGGCTGTATATAGTAATAAGGGGACTTCATGACATTGGCATCTGTCAGGTCCAGTGTGTGCATTTCTGTTCCGTGCGGATATTGGCGGATTATGGTTACTTCTTTCCTGTTTCCCACCATTGTTATATCTCCCGAATTTGCAATGGCTTCCATTACGTTGACTTTTTCCTGAAACAATACCTTTGTTCCCGGCGATGCGATTTCTCCGTTTACGGTATAACGAAGACCGGTCAGTTTTACATTTACAAAGATGTTTGCCTCTTTGTGGAAATATTCATCCAATAGTTGTTTTTCAATCTTAATCCGGATTTCTTCCAATGTAAGCCCAACAACTTTCACCTCGCCAAGAACCGGAATCCTGATGTTTCCGTGGTCGTCAACAGAATATCCGTTAAAATATAAATTTTGTTCGTTCAGGTTATTTACATTTCCGTCTGTGGCATTGAACATTTCTACCAAAGCGGCATCCAATGCTTTAATTTTAATACTCAGGATATCGTTTGTTTGTACTCTATAGGGTTTTGCAACAACTGGATTGACTGAAGAAGCCGTTTCAGAATTGTTCTTGTTCTGAAGGTATATCAAATCCTGGCTGGGCACACATGAGGTAAATATAATAGCTATTACTATTGCTATTGAAAGAAACGGGAGTGATTTCTTCATTATCAATTTTTTAGTAAACAAATATAGAGTTCTTCAATTAGAAAATGACAACAATCTACGTATTTTTAAATGAATTTTCAAAGGGAACCCGGTGTAGGATACTCCTCCCGAGCGTGACTTCATCAGCATATTCGAGTTCATCGCCTACAGAAATTCCCCGTGCAATTGTAGAAGTTATTACATCATAATCTTTAATCTGCTTGTAGATATAAAAATTAGTGGTATCGCCTTCCATAGTGGAACTTAGGGCAAAAATCAGTTCCCGGATGTTTCCCGATTTGACTTTTTCGACCAAGGTAGGAATGTTCAGCTGGCTTGGGCCAATGCCATCAATAGGAGATATTTTTCCTCCCAATACGTGATAAATCCCTCTGAATTGGCCGGTATTTTCAATAGCCATTACATCGCGGATATCTTCAACAACGCAAATCACCTGATGGTCGCGATTGGAATTGGAACAGATTTCACAAACCGCAACATCAGAAATATTGTGGCAGCTCTGGCAAAACTTGATTTCTTCCCGCATCGTCAAAAGTGCCTGCGACAGCAAACCCGTCTGTTCTTTTGGCTGCTTTAGCAAATGCAATACCAAACGCAATGCAGTTCGCTTGCCAATTCCCGGCAATTGAGACATCTCATAAACTGCCTTTTCTAAAAGTTTCGAAGAAAATTCCATAGAGTGCAAATATACTAAACGGAGTCCTGATTTTTAGCAGAGACAAAACTGTTTTAAACAAAAAAGCTTCCTGAAGAACCGGAAGCTTTTGTTTGTTTTATATAAGGGTTATTTTACGGCCTTTGCAGACAATGCCGCTTTTTTTATCTCATCCTTAAATGTTTCTTTGGCTTTCAAATCATAGCCGCCCGAAACCATAATCGTATTCTGCTTATCGACTTTTACGACATAAATTTCCATAACAAGGTCTTGCCCTTCGTCATTCTTAATTAAGGCAGTCTGATAAAGAATATCTTTCCCTTTTTCTTTCAGTTCTCCTTTTTTTACATCGGTTAAATCTTTGTCCTCCGAGATAGCCTGCATTTCTGCTTTTGCATCTTCATAAGTTTGTGCCATCATGTTTGCCATAATAAAGGCGACAGGCTCTGCTGACATGTACATATTTCCTTCTGCCATTGGGAAAAGCGATTTATTGAAATTCATGTCAATCTTGACCTCAGAAACGGCATCTTCTTGTGCAAATCCTGCATATGAAACTAAAAACAGGGCAATTGCAGTAACGATTTTTCTCATCTAATTTTCTTTTTGATTTATTTCAAATTTAGGATAAAACTGGGATTAATTGCTATTTTTGGGTAAATTTTATTTGCTTTGCAATAAACTCAAACTTAGATGAAACCACTTACCATTCTCCTGATAATCATTATTTATTTTGGCATATTGATATTGATTTCCAATATCGTCAGTAAAAAGGATTCGGGAAACGATGCCTTTTTTAAGGCGAACAAGAATTCGAAATGGTATTTGGTGGCTTTCGGGATGATTGGAACGGCACTATCCGGCGTGACTTTTATTTCTGTTCCGGGACAAGTGGGTTCTCCCGATATACAGTTCAAATACTTTCAGTTTGTTTTAGGAAATGCTATTGGTTTTATACTCATTGCCAAAGTACTGCTTCCGCTGTATTACCGAATGAATCTGACTTCAATTTACAGTTATATCGAACAGCGCTTAGGTCATGTTGCCTATAAGACGGCAGCTACTATATTTTTAATAAGCCGTACAATTGGCTCTGCAGCAAGGCTCTATCTTGTGGTTATCGTATTGCAACGCTACGTTTTTAACGCCTTTGGCGTCCCTTTTTGGGTAACGGTACTGATTTCTTTAGGATTGATTTTTGCTTATACGTATCGCGGTGGACTCAAGACGATTATCATTACTGATACGCTACAGACCTTATTCCTGGTTTCTTCCGTTATTTTTACTATCTATTTTATTTGCAGCAGCCTGGATTATAACATACCAGAGGCTTTTGAAGCCGTAAAAGAGAGCAGTTATTCAAAGATATTTTTCTTTGAAGACTGGCTGAAAAGCAATTATTTCTGGAAACAGATTTTGGGAGGTATATTTGTGACACTGGCTATGGTTGGACTTGACCAGGACCTGATGCAGAAAAACCTGAGCTGCAAAAACATAGGCGAGGCCCAAAAGAACATGTTTACTTTTACAGGGATTTTTGTAGTTATCAATATCTTTTTCCTGAGTGTGGGTGCTTTGCTGTATATGTATGCAGAGAAAAACGGAATCAGTGTTCCTTTGGATGCTGTAACCGGAAAGCCCAGAACCGACCTTCTTTTCCCTGAAATTGCCTTCAATTACCTGACATTGGTTCCCGCAATCGTATTCTTATTGGGTTTGACAGCAGCAACATTTGCAACCACCGATTCTGCACTGACAGCACTAACCACTTCATTTTGTGTTGACTTTTTAGGCATGGATAAAGCCGAAAATGCTATGAATCCGAATATGGTTCGTACCCGCCATCTTGTGCACATCGGGTTTTCATTACTGATGTTTCTGGTCATTCTTGTCATTTATCTTTTAAACAGTGATGCTGTCGTCGGATTAATTTTCAAAGTTGCCGCCTATACTTATGGGCCATTGTTAGGCTTGTATTCTTTCGGGTTGTTTATGAAAACCAAAACTGTCAATGACCGTTATGTCCCGATTATATGCATACTGGCACCAGGCATTACTTTCTTAATCAGTTCTTATTCTACAGAATTGTTTGGAAATTATCAATTCGCCGAAGAATTGATTATCCTGAATGGTGGATTGACCTTTTTGGGATTATTGCTGATTAGTAAAAAAGCAACTACGCAAACGCGATTTTAATCGAACTATTGATTCTTTGCGGTTCTGCACCTTTGCAAGCAATTATTTTCACGCAAGACGCGAAGACGCAAAAGTTGGTACGGAAAGAATTCATCAAAATATAATTCTTAAAAAAAGAAAGGCCTGGAAATTCCAGGCCTTTCTTTTTAAAACTGATTTGTTGAAAGCAGCACTAAGGTACAGGCCACTTCCACCTGAATATTGTTTAATTTGAGTAATTGGTAGAACTCAGGATTTTCCGTTCCCGGATTAAAAATCACCCTTTTTGGAGATAAGGAAACGACATAATTATAATAATCCCTCTGTCTTTGCGGATTCAGATATAGCGTTACCGTATCGACATTGGTAAAAGGAATTTGCTTGGTTTGGATTTTCACTCCTAATACTTCTTCTTCCTTAAGCCCTATCGCTACTACGGAATGCCCTTTTGCCGTCAGATTTCGGATGGCCATATACGAATAGCGCGCCGGATTAGAAGAAGCGCCCAATACTAATGTTTTTTTATTTTTCATGAATATGTCTATAGACTATAAATTTACTTGAATTTTTGGGCAAAGAAACGATTTTTATCAAAACAATAACATCAATATTTTCCTTTGACAGATTGATAATAATCAATTGGAAGCATGTCTCCTACTTTTAAAGAGCTCATGTAACCTCCTACCATCACTCCATATACCGGACTGTAGTTTCCATTTTCGTCTACAAAAATAACCTTCTCAGTAAAATCGGCTAAGGATTGATGTTTGTTGTCAAACAGAACATTAAACGGCACCTCAACCTCATTATAACCTGTAATTTCAGGTTTTGAACCAATGGTTATGGTCTTTCCTTTCCTTGCTGTTTCAGGAAATTCTTTTTTATATATCGGAACCTGCTGCATCGGCTCTTTAAGAACTTTAATTTTCTTAACACCTAAAGTATCACTTACCTCGAAATATTTTTTCGGGTCAACCTTAAATCCGTCTACAAAAAGAGCCAGTTTTTCTTTATCCCAGCTTTCATTGGCTATTGTATTGACAAAATGGGAAGTGGAACCCAGATAAGAAGCCAGTCTTCTCTTGTCCGTTTTTTTAGATTCGGACAACACTTTGTAGAATGTAGTTCCTGAAAAATAGCTTTTATCAATCGAAAAACTCGAAAGGCTTCTTCTTCGGTATACCACATTAAAATCTGCCAGTTCAAAAAACACTTCATAACCAAGATAGGAATTTTTTATCTTGATTGGTTTGTGTGAAGTGGCGTTTAGTGTATTTGTAGCAATATCATAATACAGATTGATATCATCTTCGTTTAGTATCTTACAGGAGCTTCCTGCATTTGTATTTCCCAAAAATTGCTCCTTGAACGCCTTCATCATTTCTTTTCTGGTAAAAGGCCCTTTTTGAAGCACTACTTCAGGCATTGTAATGGCATCTTCTTCCATCAAAACCTTTATTTTCTTATGTTGGAAAGGATTTTCAAGCCGTATGGTTTTATATCCCATATAGCTGACTATTAACGTAGCCCGACTATTGGCATTACCATTAATCCTGAAATAACCTTCTGCATCTGTCGTCGTCGCTACCGTTGAACCATCCAAATAGACAGTTGCTGCCTGCAGGGCATTATTTTGCATATCATATACATGCCCTTCCAAAACCTGGGAATAAGCTCCTTGAAAGCTAATCAAAAGTACTATTATAGTAAAAAAGTTCTTAAAAAAATTCATTTGCAAAAGTTAAGGGTGAAATACAAATATAATGAATCTAAAACTTGCTTGAAATATCCGATAAAATATAACCCGGAGTTTGATAATAATAATTTATTTATAACTTTACTATATCCCGCATTTCCAATTCTAATTTTACAACAAAAACTATGGAAATTTTCATTTATGTATTTGCAGCGCTATTTTCAGTTATCAATCCGCTTGGTGCCATACCTATTTTTGTCGGGCTTACCCAGCAGGACACTAAGGAAGAACGCTCGAGAATTTCACTCTGGACAGCCATCAACGTTTTTATAATCCTCATCATTTCTTTTTTTGTGGGCCAATATGTTTTGAATTTCTTCGGAATCAGCATTGACGCCTTACGAATTGCGGGAGGGCTTATTATCTTAAATTCAGGATTTGCATTGCTTTCGGGTAGATTTAACAAAACACGAGGGGTCAATAAAAAAGTAGAAAACGATGCCCAAAACAGAAACGATATCGCACTCACGCCCTTGGCCATTCCAATGCTGGCCGGACCGGGCTCTATTTCCTTATTGATTGCGCTTTATCAGGACTACCAACATCTGAATGAACAAATTATCGTATGCCTTTCTATAGCGGCTGTTGCTATCGTTATCTTTTTGGTAATGCGAAGTGCCCATTATTTATCCCGAATTCTGGGAGCTTCCGGGATTGTCGCCATTTCGAGAATCATTGGTTTTATTGTTATTGCCATAGGTGTACAATACATTAGCAGTTCGGTTGTAAACATCCTAAAAACAATTTCGTCACAATAAAAAAAGCCCTGAAATTCAGGGCTTTTTTTATGTTTTTACTTTTTTTTATTCTTTTGGCAGAAATACCTCAGCCATCATACATCTTGCACTTCCACCGCCGCAAGCCTCAATGGTATCAAGGCTGGAGCTGATGATTTCGCAATGGTATTCCAGCTTTTCAATCTGTACCGGTTTCAGGCTTTTGTATGCCGCAGCACTCATCACCAGATAACGCTTGTCATCCTTCCCTCTTACTTCCAGCATATTTCCTGCAAAATTATTAACCTGGTCTTCTGTAATCAGTATTACTTCTTTTCCATCTGCCTTCAGGTTATCCAATACCATTTTTCGTTCCTGCTTGTCATCAATACTATCTGCACAGATAACAGCAAAAGTTTCTCCCAGACACATCATAACATTCGTATGGTAAATCAATTTACGCTCGCCATTTACCGTCTGAAAGGCTTCAAAAATAACAGGGGCATAATCAAAATCTTCACAAAATTCAATCAGGAGCTCTTCATCTGCTCTTGGCGAAAGGGCACAATAGGCTTTTCCATTGGCACGGTCCAGCAACAGGCTTCCCGTTCCTTCCAAAAAGATATTATCTTCTTCCGCAGAGGTATAGTCAACGATGTTATCAATTCTGTAACCCTGGTCTTCCAGTAAATCTAAAATATCTTCGCGGCGCTCTTCACGACGGTTTTCTGCAAACATCGGATAAAGCGCTACGTCTCCGTTTTCATGGAATGAAATCCAGTTGTTTGGAAAAATAGAATCGGGAGTATCCGGACATTTGGTGTCTTCTACCACAATCACATTGATTCCTGCCGCTCTTAATTTCTCTACAAAAGCATCAAATTCCTGCTGTGCTTTAGCGTTCACAGTTTCCGGATGCAGTCCATCCAATACCTTCTGGTAATAATTATTTACCGCCGTCTGTTCATTCATCCGAAAAGCTACCGGACGAATCATCAAAATGGAATTTGTTGTTTGTTTCATATATTTTGGTATAACGTTTTGGGGGTTATTCTGTTTCAATAAGAAACGCTTTCCAAAACAAATTAATCTCTAATCAATGGCAAGGTTGAGCATCGCAACAAGCCTTCCTGTTTTGCAATTTCAGCATAAGGAATCTCTTCAACAGTAAATCCCTGGCTTCTAAGCCAATTGTTCAGTCTTGTAAAATTCCTTTCGGACACCACTACATTTTCAGCAATAGAAAATACGTTTGAATTCATATGGTACATTTCGTCCCTGTCAATATGGAAAAGGTTGTCTTTCCCGAAAAGGTTTACCAAAAAGATATAATCCGATTCCTGGCGGAAACCGCTCTTGTAGATAATCCCTTTGTCTTTTCCTACCGGCTGGAAACAGCAATCCAAATGCAGGGCATTGTCTCTGGCTTCCAGTTTTGACTTGACAAGGTCAAACTCTCTTACTTTTTTGTGCGGGAACAATTCTTTGATATACTTCACACCTTCCATATTGGTACGTGCTGTAATATAGTCTTTATAATCCGATCCTTTGTAAGTTCCAATAAAAATATAATCATTCCAAAGCATTACATCGCCTCCCTCAATATGTACCTCATCCGGAGGACGAACCACTTTTTTCGGGTCAATCTGGTCTATAACATATTGAATGGCGTCCAGTTCTCTTTCTCTGTCCGGAAGAATATTGGCTTTCACAAAAACATCATCAATAACAAACCCGATATCTCTTGTAAAAATCTGATTGTAATTTTCAATCATTTCCGGGCGGTATACTTTTACATCATATTTCTGGAAAACTTTATTAAAGGCTTCCATTTCTTCTACCATATCTTTTTCTACCGGATAGGTTCCTGCTAGAATATGTTCTAATGATTTTGGGTCATAGGCTTCGTCTGCAGTTGGCGTTGGTCCGTTATTTACAGCAGAACCCAGCACTACCGCTCTTAATCTTGATGTTTCGTTTTTTACATTTAATTGCAACATAGCTTTTGGCTTTAGACAAAGATAAAAAAGGCTTTTTTATTATTTGTTAAGTTTATTTTTCTTCGTGATATTCCTGTTCGGTATTGATGGCCCAAATGTTTTCTTTGCCGGAAATACCGTTTTTTATATTCTGTACTGCCTGTATGGCCGTAAGCATGGAATGGTCCTGATTATTGTATTTGTGCATCCCGTTTCTGCCAATCAGGTACAGGTTTTCAAACCGGGCAGCATAATCAATAATTGCATTGAACTTTTCATAGGTTCCAAAATAGGCGGGATATGTTTTTGGCATTTTGATGACAACACTGTCCAGAACATCTTCCCTATTAATCATTCCTATCTCGACCATTTCCTTTATTGCCAGCTCTTTCATTTCGGCTTCGGATTTGTTCCAGAGCGCATCGCCTTCATAACAAAAATATTCCAGACCAACCCAGGTCGTATTTGGGTCCTGAACCATAAACGGACTCCAGTTATTGAAAACCTGCAACCTTCCTACTTTAACATAAGGTTCCTGAATGTAAATCCAGTTGTCTGTAATCTCGTCTTTTGTCATTTTCCTTAGCAAAAGTCCTACGGTTATAAAATCGCGATAAACCAGTCCCTCTGCAATATCTTTAATTTTTTCCGGCACTTCCACTTCCAGAGAAGCAATAAGTTCCTGAACCGGCATAGTCGAAATAAAATAGTCGCCTTCAAAGACTATTTCTTCTTTGGTCAACAGGTTTTGCGCTGTTACCGCCGTGATTCTATCATTTTCTGCCTGAATTTTTATCACTTTCAAATTCTGATGCAGCTCCCCTTTATTGTCAGTAACTTTTCGGGCTACTTCTTCCCACATCTGGCCGGGACCAAACTTTGGATACAGGAAATATTCAATCAACGAAGTTTCCGTATCTTTTTGGCTGATATTCTTATCCGTTTTTTTTGAGAACTTTTTTTTAAGAAAATGCGCAACCGATTTTCTGATTGACAGTCCCTTGATTCTTTGTGCCCCCCATTCCGAACTTATTTCGGTGCATTTTATGCCCCAGACTTTTTCTGTATAATCCTTAAAAAATGTCTTGTAGAGCTTTTTTCCAAACCTGTTGATAAAGAAGTCTTCCAGATTCTTTTCGTTACGGATTGGAAAGGCAACACTTTTAAGATAACTCACTCCTATCAGGAACGTATTGAACAGACCCAGTTTCCATACCGTTTCCGGTGTGAGTGCTATTGGATAATCAAAAAACTGTTTCTGATAATATATTCTTGATTTCCTGCTACGGACCAGCATGACATTGTCAAGGTTTTTGACATCCGATGGAAATTCAATAGTATTCAACTCCTTCGATTTATTCTGGTAGGAAATCCTGATTGCTTTTTCTTCAGAGAGAATAGGCAGGATTTTACACCACCAGTCCATAATGACGTCTGATTTTGAGAAGAAACGGTGTCCGCCAATGTCAATGCGGTTTCCTTTATAATTTACGGTTCTGGAGATTCCGCCCCAAAATTCGCTCTGCTCTAAAACAACAGGCTGGATATCGGTATTCTGAATAAATTCATAAGCAGCAGTCAAGCCAGCCGGACCGCCTCCGATAATAATTGCCTTTTTAGTTTTCATCTTAATCCTATGGTTGACAAATCTACATTTCCTAAAATTAGTTTCCAATATTTTGAGTAAGTTTGTTTGCCTGAAAACTCTTAAAAAAGCACAATTGACAACTTTTTTCAACAACCTTAACGATTCTGAATTCCGAAAGCATTTTTTGTTTCTCAGTTTTTTTATGTTGTTTTTTCTGGCTCTCCGAATTATTCAGGGTGATTTCCGGTTAGCGGATTCGGAAGATTATTTTGCAACTGCCGAACTTTTGAAAAGCGGGGAATATTTTTCTTCATCAACTGATTTTGGCATGGCGACGCTGTTAACCAAAAGACCCTTTCTATATCCCATATTAATTCTTTTTCCTGGTTTTTCAAACGATTTGGTAATTGTCCTGCTCCAAACTTTGTTAGGCTTTTTGAATATCTATCTAACCTTAGAATTATTTAAAAAACTGGGAGGAAAATCCTTCCGATTGGTAACGGCATTAGTCCTGCTGACTCCTTCTATTTTTATTTATACGCATTTGGTCATGACCGAGGCGCTTGTTATGACCCTGTCTCTTTTAATGGCATTGCAATTAACCGGAAAACTCGATTCAAAAAAGACATTCCATATACAGCTCATTGGTATTGCATTGGTATTTTTAAAACCAGCTTTCTATCTTTTCCCAATTGTTAGTCTTTTATTTTTTCTATTCTATTTTGTAAGGACAAAGACTTTCCATTTTTCTGTGTTTCTACCGTTACTGCTCACAATTGGCTATATGGGTTTTAACAAGGAAAGGACAGGTTATTTTCATTTTTCATCCATGCAGAATATCAACCTGATTGACTACAATCTTTATCTTTTCAAAGCCCAGAAAGAAGGTGCAGAAGTTGCCAATCAATGGAGGGATTCCGTTTACCTTCAGGTTGAAAAATTACCGACATTTGAAAAACAAAGCGAGTTTTTGGCTACAGAAGGAAAAAAGGCAATACAGGAAAACCTTATTCCTTATTCGGTCTTTCATTTTTATGGTGCCGTGCGCGGTTCCATTGACCCGGGCCGGTTTGATTTGATGACGCTGGTTGAGAAGTATGATCCAAATCAGGGTTTTCTGAATATGTTAAGTACGGCCGGCCTGAAAAAAACTATTTCTAATTTTTTCGAATATAAATACTTCTGGATTATCCTTATACTGATTCCCATATTCTTTGCTACCCTGTTCAAATGGGCACTACTTTTCAGGCATCTCTGGCAAAGAAAAAAGCGAATTGATTTTGCCGGAACTTTTCTCGTGATTTTCATAGCCTATGCCATTTTGATAACCGGCCCGGTCAATGCTTCCCGCTATATGATGCCTTTGCAGGGAATTTTGATCGCTTATGCGGTAATCAGCTGGGAAAGTTATAGAGCAAAAAAAAGCTCCACCAAACAGTGAAGCTTTTTTAAAACTATTTTTTGAAAATTATCTCTTTTCGAAAGGAACGAAGTCTCTTAACGGTGAACCTACATATACCTGTCTTGGACGACCAATTGGCTCTTTGTTCACACGCATTTCTTTCCATTGAGCAATCCATCCCGGTAAACGGCCAATTGCAAAAAGAACCGTAAACATGTCTGTCGGAATTCCTAAGGCACGGTAGATGATTCCTGAATAGAAATCTACGTTTGGATAAAGGTTTCTTGATTTGAAGTATTCATCTTCCAATGCAGCTTCTTCTAATTTTTTAGCAATGTTCAGGATTGGATCGTTAACTCCTAAAGTTGCCAATACTTCATCTGCCGCTTTTTTGATGATTTTTGCTCTTGGGTCAAAGTTTTTATAAACTCTATGCCCGAAGCCCATCAAACGGAAAGGATCATTTTTGTCTTTTGCTTTTGCCAGATATTTGTCAGCATCGCCTCCATTCTTTTGTATTTCTTCAAGCATTTCCAATACCGCCTGGTTTGCACCTCCGTGAAGCGGACCCCAAAGAGCAGAAACTCCTGCAGAAATAGAAGCAAACAAACCTGCATGTGAAGAACCTACCATTCTTACTGTTGAAGTTGAACAGTTTTGCTCGTGGTCAGCATGTAGGATAAACAATTTGTCTAAAGCAGCTACAATTGTTGGGTCTGCAGTATAAGGCCCTGTTGGTAATTCAAACATCAAACGCATGAAATTCTCAACATATCCTTTGGTATTGTCATAATAGTTTAATGGATAGCCCATGCTTTTTCTGTAGGTCCATGTAGCAATAACAAGGAATTTACCCATTGTTTTGCAAACTGCCTCATACATATCTTTTTCGCTCTCAACATTTACTGATTTTGGGTTAAATGCAGTAAGTGCACTTGTCAGGCAAGACAAAACGCCCATTGGGTGAGCATTCTTTGGAAAACCGTCAATGATATTTTTCATTTCCTCATTTACCAAAGTATATTTTCTAATATCGGTTTCGAATTGCTCTAATTGCTTTGCAGTTGGCAATTCACCAAAAATCAAAAGGTAAGAAACTTCAAGAAAATCAGCCTTTTCTGCCAATTCTTCAATTGAATATCCTCTGTAACGCAAAATTCCCTCTTCTCCATCAAGGAAAGTAATTTCACTTTTACAAGATCCTGAATTTTTATAACCCGGATCAAGAGTTATTGCACCTGTTGCACTGCGTAGTTTGTCGATATCAATCGCAACTTCGTTTTCCGTTCCAACGAGTACTGGAAATTCGTGTCTGTTGCCATCAATTTCTAATATTGCTGTTTTTGACATAATATTATTGGAGATTATTTAAAATTGAAAAATATAATTTAACAAAAATAGGGAATTCGGTAATAACTAAAAAGCAATACGGTAACGTTTTCGTTAATATTTCTTTAAATTTTGCAAATCAGGCACAAACAAATCCATTTAGAAAAAAAAGCCTGCTGATAAATCAGCAGGCTTTAAAAGTCAGTTATTCCATAACAAAAACTAAATCTTTATTGTTTTTTGATTAGGCTTTCTGGTTATTTTCTCTTTTTATGAATCTGTCTTCTAGTTTTTTCTATTGATTATTTTTTCGGTTTTGGCTCCTTCATCGGTTATAATTTTCACAAAATAAACTCCGGCTGCATAATTGGAAAGATCAAAACTCACCTCATTTTTTCCCAGGAGTTGCGTCATGAGTATTCTTCCCTGTGCATCATACAGGTATACTGTGCGAATCATGCCGGCAGCTTTAATGTTAAGCATTTTGTTTACCGGATTCGGATAGATTTTAATTGTTTGATCCAAATCTTTTTCACCAACAGACAACATCTTGAAAACGGTTGTGACTCTATTTGTCAATACCGGAGTATTGTAGTCAAAGTATATTCCTACCCTGCTTGATACCGTACTTTCAGCAACAAGATTTTCTGTTGATTTTAGTTTTAATAAAATATTTCCGTGACCACCAGAATCCAGATAAACATTCTGAAAAATGAATTCGGCCCTATTTCCTTTTACTCTTGCTCTTAGTTTATGGGAGCTGTCCAATATCTGAAGCGATGATACATCATACTCCTCCTCATCAATTTCATTTCGGATCACTATATTTTGAGCAGGTGCATTTCCTGTATTTTCAAAGCGAACCAGATAATGGAGGTATTCTCCTATTTCTGTAGGAGGAACAATATCTCCTTCCAGACAGCTAATGTCATTAGGATCAAAAGAACCTACAACTTTCTGACGCAGTGTAAACGTATTGTCATTCGTATTCTCATCACCCGGTGCTGTAATGGAAGCATTAAAACTCAATATGTCATTGATATTAACCGGATGCCCATCTGTTGGTCTGTTGATATTCATTGTTACAGTAAAACTGCGGGATTCAAAAGGATGCAAGTCTGTATAACCCCAGGTTATCCTACCCGGAGTTTGTGAACCGGCAACCGGAGTCGATGAAACAAAACTCATCAGGTCCTGATTGTAGCGAAGCGTGATTCCAGCGTTTTGGGACACTGTCTGGTTTCCGTTGTTTTTATAAACTACTTTATATACTGCATCAAAACCCGGTCTTGCAGGAACCACCGGCGCAATAGCTATTTCTATATCTGAATGCACTCCGTTTGGAGTAATACAGAAATTTTGTGTCTGCGTATTATTGTTATTATTTGGAAAGTTAACTACTGTACTGGCCGGGCTAAAAGAAAAGAAAGAGGTATTTTCTGTTGCAGGAGTCAGTGTAAATGCACCAGACTGCATATAAAAAGCATATCCTGTTTCAAGATCTGTAAATACTGATGATTCTTCTATTCCGTCATTTATTTTTACCTTGATAAAAGGCTGTGTCCTATCATTAGTGTCACAACCATTGCCATTTTCATCCAACCTTAACATACCGGCTATGGTATTGTAATCACCTCCGGGTGTAAAAGTACAGTATGGAGTAACAGAAACGTTCATACCCTGACCCGTGAAAAAGCTTTGAAACAAAGCCAATTCATCTTCATCTGCGCAAACATATTCCAGGTTTGGCGTGTTGGCAAAATCAAAACCGTCAAAAATTTGCGGAAGTGAAAAACCATTTTTCAAATTTACCGAGATAAGTTGCGGATTGTCTGCGCAGGAAACTACAGAAACATAAGGAGAATGGCTAAGGTCTAATTTTGTTAAGGAATTATTATTGCAAAAAACCGATATCAAACCATTAAGTCCTGCCGTTTCAATTATAACGATGTTATTATTCCTGCAATCCAAATGTGATAAATTTTCCAATCCTGATAAATTTAAGACAGAAAACTGGTTATAACTGCACATCAGCGTAGTTAGTGATGGCAAGCCTGCTACGTTCAAAGCCGTTAACTGATTGGCGCTACATTCTATTCTTTCGAGATGGCTGTTTGCAGAAAAATCGAGGTTTGTCAGTATGTTACTATGGCAGCTCAGGCTGACCAATTCCAGAAATGATGAAAGATTTAAAGAGGTTAATCCCATTGCATTGCATGACAACTCTTTAAGTGAAGTCAGAGAAGAAATATTCAACGATGCAAGACCGGGATTATAAGAATAATCAAGTCTTTCCAGATTACCCAAAGATGCCAGATTCAATGTAGAAAGCTGGCTCAAGCTACAATCCAATGATTTTAAATTTACTAATCCGTTAAGATTCAAACTCGTAAGCCCCGTAACACTACAATCCAGCTCAATCAGGTTTGTAACCGGCGATAAATCCAGTGTTGTCAGGCTATTTCTTCCACATCTTAGCACTCTTAATGCAGTCAATCCGGTTAAATTGAGCGAAGTCAAATTACCACTCCCCATTACCCTGCAATCCAGATGTTTCAGGTTGACCAGTCCGTTCAGGTTTAATGAAGAAATCTGGTTTTCAGAACAATCAACATATTCAAGATAAGGGTTATTTGAAAGATTGAGCTCATTTATTGAATTGTGATAACATTCAAGGATTTTCAGGTTGGAAAAATGATTAATTCCCTGAAGAGAAGAAATATCTGAAGCGGAAACATTCAGTTCTACGACTCTAACAGCTTCACTAAGTTGAATTTCGCCATCATTATTCAGGTCAATACGTATAGGAGTTCCGTTGCCGTCTTTTGCTATCCGATTGGAAACATCAGCAGCCAACAATTTGCTTTTAAAAGATGGGTCTAAGATATCTACGTTCTGCGCATAGCTGAACCCGTATAAGAACAACAGCCCATAAAGTAATAATCTTTTCATATAACCATCATTTTTTTCATAATAATAACCTCCAAATATAATAAAGTAGGAGCCACAAAAAGAAATTATTTAGAATTTTAGCATTTTGGGCTAGAATTCGCTAAATCATTTTCAGCAATTCATGCAATCTTTCTTTTTTTCTTTGTGATATCGGAAGTTTGCTATTATCGGCCATAATGACATAACCTCCGTCTTTTTTGATGTAGGATTTGAGGCAGGAAAGATTGATCAGATGGGACTGATGGATTCTTTCGAAACCATGCTCTGCCAATAATTCCTCGTATTCTTTTAGTGTTTTTGAAATCAAGATCGGCTTGCCGTTCTTAATATAAAACTTGGTATAATTGTCTTCAGACTCACAGCGAATAATATCGCTGACTTCCAACAGGTGAATTCCGTCGGAAGTAGAAAGCGCTATTCTTTTAAAATTATCGACTTTCTTTCTTATATTTTCCAAAAGCAGGTCGATGTGCGCGTAATTATCATTCTTTTCTAAAGTGCTTTTTATTTTTTCTATAACTTTTTCCAATTCTTCCGGGTCTACTGGCTTTAAAAGGAAATCCAAAGCACTAAATCGGAATGCCTTGATAGCATATTCTTCATGGGCTGTGATAAAGACAATATGCGAAGAAGACTTGCCATTTTTTTGCGCCAGATTTTCGAGAATATCAAAACCTGTACCATCTGTAAGCTGTATGTCGAGAAAAACCACCTGAGGTTTAAGGCTGTCCATAACCTTGATACCTGTTTTCACGCTGTCAGCTTCTCCTAAAATTTTAATTTCAGGCGCATAGCGACTCAACAGGCTTTTCATTCCTTTTCTCAGGTTGCTGTCATCATCTATCAATACTGCTGTAATCATACTTATTTAATATATTGTATAGGCAGGTGAAGGACTACTTCCGTACCAACCGGATTTCCATTTTCGTCTTTCAGTTCCTTTATTTCTACTTTTGATGTTTTTGAGGTAACTGCCTCCATCATTTCAAGTCGTTTGCGGGTTATATCCAAAGCCATCGATTTATGAATTGAAACCGAAGCTGCTTTTAACTCCTGCGACTTTTCAAAACCTATCCCATTATCGACAATTGTACATATCAGGCTTTCTTCTTTTAGTGAGAAATCAATATCGATTTTTCCGACTTCTTTTTTAGGAATCAAACCGTGGATAATTGCATTTTCCACAAAAGGCTGCAATAATAGCGGTGGCAGTGCCATATCGTCTTCTATCAGGTCACTTTTGGTGATGCTGAAATTAAACATTTTATCGGAACGTAGTTGCTCCAGCTCCAAATAATTTTGCAGGCTTTCAATTTCCTTATCAATCGGGATGAGCGATTCTTTAGAATACTCCAATGTAAGCCGCATCAATTTTGAAAATTTGGAGAGGTATTTTATAGCTGAATCCGTACCGTTTTGTACAATAAAGCTGGAAATAGAACCCAGGCAATTAAATACAAAATGCGGATTCATCTGAAGATGCAGTGCTTTTTGCTCGTATTCTGCCAACTCCTTCTGCAAGGTTAGTGTTTTTTTGAGCTGCATCCTGTTATAAATCAGAAAAATAATTCCAAAAATCAGGATTACGAATAAAGCTCCAAAAATGGCCTGCAGTTGGTATCTTTTATTTTGTTCCTTAAAAAGCAATTCTCTTTTTTCATGGGCCTCTTGCTGCATGGTCTGCTTTTTTTCAAAATCAAAATTCATTTCAGCCTGAACGCTTTTCCTGATATTTTCATGGCTAACCAGACTGTCTCTTGCAATATTATAATATTTATAATGCTCTAACGCCAGGTCCGGTTTGTTTTGCTTTTCATAAATCGAACTGATGAGTTTTTCGGAATTCATGATCTGTTCCAATACATCCAGTTCTTTAGCAAGTTTTAAGGCACTGACTGCATTAGCCATTGCTTCATTATATTGTTTCTGGTTATAATAAAAATTGCCCAAGTGCGAATAGGTATCTGAAATACCAAATTTATCGTCTATAGATTTGAACTGGGCAATGGCTTTTTCCCAGCTTTCTGTTGCTTTAGGCAAATTGCCTGTTTGCCAATAATAGGAACCCAGATTGTTGTATAATTCCCCCAGTCCTCTGGCATCGCTGCTTTTATCGAAGGTATTTTTTGATTTGGTATAATACTCAAAAGCTTTGGAATAATTTTTCTGTCTTAGATAGATATTACCAATATTGGTGGTAGTGATACCTACGGTCATATCACCTGCCTTTTCCTGAAGTTTTTGGGCTCTTGTAAAATAATCCAATGCCTTGAAATCTTCTTTCAGGGCCTGATATACTATACCAATATTATTGTAGATACGGGCCGTTCTTGCCCCGTCTTTCATTTCTTCATAAATCCTGACCGCTTTCAGGTGGTATTGCAAAGCTTTGGCATAGTTACTTTGTTCCGAAAAAACTATCCCTATACTTCCATATGCACGGGCAAGTCCGTTTTTTATCTTGGTACTATTTTTAAGGTCAGTTACAAGATCAGCCTCAAATATTTCCTGTGCATTTGAAAAATTATCCAATGCCAACGAATAGTTTCCGAGAATGACATTTACGTTTCCTAAATTCAGACAGGCATTTCCTTCTTCAATCCGATACTTTATTTTTTTGGAGAGTTCCAGTGCTTTGTTTGCATACTCACGCATCTGCTTTGGATCACTGGACATGTATTCTGATGCGATTGCATTCAGCAGTTCGGCCTTATCAATATCGTTTTTTGTATGGTTTAAAACGTTTTTCAGGCTGTCTATCGTCTTTTCCTGCGAATAGGAAAGAACGCAAAACAGCATAAAAAAGCAGATCACAAAGGATTTCATATTCATTCCAAAAACGTTTTATCTTTAAGATTCCGGCACACCAATTCACACGATGCGCAATTAACAAAAATAATATTCTATTTCCCGAATATAGGCAAAACTTAGAATTTGACGGTTTTAATTTAGAATTTGATTTTATAAAAAAACCCTTTCGGAATATACATCCAAAAGGGTTTTAATTATTTAAAGATAGCTAAATTATTTAATCTTGAAAGCTTTTTCACCAGGGAAATAGGCCGTACTTCCTAATTCTTCCTCAATACGAAGCAATTGGTTGTATTTTGCCATACGGTCAGAACGCGATGCCGAACCTGTTTTTATTTGTCCACAGTTCAAAGCTACCGCCAAATCTGCAATTGTATTGTCTTCTGTTTCTCCGGAACGGTGCGACATTACTGATGTATATCCGGCATTGTGTGCCATATTTACTGCAGCAATGGTTTCAGTTAGCGTACCAATCTGGTTTACTTTTACTAAAATTGAATTTGCAATTCCCTTGTCTATTCCTTTTTTAAGACGCTCAACATTGGTTACAAACAAATCATCTCCTACAAGCTGTACTTTATCACCAATTAACTCTGTAAGGTATTTCCAACCGTCCCAATCGTTTTCCTGCATACCGTCTTCAATCGAAATAATTGGATATTTTGATGCCAGTTCAGCCAGATATTCTGCCTGTTCTTTTGAAGAACGAACTTTTCCTGTTTCACCTTCAAACTTCTTGTAATCGTAATTTCCGTTTACATAAAATTCTGAGGCAGCACAATCTAAAGCAATCTTAATATCTTCACCAAAAACATAACCTGCATTTTCAACTGCCTTTTTAATTGAATCCAATGCGTCTTCTGTTCCACCAGCCAAATTTGGAGCAAAACCACCTTCATCGCCTACCGCAGTACTCAATCCTCTATCGTGCAATACTTTTTTCAAGTGGTGAAAAACCTCTGTCCCCATTTGCATTGCCTGTGTAAATGTTTTTGCTTTTACCGGCATAATCATAAATTCCTGAAAAGCGATTGGAGCATCCGAGTGCGAACCTCCGTTGATGATATTCATCATAGGAACCGGAAGCGTATTACCCGAAACACCTCCAACATAACGATACAACGGCAAGCCTAATTCATTTGCAGCCGCTTTGGCAACCGCCAAAGAAACCCCAAGAATAGCATTAGCGCCCAGATTTGACTTATTAGGAGTGCCATCCAATTCAATCATTCTCTGATCGATCAGGTTTTGCTCAAAAACAGAATTTCCTAATAATTCTTCGGCAATTTTAATATTTACATTTTCCACCGCTTTCATAACTCCTTTACCCATAAATGCTTTACCTCCATCACGAAGCTCTACGGCCTCATGTTCTCCGGTTGAAGCTCCTGACGGTACGGCAGCCCTACCCAAAATTCCATGTTCTGTTACTACATCAACTTCAATAGTTGGGTTACCTCTGGAATCAAGGATTTGTCTCGCGTGGATTTTAATAATTCTGCTCATTATTAATTGTTTATTTGTTATTATTTGGTTGTTTTTCTCAATAGAACACAAATTTAAGGATTTTAAAATCTGAAATCTTTAATTTTTTAAAAACTTATAAACGCAAACGTTTTAGCATTTGTCATTTATTTCTTCACCCTTTTTACAATAAAAGTTACAAATTGATTTTTTAACACACTATCAAATATTTACGTAACAAAATTATATTTTTAATTTAAAAGTTAAATTTTAAAACATAAAATGCATTTATATTCAATTAAATGTTATAATTTAGTTAAACAAAAACAAAAAACTAACTTATTATGAAGAAATTTTTATTTTTTTTAGTATTATCTATCTTCTGTTATCAAGCTTATGCACAGATTCCGAGTAATGATAATTGTATCAATGCAATTTCTCTAGCCGTTAATTCTGATGTATCCTGTACATTAACTACTGCGGGAACACTAGAGGGCGCAACAGATTCAGGAATTCCATCCAATAAAGGGACAGCAGATGATGATGTATGGTACAGCTTTATCGCTACAGCCACCTCACATAGAATCAAGCTGATTGATCTTAACAATGATACAGCTTTGGTCCATGAAGTTATGGATGGGAGTTGCGGCTCATTATCCGTATTAAGCTCAAGCAATTATAATTCGAGTTTTGTCACAGGCCTGACAGTAGGTTCGACTTACTTCATAAGAGTGTTCAGCTATGGCAGTACTACGCCCGAACCAACAACATTTAGTATCTGTGTATGTGTTGCTCCTGATGCACCTGCAAATGACGAATGCAACAATGCTATATCTGTGCCGGTAAATACGGATACTTCCTGCACTTTAAAAACTGCAGGCACATTAGTAAGCGCTACCAATTCAAATGAAGGGGAGCCCAATATAGGCATTGCAGATGATGACGTATGGTATACTTTTGCAGCCACTGCAACTTCACACAGGATCAGACTACTAAACATAAATGGTGATGTAACCAATCTTATATATGAAGTATTTGAAGGAAGTTGCGGAAACCAGCTGATAAGCCATTATACAAGCAACCGTGAGCCAAATATTGTTTCAGGCCTTACTATTGGCACTACCTATTACTTGAGGGTGTTTAGTTATGATGACTTTGCATCTGAATCTACAACCTTTGATCTCTGTATCAGCATGCCTCCCCCTGCTCCGGTTAATGACGAATGCACTAATGCCATAACTTTGACAGTAAACCAGGACCAATCCTGCATGACGACTACATCAGGAACACTGGTTGGCGCAACAAACTCAGGATATAATGCCAATATTGGAATCGCTGATGATGATGTGTGGTTTAAATTTGTAGCCACAGCCACAGGTCATAAAATAGTGCTTAACAACATTGAAGGCGACATGACGGAATTAGTACATGAAGTATTTGACGGTAGTTGCGAATTATTCGGTATTATGAATTCCAGCTATATAAACAATAGCAGCATTAGAGGATTAACCATTGGCAATACCTATTATGTAAGGGTCTTTACCTTTGAAAACCATCCCTCAGAATCGACAACCTTTACAATTTGTGTTAATCAGCTTCCACCTCCTCCTGCCAATGATGAGTGTTCTGGCGCTGTCGCTCTATCCATAAACTCTGATTCCAACTGTACCTCAATAACTTCAGGAACAGTAGTAAGTGCCACTAATTCAGGCATTCCAACCATAACAGGAACCGCAGACGATGATGTATGGTATAGCTTTGTTGCAACGACAACATCGCACAAAATAAAATTATTTAAGAATAGTATCAATTTCGATCTGGTACATGAAGTAATGGACGGCAACTGCGGTTCACTGGTTGCTTTAAATTCTACCGAATCCAATTCAAGTATTGTTTCCGGACTGACAGTAGGCAATACTTATTATATAAGAGTGTTTAGCTATGGATCCTATCCCCAGGATTCAACAGCATTTGATATCTGTATCAGCATCTTGCCTCCTCCTCCTTCAAATGATAATTGTACGGGAGCAATTGCTCTTACAGTAAACACTGATGCAACCTGTACAATAAAAACAGCAGGAACAATAACCGGTGCTACAGACTCCGGAATTCCAACACCAATAGGAAGCGCAGATGATGACGTATGGTTTACTTTTGTGGCTCCGGCAACTTCACTTGGCGTAAGCTTGCAGAATCTTGAAGGCGATCAAACTCATATTATTCTTGAGATATTAGAAGGAACGTGTGGCGGACATTTAGAAAGACTTATAGAGAATAATCCTGATTCTCGTGTTATCAACGGACTAACAGTTGGCAATACTTATTATCTAAGAGCATATAGTTATAATGAAGGGCAAATACTATCAACAACTTTTGATATTTGTGTCCGAACACTTCCTCAACCACCTGTCAACGATGAATGTGCTAATGCCATAACTCTGACTCCGACTACAACTTATGCCGGTGGGGCTGTCAATTCAAACGTAGCAGGCGCAACAAATTCTCCAGAAACAATACCTGAATCAGCATGCGGGGAAGCCGGTGCTGATGTTTGGTTTAAGACTGTTATTCCTGCCGATGGCAACTTAATTATTGAAACCGGTGATCCTACCACCTCAGGAAACAGTGGTTTTGATTCTACAATAACAGTATACTCCGGCAACTGTGACACTTTAGAATTTATAGAATGCAATGACGAAGGAGATGTAGAATTTGGATATTCAAAAATCAACTTAACCGGAAGAACAGCGGGAGAAACTATATATATTAGAGTATGGGAGTATGTTAACAATGAATTTGCACAATTTTCCATTTCTGCCTGGAGCCCAACATTAGGCACAACTGCTTTTAATAACGCTAATTTTAAAGCCTATCCCAATCCTGTTAAAGATATGCTCAACGTGTCTTATATCCAAAACATTTCTAATGTGAAAATCCTTAACCTGTTGGGACAAAATGTGGCTTCCAAAACAATCAATGACACTAATGGAAAAATTGATATGTCCGACCTGCCATCCGGAACCTATTTAGTAAAAATAACTGTTGATGGAGAAACAAAAGCTATAAAGGTGATTAAGCAATAATTGAAAATATCTTAGATAAAAGAGCCGCTTTGAAGCGGCTCTTTTTCATTCATTGAATGAGTACCTTTCTATTTTTGAATCTTAAAAGCGAAAAACATTTTGGTTATCGTCTAAAAATGAGTGTTTTTAATTGTATCTGTTTGATATGCCTTCAAAACACAATTGCAAATTCTAATTCAAAACCGCTAAATTCTAATTAGTTTTTGTTTTTTTGCGCAAATACGCCGAAATTCAGGTGCTATTAATCAAACAACTAACTAATGAAAAAAAATCTATTTTTTTGGGCATTACTTGCCTTTTATTGCCATGCCTATGCACAGGCTCCCAGCAATGATGACTGTGCCAATGCCACTTCGCTAACCGTTAACACCAACTTGTCCTGCACATCGAAAACTGCCGGAACATTAGCAGGCGCTACAGACTCCGGAATCGAAGCAGATACCGGTACTGCCGATGATGATGTGTGGTATAGCTTCGTTGCAACAGCAACAACACACAAAATCAGCCTATTAAATGTAGAAGGTGATGACACCGATTTAGCCCATGAGGTCATGAGCGGAACTTGCGGAACATTAAACATCCTGAGTTCCAGGGATCCTAACACAAGTGTTGTTTCCGGATTGACAATTGGAACTACGTATTATGTAAGGGTTTACAGTTATTATGATGACGCTGTCACAACAACATTTGATATTTGTGTAGGCACTTTACCAGCGTTAACAAATGATGAATGTACAAATGCCGTAGTTTTAACACCTAATTCAGGCCTGACCTGCACTTCTGTCGCTACAGGAGTTTTGGCTGGCGCTACCGATTCTGGCGTTAGCACGGAAACGGGAACTGCAGACGACGATGTATGGTATCGCTTTGTAGCTACAGCAACATCTCACAAAATTTCACTTTTAAACATTGATGGCAACGCAACCGATTTGGTACACGAAGTAATGGATGGCACTTGTAGCTCCTTGAACATATTGAGTTCCAGCGATCCTGAATCTAGTCTTGTTAGCGGTTTAACCGTTGGCAGTACTTATTATGTAAGAGTGTTTTCATACGGATCGAGTCCGGCATTGACTACTTTCGACATCTGTATAACTACTTTACCGGAATTAACCAATGACGAATGTACAACTGCAATTTCTTTGACTGTAAATCCGGCCAATACACCATGTGCTTCTGTAACACCAGGAACACTTATTGGCGCTACAGATTCTGGAATTTCAACCAGTACAGGAACTGCAGATGATGACGTGTGGTATAGTTTTGTAGCTACTGCTACTTCTCACAGAATAAAATTAATTGACAGCAGTGGAGATAATACAGATTTGGTTCACGAAGTAATGGACGGCGTTTGCGGTTCATTGATTGTACTAAACTCAAGCGATCCTGATTCAAGCCTGGTTAGCGGCCTTACCGTAGGCACTACTTATTACGTAAGAGTATTCAGTTACGGAAGCAGCCCTTCGGAATCGACAACCTTTAACATCTGTGTAAGCGTTCCTCCGGCTCCACCTGCTAACGACGATTGTGCTAATGCAATAGCCGTTCAAGTAAACACAAACGATTCATGTACTTTAAAAACCGCAGGAACACTGGTTAGCGCTACTGATTCAAATGAAAGCGAATCAAGTGTTGGTAATTCAAATGATGATGTTTGGTACACCTTTGTAGCCACCTCGACTGCACACAGAATTAAGCTGTTAAATATAAACGGTGATATTACCGATCTTGTACACGAAGTATTCCAGGGAACTTGTGGTGGCCAGCTTATAAGCTTACACGCAAGCGATCCTGAATCAAGCCTTGTTTCCGGACTAACAGTTGGAACTACTTATTACCTTAGAGTATTCACTTATAGTTCTGCTGCTGCCGAATCGACTACTTTTAACCTTTGTATCAGCGTTCCGCCAGCGGCACCAGCTAACGACGAATGTGCAGGAGCCGTTGCTTTAACTGTAAACCCTGATTTCAACTGTACATCAACAACTTCAGGAACATTGGCAAGTGCTACAAATTCCGGAATCGAAGCCGATACAGGAACAGCAGATGATGATGTATGGTATAGCTTTGTAGCTACTGCTGCTACTCACAAAATAACACTTTCAAACGTTGAGGGCGACCAAACCGATTTGGTACATGAAGTACTGGATGGTACATGTGCAGGATTAAACATTTTAAACTCAAGCGACTATGATCAAAGTACAGTTTCCGGATTAACTGTTGGCATGACTTATTATGTAAGGGTGTTTACTTACGGAAGTACTGCTTCAGAATCAACAACTTTTGATATTTGTATAGGAACATTTCCACCGGCTCCAGCGAATGATGAATGTGCTGGTGCTATTGCCTTAACTGTCAACTCTGATCTTAACTGTACAACTGTAACTTCAGGAACATTGGTAAGCGCTACGGATTCCGGAATTGAAACGGATACAGGAGAAGCAGATGATGATGTATGGTACAGTTTTGTAGCTACTGCAACATCTCACAAAATAAATCTTATAAATGTAGAAGGAGACGAAACAGATTTAGTACACGAAGTGTTTGAAGGTACTTGCGGCACATTGTCTTTACTATACTCAAGCGATAGCAATTCAAGTTTCGCTACAGACCTGACTGTTGGCAGTACTTATTATGTTAGGGTATACAGCTATTATTCTGACGTGCCGGAATCAACAACTTTTGATATCTGTATTGGTTCTCAGCCTGCCCCTCCGGCAAATGATGACTGTACAAATGCAATCGCTCTTACTGTAAATGCAGACGCATCCTGTGCTTCTACAACGGCAGGTACAATTGCCGGCGCTACGGATTCGGGAGAATCGGAAAGCAGTGTTGGAACAGCAGACGATGATGTTTGGTATACTTTTGTAGCTACGGCAACTTCACATAGAGTGACACTTCTGAACGTAGAAGGAGAACCATCTGATCTTGTTCATGAAGTTTTTGAAGGAACTTGTGGAGGACAATTGATAAGCATATCTATCAGCGATCCTGATACAAGTGTGGTTAGCGGATTAACTGTTGGTACTACTTACTATTTAAGAGTATTCAGTTATAGTAGTGATGAAATTGGATCTACCAATTTTGATATTTGTGTTGGTACTACACCTCCACCACCTGCAAATGATGATTGTGCAAATGCCATCACTTTGACTGCTGCTACAACATATGCCGGCGGAGCTGTGAATTCAACTGTAGCAGGCGCTACAGATTCTTCTCTTTCAGCCACTATTCCGGATCCGGAATGTGCCAGTTATGAGGGCGGTGATGTTTGGTATAAAGTAGTTATTCCTGCAGATGGAAAACTAACCATTGAAACCGGCAATCCAGTCGGGTCAAGCGTTACCGGCTTTGATTCAGGGTTGGCAATTTATTCAGGAACTTGCGATGCTTTAGAATTAATCGATTGTAATGATGATGGAGGTAGCGCAAATTATTCAAAAATCAACCTGACCGGAAGAACAGCAGGAGAAACAGTTTATATCAGAGTGTGGGAATACAGTAACGATGAAGAAGAAGCTTTCTCAATCTCTGCCTGGAGTCCTACATTAAGTGTTCCTGGATTCAATAACGCTAATTTCAAAGCTTATCCGAATCCTGTTAGCAATATTTTGAATCTATCTTACGACCAGAACATTTCTAACGTAAGCATCTTTAACTTATTGGGTCAAAATGTGGTTTCCAAAACAATTAATGATACTAATGGTACAATCGACATGTCTAACTTGCCGACTGGATCTTATTTAGTAAAAGTAACTGCAGAGGGACAAACTAAAACCATTAAGGTGATGAAGCAATAATCTGGAAACAGATTTCAAAATAAAAGAGCCACTTTACAGTGGCTCTTTTTATTTTACTACAAAACCAGATCTATTTATCTATATTTTACAAACTAAAAGTTATTCTGGTTTATCATCCACAGAATACAAATTCTAATTCAGAATAGCCAAATTTTAATTACACATTGCTTTTTCACATAAATATCTCGATATTTAGTCGCTTTTAATCAAAACTAACTAATGAAAAAAAAATTATTTTTCTTGGCATTATTTGCCTTTTATTGGCAGGCATATGCCCAAGCTCCCAGCAATGATGAGTGTACTAATGCCATTTCTCTAACCGTTAACTCCAACATGTCGTGCACATCTCACATGTCAGGAACATTAGTAGGCGCTACTGATTCTGGAATTCCTGCAATTAGGGGAACAGCGGATGATGATGTATGGTTTAGTTTTGTTGCTACCGCAAGACAGCACACAATAAATATTCTGAATATAGAAGGAGATATAACTACTCTAACACACGAAGTGATGAGTGGCTCCTGTAGTTTGATGACTAGACCAAATTCCAGCTTTCCCGGCTCGAACACTGTTACCGATTTGACTGTTGGCAATACTTATTATGTTAGAGTATATACTTATGGAACAAGGCGATCCGAATCAACCACTTTTGACATCTGCATTGGTACACCTCCACGAATTCCTCCTGTAAATGACAATTGTACAGGCGCAATTGCACTTACTTTAAGTCCTAGTATACCTGGTCCATCTTGCATTTCTACAACAGAAGGCACACTAGCCTACGCTACAGATTCAGGCCTTGCATCAGCCACAGGATTCCCAAACGACGACGTATGGTATAGTTTTGTTGCAACGGCAACTTCACTCAGAATAAAACTGTCTGACATCAGAGGCGACACTACAAATTTGGTTCATGAAGTCATCAGTGGAAGCTGTGGAACATTATCCATATTAAGCTCCAGCAATCCTGACTCAAGCCTTGTTAGCGGCTTAACTGTTGGCTCAACGTATTATTTAAGAGTATTCAGTCTTTTTCTTAGTAATTCACAAACAACTACGTTTAAAGTTTGCGTAAGCGTTCCTCCCCCACCACCAGCTAATGATGAATGTGTGAATGCTGTAGCGGTTCAGATAAACACGGATGACTCATGCACGATAAAAACTGCTGGTACATTGGTTAGCGCTACAAATTCAAACGAAAGCTTCTCATATATAGGTCGTTCAGACGATGATGTTTGGTACACTTTTGTAGCCACAGCAACTTCTCATAGAATTAGGCTGTTGAATGTAAATGGCGATTTAACCGACCTTGTACACGAGGTATTTAAAGGAAGCTGTGGAGGCCAGCTTGAAAGTGTGCACACAAGTATTCCTTATTCGAGTCTTATTTCCGGCCTAACCATTGGTAACACCTATTATCTTAGAGTTTTTACTTATAGCGGCGGTAATATTGCTGAATCCACAACTTTCGACCTTTGCATTAGCGTTCCTCCACCAGCACCAGCTAATGATGAATGTGCCGGCGCGATAGCTTTGACAATGAACGAAAACCTATTATGTACCACAACTACATCCGGAACATTAGTCAGCGCAACCAATTCAGGTATCACAGCCCAGACAGGAACTGCTGACGATGATGTTTGGTATAGTTTTTTAGCAACAGCTAATACTCACAAAATATCACTAACAAACGTTAATGGCGACATAACCAATTTAGTACACGAAGTACTGGACGGCACTTGCGGCGCACTATACGTATTTAGCTCCAGCGACCCTAATTCGAGTATTGTTTCCGGGCTTTCAGTTGACTCTACCTATTATGTAAGAGTATTTACAATTGGTAGCACAAAGGCAGAAACAACGACTTTTGACATCTGCATTACAGCATTTCCACCGCCTCCGGTTAATGATGAATGTGCCGGTGCTATTGCACTAACTGTAAACCCTGACCTTAACTGTACATCAACAACTTCAGGAACCTTGGTAAGCGCTACCGATTCCGGAATCGATGCAGATACAGGAACCGCAGATGATGACGTATGGTTTAGTTTTGTTGCTACCGCAACATCACACGCAATAAAGATTCTGAATGTAGAAGGAAATATAACTAATCTAGCACATGAAGTAATGGACGGTTCTTGCGGTTTGATGACTATACTAAATTCCAGCAATTCCAATTCACATTTTGTTACCGGCTTGACTATTGGCAATACTTATTATGTTAGGGTATATACTTATTATACAAGCCCATCAGATTCAACCACTTTTGATATCTGCATTGGTTCTAGAACAGCCCCTCCTGCAAATGACAATTGTACAGATGCAATAGCGCTTACCGTAAACACTAATGCATCCTGTACTTCAACAACAGCAGGAACAATAGCCGGCGCTACTGATTCAGGTGAAAGACCAAGTAGTGTAGGTACTGCTGATGATGACGTTTGGTATACTTTTGTAGCTACTGCAACTTTTCACAAAATAACCCTCACAAATGTGGAAGGTGAACTATCAGACCTTGTTCATGAAGTGTTCGAGGGAACTTGTGGCGGACAATTGGCAAGCATTTCTACCAGTAATGATAATATGAGTATTATTAGTGGATTAACTATTGGTACAGCGTATTATGTTAGAGTATTTAGCTATAGCGGTGATACCATAGGATCAACTACTTTTAATATTTGTGTAAGGACCATGAATATGCCTGCGAATGACGATTGCGCTAATGCTATAACGCTGACCGCTTCAACATCTTTTGCAGGTGGAGCTGTCAATTCAACAGTAACTGATGCAACAGATTCTGCCCTGACAGCCACTATTCCTGCTCCGGGATGCGCTGGCTATAATGGCGGCGATGTTTGGTACAAAGTGGTTATGCCTGGTGGCACTATTGGAAATTTAACTATCGGGACTGGCAAATCAACCGCTTCAGACGATACTGGTTTTGACTCGGGATTAGCAGTATACAAAGGCACTTGTAATGCTTTAGAATTAATAGTATGCAATGATAACAGTGCTGCTGCAACAGGAAATTATTCAAGAATTACCCTGTCAGGAAGATTAACAGGAGAAATTTTCTATATCAGAGTATGGGAAAATGGTAACGATGAAGATGAGCCATTCTCAATTTCAGCCTGGGTTCCTGCATTAGGTGTTCCTGGATTCAATAACGCTAATTTCAAAGCTTATCCGAATCCTGTTAGCAACATTTTGAACCTATCTTACGACCAAAACATTTCAGATGTAAGCATCTTTAACTTATTAGGTCAAAATGTGGTTTCAAAAACAATTAATGACACTAATGGCGATATTGACATGTCTGGTTTGCCATCAGGATCTTATTTAGTAAAAGTAACTGCAGAGGGACAAACTAAAACCATTAAGGTAATTAAGCAATAATCTGCTCGCAGTTTACAAAAAAAAAGAGCCACTTTATAAAGTGGCTCTTTTTTATTCTGATTTATTTTTATTTTGCTACACAGCTTTTGATATTCTCAATAAACTGATCAAATAAATAAGATGAATCATGCGGTCCCGGACTTGCTTCCGGGTGATACTGTACTGAAAAGCAATTTTTATTTTTCATTCGCATACCGGCAACGGTTCCGTCGTTAATATGAAGATGGGTTATTTCCAAATCCGGATGTTTTTCCAACGCTTCACGATTTACCGCAAATCCGTGGTTTTGGGAAGTTATTTCTCCTTTTCCTGTAATAACATTCATTACTGGATGGTTTATCCCTCTGTGCCCGTTAAACATTTTATAGGTTGGGATTCCGTTAGCAAGCGCCAAAACCTGATGCCCAAGACAGATTCCAAACACAGGATCATCATTGGATAAAATTTTCTTTGCTATTTCTATAGCTCCAAAAAGAGGATCCGGATCACCAGGACCATTGGAAAGGAAAAATCCATCAGGATTAAAAGCTTTCATCTCTTCATAGGTCGTATCAAAAGGGAAAACTTTTATATAACAATCTCTTTTGGCAAGATTTCTCAATATATTTTTCTTGATTCCCAAATCCAAAGCTGCAATTCTATATGTAGCCGTTTCTTCACCTACAAAATAAGGTGCTTTGGTAGAAACTTTGGATGCTAACTCCAAACCTTCCATATTAGGCACTTTTGCCAGCATTTCTTTTAATTCTTCAATAGATTTCCCATCGGTAGAAATTACGGCATTCATAGCGCCATTATCCCGAATGTAGCTTACCAGAGCCCTGGTATCTACATCAGAAATGCATATTAAATTCTGCTTCTTAAAGTAGTCCTCAAGGCTACCGGAAGAATTGGCACGCGAATAATTAAAAGAAAAGTTTTTGCAGACTAATCCCGAAATCATAATCTGATCGGATTCTACATCTTCCTCATTCACTCCATAATTACCAATATGGGCATTTGTTGCCACCATAATTTGGCCAAAATAGGACGGGTCTGTAAAAATTTCCTGATAGCCTGTCATTCCTGTATTAAAGCAGACTTCGCCAAAAGTAGTTCCTTCTATACCTATAGATTTCCCGTAAAAGATGGTTCCGTCACTAAGAAGGAGAATTGCTTTTTGTCGTGTTGTGTATTTCATTTTTTATTGTTGTGTTGTGTAGTTATGGAATGCGGTTGCAAATTTAATTCAATTTTAGAGTTTCTAAAAATTTATTTCTCGATAGACCATTTTCAAACGGCAAAAAAAAAGGATAAACTATAATAGCTTATCCCTTTTTTATTTATGAAATGAATTTCTTCATTATTCAGCAGCATCAGTAGAAGTTTCTGCAGCCGGTGCAGCTGGAGTTTCAGCTTTTGGAGCCTCTTCGACAGCAGTTTCTTCTGCTTTCTTAGTAGACTTACCACCACGACGGCTTTTCGCTTTTTTAACTTCTTTTTTACCTCCGTTGTATAGTTCGTTGAAATCAACTAGTTCGATCATCGCCATATCAGCGTTATCTCCTAAACGATTTCCAAGTTTGATGATACGAGTGTATCCACCTGGACGATCTCCAACTTTTGCAGCAACATCTCTGAAAAGGTCAGTTACAGCATACTTATTTTTAAGGTAAGAAAAAACAATACGTCTGTTATGAGTAGTGTCTTCTTTTGATTTAGTAATCAAAGGCTCAACATATTGTTTAAGCGCTTTAGCTTTAGCAACAGTAGTGTTAATACGTTTGTGTTCGATTAGAGAACAAGCCATATTAGACAACATAGCTTTTCTGTGCGATGCCTGTCTGCTTAAGTGATTGATTTTTTTTCCGTGTCTCATTGCTATTGAAATTTAATCTCGAACGAATTCGGGATTAGATTATTCTTTATCTAATTTATACTTTGTTAAATCCATTCCGAAATGTAAATTTTTCACTGCAACAAGCTCATCAAGCTCAGTTAATGATTTTTTACCGAAATTACGGAACTTCATTAAGTCATTCTTATTGAAAGATACTAGATCTCCAAGTGTATCAACTTCAGCCGCTTTCAAGCAATTTAAAGCTCTAACAGACAAATCCATATCAACAAGCTTAGTTTTAAGCAATTGTCTCATGTGTAATGATTCTTCATCATAAGATTCTGTCTGAGCGATTTCATCAGCTTCAAGTGTTATTCTTTCATCAGAGAACAGCATGAAATGGTGAATCAAAACTTTAGCAGCTTCAGTAAGAGCATCTTTAGGATTGATAGATCCGTCAGTCTTGATTTCGAAAACTAGTTTTTCGTAATCTGTTTTTTGCTCAACACGGAAGTTCTCGATAGCATATTTCACGTTCTTTACCGGTGTAAAGATAGAATCCGTAAAAATAGTACCGATTGCAGCGTTTTGTTTTTTATTCTCTTCTGCAGGAACGTATCCTCTACCTTTTTCAATAGTCAACTCCATATTCAAGTTAACTTTGCTATCTAAGTTGCAGATAACCAATTCCGGGTTCAATACTTGGAAACCAGAAATAAATTTTTGAAAATCTCCAGCAGTAATCTGGTCTTTACCAGAAATTGAGATAGAAACAGATTCATTGTCTATATCTTCAATCTGACGCTTGAAACGTACTTGTTTAAGATTTAGGATGATTTCTGTAACGTCTTCCACTACTCCTGAAATTGTAGAAAACTCGTGATCTACACCTTCGATACGAACAGATGTTATTGCATATCCTTCTAAAGCGGAAAGCAAGACTCGTCTAAGTGCATTACCAACAGTCAATCCGTAACCAGGTTCCAAAGGTCTGAATTCAAACTTACCTTCGAAATCGGTTGAATCGATCATGATAACTTTATCGGGCTTCTGAAAATTAAATATTGCCATATGTTCGACTAGTGTCTTATTATTTGTTATACAACTCTACGATTAGTTGCTCTTTAATGTTTTCTGGGATTTGAAGTCTCGCTGGAACTGAAACGAAAGTACCTTCTTTAAGGTCGTTGTTCCAAGTAATCCACTCGTAAACGTGACTTGAATTAGATAATGAACGCTCGATAGCTTCTAAAGATTTAGATTTTTCACGAACGGCAACTTTATCTCCAGGTTTCAAGTGATATGAAGGGATGTTTACAACTTCACCGTTAACAGTGATGTGTCTGTGAGAAACGATTTGACGTGCAGCTCTTCTTGATGGAGCGATTCCCATTCTGAAAACTACGTTATCAAGTCTTGCCTCACAAAGTTGTAAAAGAACTTCACCTGTTACTCCTTTAGTAGCAGAAGCTTTTTCGAATAAGTTTCTGAATTGTTTTTCCAAGATTCCATAAGAATACTTAGCTTTTTGCTTTTCCATTAACTGGATAGCATATTCAGATTTCTTACCTCTTTTTTTAGCCAATCCGTGTTGTCCCGGTGGATAATTTCTTTTTTCGAAGGCTTTGTCATCTCCGAAGATTGCCTCGCCGAATTTACGAGCAATTTTAGTTTTTGGACCAGTATATCTTGCCATTTTAAAAATTAATTAAGGTAGAGATTATGAATTCAGGTCATATCCTCCGATAATCTTAGATTCTACCTAGTTATACTTAAATATTAATTAAACTCTACGTCTTTTTGGAGGACGACATCCGTTGTGTGGCATTGGAGTAACGTCAATGATTTCTGTTACTTCAATTCCGCCGTTATGAATAGAACGGATAGCAGACTCACGTCCGTTTCCTGGTCCTTTTACATAAACTTTCACTTTTTTAAGTCCAGCTTCTAACGCTACTTTGCTGCAATCTTCAGCTGCCATTTGAGCGGCATACGGAGTGTTCTTTTTAGAACCTCTGAATCCCATCTTACCTGCAGAAGACCAAGAAATAACTTCACCTTTTTTGTTAGTCAAAGAGATGATGATGTTGTTAAAAGTTGCATTAATATGAGCTTCGCCTGTTGATTCAACGATAACTTTACGTTTTTTTGTACTTGCCTTAGCCATACTACTTATTATTTAGTTGCCTTTTTCTTGTTAGCAACAGTTTTTCTTTTACCTTTTCTAGTTCTAGAGTTGTTTTTAGTTCTTTGTCCTCTTAACGGAAGACCAGATCTGTGACGAATTCCTCTATAACATCCGATATCCATCAAACGTTTGATGTTCAATGAAATTTCAGAACGCAATTCACCTTCAATTTTGAAGTAGGAAACTGCCTCACGGATAGCTCCAATTTCATCATCATTCCAATCTTGAACTTTAGTATCCTGGCTAACTTGAGCTTTTTCTAAAATCTCAATAGCTCTGCTTTTTCCTATCCCGAAGATATAAGTTAAAGCGATAACTCCTCTTTTGTTTTTAGGTATATCTACCCCTGCTATTCTTGCCATAACTATCCTTGTCTTTGTTTAAATCTAGGATTCTTTTTATTAATAACGTACAATCTTCCTTTTCTTCGTACGATGATGCACTCGGCACTTCTTTTTTTAACTGATGCTCTTACTTTCATTTTAATAGCTTTAGTATCTATAAGTAATTCTTGCTTTTGACAAATCGTAAGGGCTCATTTCCAGCTTCACTTTATCGCCAGGCAATAATTTGATGTAATGCATACGCATTTTCCCAGAGATGTGAGCTATTACAATATGTCCATTTTCTAACTCTACACGGAACATCGCATTTGATAATGCTTCGATGATGGATCCGTCTTGTTCTATTGCTGATTGTTTTGCCATAAAAATTAAGCTACTGCTTTTCTATTTTTACCACTTTTCATCAAACCATCGTAATGCTTGTTCAACAAATAAGAATTAATTTGCTGGATAGTATCACTTGCAACTCCAACCATAATCAATAACGATGTACCTCCGTAAAACAAAGCCCAAGATGGTTGTACATTCAAAATAGTTACAACGATTGCCGGGAACACGGCGATCAAAGCAAGGAATAATGAACCTGGGAATGTGATGTAAGACATAATCTTATCTAAGAATTCTGAAGTTTCAGCACCAGGTTTGATTCCTGGGATAAAACCGCCGCTTCTTTTCAAATCATCTGCCATTTTATTTGTAGGTACTGTAATTGCGGTGTAAAAGTAAGTAAAAACTATGATTAACAAGGCGAAAACCAAGTTATACTGCCATCCAAAAATATTCTGGAAAGCTGTACTAACTGAAGTAGCTGTTTCTGAGCTAGATAAACCAGCCAAAGCTGCAGGAATGAACATAATTGCCTGAGCAAAGATGATTGGCATAACTCCGGAAGCATTCAGCTTCAGAGGAATCCATTGTCTGTTTCCTGCCTGTTCGAATTCACCTGATACCGTACGGCGTGCATACTGTACCGGAATTTTTCGAACCGCCATAACTAATAGAACACAAGCTACGATGACGAGCAACCAAATTATTACTTCGAAAACCAAAAGCATTGGACCACCGTTATTGTTTGTTACTCTGGTAGAGAATTCCTGGATGAATGCTTGTGGCATTCTCGCAATAATACCCACCATAATCAATAACGATATACCGTTTCCGATTCCTTTATCTGTAATTTTTTCTCCAAGCCACATCGCGAAGATAGTACCTGAAACAAGTATTACAACAGACAAGAACTGGAATGCAAAAGGTGAGATCAATCCTGGGTTCACATTAGAAAGGAAAGCTTCTCCCGGTAAAGTTCTGTAAAGGTTGAAAATATAACCCGGAGCCTGAACCAACGTAATTACGATAGTCAACCAACGCGTGATTTGATTCATTTTCTTTCTTCCGCTTTCACCGTCTTTTTGTAGCTTTTGAAGGTAAGGCACAGCAATACCCATCAATTGAACTACGATAGATGCAGAGATGTATGGCATAATACCTAATGCAAATACAGATGCCTGCGAAAACGCACCACCTGTAAATACATCGATTAACCATCCGATTCCTTCTTTTGTTTGATCAGTAAGTCCATGTAACTTAGTCGCATCAATCCCTGGAAGCGTTACTTGTGCTCCAAAACGATACACCAATAACAATCCAAGAGTAACTAAAATTCTGTTTTTTAGCTCTTCAATCTTCCAAACATTGCTTAACGATTCTATAAACTTCTTCATCTTGATTATTAAGGATTACAAAGTTACAGCTTCTCCTCCGGCAGCTTCGATAGCAGCTTTTGCAGTAGCAGTAAATTTATGTGCGGTTACCTTTAATTTAGCTTTTAATTCACCTCTACCCAAAATCTTTACGATTTCGTTTTTAGTTGCCAAACGGTTAGCTACGAAAACTGTCATATCAACAGTGTTATCTGTAACAATGCCATTATCAACCAAAGCTTGAAGCGTATCAAGGTTTACACCTTCGTATTCTTTACGATTGATGTTTTTAAAACCAAATTTAGGCACACGTCTTTGAAGTGGCATCTGACCTCCTTCAAAACCAATCTTTTTAGAGTAACCAGAACGAGACTTAGCTCCTTTGTGACCTCTTGCAGAAGTACCACCTTTTCCAGAACCTTCTCCTCTACCTAATCTTTTGTTTTGATTGTGTGTTGAGCCTTCAGCTGGCTGTAAGTTACTTAAATTCATAACTATAATTTGTTATTTAGCTTCTTCAACAGAAACTAAGTGTTTTACTTTGTTTATCATCCCAAGGATAGCAGGATTTGACTCATGCTCCACAACTTGTCCCATTTTACGAAGACCTAAAGCTTCAAGACCTCTTTTTTGAGATAGAGGACAGTTGATTTTGCTTCTAACTTGTTTTACTAATAATTTTGCCATTTTTCCTTGAATTAACCTTTAAAAACTTTCTCCAAAGAAACACCTCTCTGTTTTGCAACAGTATAAGCGCTTCTCATTTGCAATAAAGCATCAAAAGTTGCTTTTACCACGTTATGAGGGTTTGAAGAACCTTGAGATTTTGATAATACGTCGTGAATACCTACTGATTCAAGAACTGAACGAACAGCTCCACCAGCGATAACTCCTGTACCATGAGATGCAGGCATCAAGAATACACGCGCTCCACCAAATTTACCTTTTTGTTCGTGAGGAACAGTTTTGCTGCTCAATGGAATTTTCACAAGATTTTTCTTTGCATCTTCTACTGCTTTAGCAATAGCTTCAGAAACATCTTTAGATTTTCCAAGTCCATGTCCAACTACACCATTCTCGTCACCTACAACTACAATTGCAGAAAATCCGAAAGCTCTACCACCCTTAGTAACTTTAGTTACACGGTTTACACTCACCAAACGGTCCTTTAATTCAAGTCCACTTGGTTTTACTAACTCTACGTTTTTGTATTTATGATACATAATTTCTTAGAATTTAAGTCCAGCCGCTCTAGCGCCTTCTGCTAATGATTTAATACGACCGTGATATAGATATCCGCCTCTATCGAAGGTAACGGTTTCAATTCCGGCTTTCAACGCTTTTTCAGCTACCAGTTTTCCAACTGCTGCTGCAACTTCTACGTTTGTACCTTTAGTATCTACTTCTTTCTCTCTAGAGGAAGCAGCCAATAAAGTAACACCATTTACATCGTCTATGAGCTGTGCATAGATTTCTTTGTTACTTCTGAATACAGAAAGTCTTGGTTTAGCAGCAGTACCGCTTACGATTTTTCTGATTCTGAATTTAATTCTCTGTCTTCTTTCAGATTTTGTTAATGACATAATCTTTTATTTTTAAGCTGATTTACCTGCTTTTCTTCTTAATACTTCACCAACAAACTTAACTCCTTTTCCTTTGTATGGCTCTGGCTTACGGAAACTTCTGATTTTCGCAGCTACCTGTCCTACAAGTTGTTTATCGAAAGATGTTAATTTTACGATTGGGTTCTTACCTTTTTCAGAAACTGTCTCCAATTTTACTTCAGGAGCAATATCTAAAATGATATTGTGTGAAAATCCTAGAGCCAAATCAAGTTTTTGTCCTTGATTAGAAGCTCTGTAACCTACTCCAACCAATTCCAATTCCTTTGTAAAACCTTCAGATACACCAACAATCATGTTATTGATTAACGCTCTGTACAATCCGTGTTTTGCTCTCTCTTCTTTCTGATCAGATGCTCTTTCAACCTGAACTTGACCATCTTCAACTTTTACAGTAACATTAGAATATTCCTGAGTAAGCTGACCTAATTTTCCTTTTACCGTAATCACACCTTCAGCAACTTCAACAGTCACTCCAGCAGGGATTGCGATTGGGTTTTTTCCTATTCTTGACATCTTAATAAGTCGTTTAAAATTAGTATACGTAGCAGATTACCTCTCCACCAATGTTCAATTGCTTAGCTTGTTTTCCAGTCATCAAACCTCTTGATGTTGAAACAATAGCAATACCTAATCCGTTAAGGATTCTTGGAAGTTTAGCAGCACCTGCATATTTACGCAAACCTGGTTTACTAATTCTTTGGATATCTTTGATAACCGGCTCTTTAGTATCTTTATCATACTTCAGAGCAATTTTGATTGAACCCTGTACAGAGTTGTCCTCAAACTTGTAGCTCAAGATATATCCTTGATCAAATAAAATCTTTGTGATTTCTTTTTTAAGATTAGAAGCAGGAATTTCAACGACTTTGTGGTTTGCAGCCACAGCGTTTCTAACTCTTGTCAAATAATCCGCAATAGGATCTGTATACATATAATTAAAATTGCGGTTTTGGTATTCGTCCCGGACTTTCCGGTAGAACCTGAAACCATTAAAACTTACTAATTAATCGACAGATAGTTGCCGGTTCGCGGCAAAAATCCGGCAAACTTACAACTATCTGTCGAGAAAACAAAATTTTTGATTTTACCAGCTGGCTTTTTTAACTCCTGGTATCAATCCTTGGTTAGCCATTTCACGGAAAGTTACACGTGAAATACCGAATTGACGCATATACCCTCTAGGTCTTCCAGTCAATTTGCAACGGTTGTGCAAACGAACAGGAGAAGCATTTTTCGGTAATTTTTGTAGGCCTTCATAATCTCCAGCTTCTAATAAAGCTTTTCTTTTTTCAGCATACTTAGCTACCGTTTTTTCTCTTTTTACCTCACGGGCTTTCATTGATTCTTTAGCCATAACTTAATTCTTTTTAAAAGGTAATCCTAATTCTGCTAATAATGACTTCGCTTCTTTATCTGTTTTTGCAGATGTTACAAAGGTAATATCCATACCAGAGATTTTGTTTACTTTATCAATATCAATTTCAGGGAAAATGATTTGCTCCAAAACTCCAAGGTTGTAATTTCCTCTTCCATCAAAACCAGTAGCTTTGATTCCGCCGAAGTCTCTTACTCGAGGCAATGAAGATGTAATCAATCTGTCTAAGAATTCATACATTCTTTCGCCACGCAAAGTAACTTTTGCACCAATTGGCATTCCTTTTCTCAATTTGAATGACGCTACGTCTTTTTTAGATATAGTCGCTACTGCTTTTTGACCTGTAATTTTAGTCAACTCATCAACTGCATAATCGATAAGTTTTTTATCAGATACTGCAGCACCAACTCCGCGGCTCAAAACGATTTTTTCCAATTTAGGAACTTGCATTACATTTTTGTAACCAAATTCTTCTTTAAGAGCAGAGATAACTCTGTCCTTATACTCTTGTTTTAGTCTAGGTATATAAGCCATCACTATAATACTTGATTAGATTTTTTTGAAAATCTTACTTTCTTATCTCCTTCTACTTTCACACCTGTTCTTGTAGCCTTTTTAGTCTTAGGATCTATAAGAGCAATGTTTGAGATATGAATTGGAGCTTCTTTCTTAACGATACCACCTTGAGGGTTTTTCGCACTTGGTTTCGTGTGTTTTGAAACCATGTTTACACCTTCAACAATCGCTTTATTTTTTTCACGATCAACACGTAAAACCTTACCTTCTGCACCTTTATGGTCGCCAGCGATAACTTTTACTGTATCTCCTGATTTGATTTTTAGCTTTATCATCTTGTAAATAATTAAAGCACTTCTGGTGCTAATGATACAATCTTCATGAATTGTTTCTCACGAAGTTCTCTTGCTACTGGACCAAAAACACGAGTTCCTCTCATTTCTCCTGCAGCATTCAAAAGAACACATGCATTGTCATCGAAACGGATATAAGAACCATCAGCTCTTCTCACTTCTTTTTTGGTACGTACAACAACTGCAGTTGAAACAGCTCCTTTTTTCACGTTTCCGTTTGGAGTTGCATCTTTGATAGATACTACAATCTTGTCACCAACAGAGGCATACCTTCTTTTGGTACCTCCTAAAACACGGATAGTTAAAACTTCTTTAGCTCCTGTGTTATCTGCTACTTTTAGTCTTGATTCTTGTTGTACCATAATTATTTAGCTCTTTCAATGATTTCAACTAGTCTCCAACATTTTGATTTACTTAAAGGACGCGTTTCGCTGATTCTTACAGTATCTCCAATGTTACAGTCGTTTGTTTCGTCGTGTGCTACATATTTCTTAGTTTTCAACACGAACTTACCGTATAACGGGTGTTTTACTTTTTTTGTTTCAGAAACAACAATAGATTTCTCCATTTTGTTGCTAGTAACAACACCTATTCTCTCTTTTCTTAAATTTCTTTTTTCCATCTTTTAGCAGAATACAATTACTGTAACTCTCTTTTGCTTAACTCTGTAGCGATTCTTGCAACTGATCTTCTCAAACTTCTGATTTGAAGCGGGTTTTCAATTGGAGAAATTGCGTGAGCATTTTTTAGGTCGGCATATGTCTTTCTTAATTGACCAAGTTTTTCTTGCAACTCAGCTACAGACAGATCTTTAATTTCTGATTGTTTCATAATAAAAATTGATTATGCTTCGAAATCTCTAGCTACGACAAACTTAGTTTTAACAGGAAGTTTTTGTGCTGCAAGACGCAAAGCTTCTTTTGCAACTGACAAAGGCACACCACCTACCTCAAACATAATTCTTCCGGGTTTAACAACTGCAGCCCAATATTCAACTGCACCTTTACCTTTACCCATACGTACTTCAAGAGGCTTCTTAGTGATTGGTTTATCTGGAAATATTTTAATCCATAATTGTCCTTCTCTTTTCATGTAACGAGTTGCAGCGATACGTGCAGCTTCGATTTGGCGAGAAGTAAGGAACATTCCAGTTTCATGAACAGATTTAATACCAAACATTCCGTTAGAAAGTTCGTGCCCTCTTTGAGAGTTACCTTTCATTCTACCCTTCTGTACCTTGCGGTATTTTGTTCTTTTAGGCTGTAACATTTTTCTTTAATTTAAAAATTTACTTTCTTTTACGTGGGTTTGATTTGCCTGGTCTGTCAGATTTGCCACGAGGAGCATCTCCGCCTTTACCGCTTCCGGCTTGTTTTTTGTCCATTCCAACTAGTGGAGACAAATCTCTCTTGCCGTAAACCTCACCTTTCATGATCCACACTTTGATTCCCATTCTACCGTAAGTAGTATGAGCTTCAGCAAGTGCATAATCAATGTCAGCTCTGAAAGTTGATAGAGGAATTCTACCTTCTTTGAACATTTCCGAACGCGCCATTTCAGCACCATTCAAACGACCTGAAATCATAACTTTCACACCTTCAGCGTTCATACGCATTGCAGCCGCAATAGCCATTTTAATAGCTCTTCTGTATGAAATACGACTTTCGATTTGACGAGCGATACTTGTAGCCACTAAGTAAGCATCAAGCTCCGGTCTTTTAATTTCAAAGATGTTGATTTGAACCTCTTTGTCAGTAATTTTCTTAAGCTCTTCTTTCAACTTGTCTACCTCTTGGCCACCTTTCCCGATAATAATACCTGGTCTGGCAGTAGTGATAGTAACGGTTACAAGCTTCAAAGTTCTCTCGATGATTACTTTTGATACACTAGCTTTTGATAAACGAGCGTGGATATACTTTCTGATTTTGTGATCTTCGGCAAGTTTGTCACCGTAATCATTTCCACCATACCAGTTTGAATCCCATCCTCTGATGATACCAAGTCTGTTTCCAATTGGATTTGTCTTTTGTCCCATCTTATTAATTGCTTTGTGTGTTATCTAATTGTCCCAACACGATAGTTACGTGGTTAGAACGTTTTCTAATTCTGTGTGCACGACCTTGTGGAGCCGGACGAAGTCTTTTCAACATCATTCCACCATCTACTCTGATCTCTTTAACAATCAAGCCTGCTTCAGCTACATTACCTTCGCTGTTTTTCTGCTCCCAGTTATTGATTGCAGACAACAAAAGTTTTTCTAATTTTCTTGAAGCTTCTTTAGAGCTGAATCTTAAAATATTCAAGGCTCTTTCCACTTTCTGACCTCTTACTAGATCTGCTACTAAGCGCATTTTTCTAGGTGAAGTAGGGCAGTTATTCAATTTTGCGAAGGCAACTTGCTTGTTAGCTTCTTTGATGCCTTCAGCTCTTTCTCTTTTACGAACTCCCATTGCTCTTCTTATTTTTTACCTTTATTTTTTGCTCCAGCGTGACCTCTAAAAGATCTTGTTGGTGAAAATTCTCCTAATTTATGACCTACCATGTTTTCTGTTACGTAAACTGGTACAAACTGACGACCGTTATGAACTGCGATAGTCTGTCCAACAAAATCTGGAGTAATCATAGAAGCTCTAGACCAAGTCTTTACAACTCCTTTATTACCTTTTTCAATATTTTCTTGAACTTTCTTATCTAATTTATAGTGAACAAAAGGTCCTTTTTTTAATGAACGTGCCATATCTTATTATTTCTTTCTACGTTCTACGATATACTTGTTACTCGGATTTTGCTTAGAACGCGTTCTGTAACCTTTAGCAGGCAACCCTTTTCTTGAACGTGGGTGTCCTCCTGAAGAACGTCCTTCTCCACCACCCATTGGGTGATCAACAGGGTTCATCGCAACTGGTCTTGTTCTAGGTCTTCTACCTAACCATCTAGATCTACCTGCTTTACCAGATACTACTAATTGATGATCAGAATTAGATACTGCTCCAATTGTAGCCGAACAAGTCAACAAGATCAATCTTGTTTCTCCTGAAGGCATTTTAATTGTTGCATATTTTCCATCTCTTGCCATTAATTGAGCGAAAGTTCCTGCTGAACGAGCAATAACAGCTCCCTGACCAGGACGCAACTCAATACAAGAAATAACAGTTCCCAAAGGAATTTTGCTCAAAGGCAATGTATTACCGATTTCTGGAGATGCTTCAGCACCAGAAACTACTTTCTGACCTACCTGCAATCCGTTTTGAGCGATAATATAAGTTTTTGCTCCATCAGCATAAGCTAACAAAGCGATAAAAGCAGTACGGTTTGGATCGTATTCGATTGATTTCACAGTAGCCGGAATTCCGTCTTTTGTTCTTTTGAAATCAATAATACGATAACGCTGCTTGTGACCACCACCCGTATAACGCATGGTCATCTTTCCTTGACTATTTCTACCTCCTGAGTTTTTTATCGGTGCTAACAAAGAGCGCTCCGGCTTATCAGTTGTAATGGCGTCAAAACCATTAACAACTCTAAAACGCTGACCCGGGGTAATAGGTTTTAATTTTCTAACTGACATGTTTCTGCCTTATTTATTAGATATTATTATAAAAATCTATCGTTTCTCCTTCTTGTACTTGAACAATTGCTTTTTTGTAAGCATTTGTCTTTCCGTTGATGATACCACTTTTAGTATATTTAGTAGATCTATCAGCTCTGTAGTTCATCGTGTTTACTTCAACAACAGTAATCCCGTAAGCTGCCTCGATAGCATTCTTAATCTGGATTTTGTTTGCTTTTTTGTCAACGATGAATCCAAAGCGATTGAAAACCTCACCATCTTTGGTAATTTTCTCAGTAATTATAGGTTTAATTATGATACTCATGGCCTATTATTTGCTTAAATTTTCTTGAATTCCTTCCAAAGACCCTTCTAAAAGCACTAAATTGTTTGCATTCAAAATAGCGTAAGTGCTTAATTCTGAACTAGTTACAACGCTAGACGCCTTTAAATTGCGTGAGGACAAATATACATTTTTATTCGACTCTCCCAACACAAATAAAGATTTTTTATTCTCTAACCCTAAAGCTTTCAAAACGTTAATGAAATTTTTAGTGTTTGGCACTTCAAAATTGAAGTCTTCTAATACGATAATATTTGACTCTTTTGCTTTGATTGAGAAAGCAGATTTTCTTGCCAAACGCTTCAAGTTTTTATTCAATTTGAATGAATAACTTCTTGGTCTTGGTCCGAAAACTGTACCTCCACCTTTAAACAAAGGGTTCTTAACGCTACCAGCACGAGCTGTACCGGTTCCTTTTTGCTTTTTAATCTTACGCGTACTTCCGGTTACCTCAGCTCTCTCTTTAGATTTGTGAGTTCCTTGTCTTTGATTAGCAAGATATTGCTTAACATCAAGGTATACCGCGTGATTATTTGGCTCAATTGCGAATACTGAATCAGAAAGAGTAATCGTTCTGCCAGTTTCTTTTCCGTTGATATTTAAAACTTTTACTTCCATTACTTCTGAATGATTACATAAGAGTTATTGTGTCCTGGAACACATCCTTTTACTAAAAGCAGGTTCTTCTCAGCAACCACTTTCAAAACTCTTAAGTTCTGAACAGTTACATTATCAGTTCCCATTCTACCTGCCATACGCATTCCTTTGAATACTCTGGAAGGATAAGAAGAAGCTCCTACAGATCCCGGCGCTCTCAAACGGTTGTGCTGACCATGTGTAGACTGTCCAACCCCACCAAAACCGTGACGCTTAACAACACCCTGAAAACCTTTACCTTTTGATACACCTTGAACATCTACAAATTCGCCTTCTACAAAAAGATCTACAGTGAGTACATCACCTAATTTGTATTCTTCTTCGAAGTACTTGAACTCAACGACTTTTTTCTTAGCTACAGTTCCCGCTTTTTTAAAGTGACCTAGATCAGCTTTTGTGGAATGTTTCTCATTTTTGTCATCGAAACCAAGTTGCAACGCTTCATACCCGTCAACCGCATTGGTTCTGACTTGGGTAACAACACATGGTCCAGCTTCGATTACAGTACAAGGAATATTTTTCCCGTTTTCATCGAAAATACTGGTCATGCCGATTTTTCTACCAATTAACCCAGACATAAAATATTAATTATTAATTATTAAAATACAAAACAATAGAACACATTATTTAAACGAATCCTATTTTTTGGAGGCGCAAAAGTATAACTATTTTGCGATTTATCCTAAAAATATTTTTTCGCCTAAATAATGTGTTGTTTTTCTTAATGAGATACTTATACTTTGATCTCTACTTCAACTCCACTTGGAAGCTCCAATTTCATTAGAGCATCGATAGTTTTTGATGAAGAAGAATAAATGTCTAACAATCTTTTGTATGACATTACTTCAAATTGCTCTCTAGATTTTTTGTTAACGTGCGGAGAACGCAACACAGTAAAAATCTTTTTGTGAGTTGGCAACGGAATTGGTCCTGTTACCACTGCACCTGTACTTTTTACAGTTTTTACAATCTTCTCAGCAGATTTGTCTACCAAATTGTGATCGTAAGACTTTAGTTTTATTCTGATTTTTTGACTCATTTTTCTTTAGAATTAAGCGTTACCTTTTGCTTTTTTGATTACCGCTTCTGAAATGTTAGAAGGCGTTTCAGCATAGTGAGAGAACTCCATTGTAGAAGTAGCTCTACCTGATGACAATGTTCTCAATGTTGTAACATAACCGAACATTTCTGATAATGGCACATCAGCCTTGATAGTCTTAGCACCATTTCTGTCACCCATGTCATTAACCTGACCTCTACGACGGTTCAAGTCACCTACGATATCACCCATGTTTTCTTCCGGAGTGATAACTTCGATTTTCATGATTGGCTCAAGGATAACAGCACCCGCAGCTTTTCCAGACTCTTTGTATCCTAATTTCGCAGCTAACTCGAAAGAAAGCGCATCAGAATCCACAGGGTGGAAAGATCCGTCCAACAAAGTAACTTTAAGGCTATCTACTGCATAACCAGCCAAAGGCCCTTGTTTCATTGCTTCTCTGAAACCTTTTTCTACTGCAGGGATATATTCTTTAGGAACGTTACCACCTTTAACTTCATTAACGAACTGTAATCCAACAGGAACTTTTCCGTCAACTTCGTCAGCTGGTTCGATTCTAAATACGATATCACCAAATTTACCACGACCTCCAGATTGCTTCTTGTAAACCTCTCTGTGTTGAGCCGGTCTGGTGAATGCTTCTTTGTACTCTACCTGAGGCTCACCCTGGTTAACTTCCACTTTGAACTCACGTTTCATACGGTCGATAAGGATATCCAGGTGAAGCTCTCCCATACCAGAAATAATTGTCTGACCTGAAGCCTCATCTGTTCTAACTGTAAACGTTGGATCTTCTTCAGCCAATTTAGCCAAAGCCATACCCATTTTGTCTACGTCAGCCTTAGTTTTAGGCTCAATAGCGATACCAATTACCGGATCAGGGAATTTCATAGATTCAAGGATGATTGGGTGTTTTTCATCACACAATGTATCTCCTGTTTTGATATCTTTAAATCCAACAGCAGCTCCAATATCTCCAGCCTCGATAAATTCGATTGGATTTTGCTTGTTAGCGTGCATCTGGTAGATACGAGAAATTCTCTCTTTGTTTCCTGAACGAGTGTTCAAAACATAAGAACCAGCATCAAGACGTCCGGAGTAAGCACGGAAGAACGCCAAACGACCTACGAATGGGTCAGTAGCAATCTTAAATGCTAAAGCTGCAAACGGCTCTTTTACATCTGGCTTACGCATAATTTTTGTTTGGTCTTCTTCCAACAAATCTGCATCATCAGGATGAATTCCTTCGATACCTTCTTTGTCTAGCGGAGAAGGCAAATATTTACATACAGCATCCAACATGAACTGAACTCCTTTGTTTTTGAAAGAAGAACCACAAATCATAGGAATGATAGCCATATCAATTGTAGCAGCACGTAATGCCTTGTTGATTTCTTCTTCTGTGATAGAGTTTTCGTCCTCCATATACTTGTCAAGAAGATTTTCATCATACTCAGCCACAGCCTCGATTAAAGTAGAACGGTATTGTTTTACTTCGTCCACCATATCAGCAGGGATATCAACGATATCAAAAGTAGCTCCCTGAGTTTCATCATGCCATATGATAGCCTGATTTTTCACCAAGTCAACCACTCCTTTGAAATCCGCCTCATCACCAATTGGCAATGTAATAGCAACAGCGTTAGATTTCAACATATCTCTAACCTGTTGGCATACGTTCAAGAAGTTAGAACCTTGACGGTCCATTTTGTTAACGAATCCCATACGTGGAACTCTATATTGGTCAGCAAGTCTCCAGTTAGTTTCAGACTGAGGCTCAACACCATCAACTGCACTAAACAAGAAAACCAATCCATCCAATACTCTTAAAGAACGGTTTACCTCAACGGTAAAGTCAACGTGCCCAGGAGTATCGATGATGTTAAAGTGGTAAGGCTTACTTTCCGGAAGAAGCTTTCCTTGTACAGTTGGAAAGTTCCACTCACAAGTTGTAGCAGCCGAAGTAATCGTGATACCTCTTTCCTGCTCCTGTGCCATCCAGTCCATTGTTGCAGCACCATCGTGCACCTCACCAAGTTTATGTGATTTTCCAGTATAAAAAAGAATACGCTCCGTTGTTGTTGTCTTACCAGCATCAATGTGAGCAGCAATTCCGATATTTCTTGTATATTTTAAATCTCTAGCCATTTCTTAAGGATTAAAATCTAAAGTGAGAGAATGCTTTGTTTGCTTCAGCCATCTTGTGAGTATCCATTCTCTTCTTAACAGCAGCACCTTCTTCTTTAGCAGCAGCTAAAACTTCAGAAGCTAGTTTTTGAGCCATAGATTTCTCGTTTCTTCTACGAGCATAAAGTATCATCCACTTCATTGCCATAGAGATTTTACGGTCTGGTCTGATTTGCATCGGGATTTGGAATGTAGCACCACCAACTCTACGGCTACGCACTTCTACGTGAGGCATAACGTTAGTTAAAGCATCTTTCCAGATTTCCAATGAAGATTTTTCTGCATCTTGTTTCTTGTTTTCTACGATATCCAATGCATCATAGAATACTTTGAAAGCAGTTGATTTTTTACCGTCCCACATTAAGTTGTTCACAAAACGCGTCACTAACTGATCGTTAAATTTTGGATCTGGTAAAAGAGGTCTTTTTTTGGCCTGTCTTTTTCTCATGTCTTGAATTTTAGTCTAAAGTCTAAAGTTTAAAGTCGCAAAGAATATTTCTTTCAACCTTCCGCCTTCGACATCGGACTGATTAAAAAATTACTTTTTTGCTTCTTTTGGGCGTTTTGCACCATACTTAGATCTTCTTTGCGTTCTTCCGGCAACACCTGATGTATCAAGCGCACCACGAACGATGTGGTATCTAACTCCTGGTAAATCTTTTACCCTTCCACCCCTAACTAATACTATCGAGTGCTCTTGTAGATTGTGTCCTTCTCCTGGGATGTAAGCATTCACTTCATTACCATTTGTCAAACGTACACGCGCAACTTTACGCATTGCAGAGTTTGGTTTTTTTGGCGTAGTAGTGTAAACACGCGTACAAACCCCTCTTCTTTGAGGACAAGAATCTAAAGCAACCGATTTACTCTTCTTAGTTATCTGGGTTCTTCCAGTTCTTACTAATTGTTGAATTGTTGGCATAATTAATACTAATATATATTATGATTTAATTTCCCGCTTTTTACGGGGTTGCAAATGTAGTAATTATTTTTTTTTAAACAAACGTTAATTCATTAATTTTCAAACAGATTAACCTAGATTTAATTTTTGTATATTATTCGTTGCTTTTTTGCGTTACTTTTACCGTGGTCTGATAACAGTTCTAAAAGCCTTATTCCCTATTCTTATAAATCCTGAGAAATTCAGGAATAAAACCGAAGATCCAGTGTCGTTGTTTTTAACAATTATAATATTTTGAACCGATTTTTTTTTCTTTTATTCTGTATTTTATTCAGCTTAAATTCTTTGGGCCAGAAACTTCATTTAAAAATCACATCGGATTCGCAAAGCGATTTGAAAACGATTGACTCCATTGGCTATTCCAAAAAACACAGCAATGCCAAAAGTATCGTAGAGGAAGCCAATAGCCTTTCGGAAAAACTAAAACGTTTCGGTTTTCTTGAAAACGAAATTCAGGAAAATAAAAAACAGGATGACAGCACTTTTTTATTCAAATTTCGCCTGGGGCAGAGAACCCGTTTTATACATATTTATTTAGGAAAGAATTCTGAACTACGGAAATTAGGAATCGTAGAAAGCCCCGGAGATACGCTAAAACTCCCTTTGGGGGAAACGGAAAATTTTCTGAACACTACACTAAATTCCCTGGAACGAAAAGGCTACTCTTTAGCCAGGCTTCAGCTTATCAATCTAAAAAAACAGAAAAACATCCTACTTGCCGACTTGAATTTCCAAACCGAAAAGCAACGACAGGTAAATGATATTGTAATTAACGGTTATGAAAAATTTCCGGAAGGACATAAAAAAGAAATCAGGCGCCGTTACCGCAACAAAGTTTTTAACCAACAAAATCTTAAAAACATACACGAAGATTTTAACCAATTTCAATTTGTAACCCAAACCAAATATCCTGAAATCCTTTTTATGAACGACACCACCAAGGTGTATGTCTATCTGGAAAAATCAAAACCCAATCGTTTTGACGGATTCATAGGTTTCGGAAATGATGATAAAGGCGACTTAAAAATCAATGGCTATCTTGACCTGTTATTGGTCAACTCGCTAAACGTAGGCGAACGATTTAATCTGTACTGGAAAAGCGACGGCAACGACCAAAAGACTTTTAACGCCAATATAGAACTGCCTTATATTTTTAAAAGCCCCTTGGGAATCAAAGCCCAGCTAAACATTTTTAAACAGGACAGTACGTTTCAAAATACGCAGACCGCTATCGATCTCGGATATTACTTTAATTACAACACAAGATTATATGTAGGATATCAATCCACAGAATCAAATGACATCCAGAACCTCAACAGTTCGACATTGAAAGATTTTGACAATGCTTTCATCACCTCTAATTTTGAGTATACGCGATTCAAAAACGATGATTTTTTATTTCCGGACAAAACATTACTCAATATTAAGGCTGGCGTAGGAAGTAGAAATTCCGAAGCTTCAAAGAACAGCCAGTTCTTTACCAATGTAGACCTCAGACACAATCTTTATCTGAATGACAAGAACATTATAGCACTCCGGAGCCAGAACTTCCTGCTGCAGAGCGACAGCTATATCACCAACGAGCTTTTCCGTTTTGGCGGGATAAATTCCATCAGAGGATTCAATGAAAACAGTCTTCAGGCCAATCTTTATTCTTCTATACTTACGGAATACAGATATGTTTTGGCACCAACAATCTACATCCATTCCATCATTGATTTCGGATATTATCAGGACAAGACTACAGATAACGACGGAAATCTTCTTGGACTGGGATTCGGATTTGGATTGCTGACCAAAAACGGACTTTTCAATATTGTATATGCTAACGGCAGTACTGGCAACCAGCAAATAAAACTTTCCAACTCAATTGTTCACATTAGTTTTAAGGCTAAATTTTAACATTCAGCATACATATATTACAATATAATAAAAACAAAATTAAAAAAACTATAGGTTTGTTAAGAAATATTTAAGAAATTTGGATTAACTAATTCAAACCTATATCTAATGAAAACAAAGTTAAACGGCTTGTTAACGCTTGTCCTGGCGTTAATAATGCAGATTTCTTTTGCACAGGAAAGGACAATTTCTGGTACAGTAAGTGACCAAAGCGGACTGCCCCTTCCCGGGGTAAGCGTAACCATCAAAGGAACAACAATGGGTACTCAAACCGATTTTGATGGTAAATTTCAAATAAAAGCTTCACCTCCCGACATTTTAGTTTTCAGTTTCATCGGCATGACCACAAAAGAAGTTATGGCTACAGCTAACGATTTCAACATTGTGATGGAAGACGATGCAACCCAGCTTGAAACTGTAGTGGTAACGGCTCTTGGAATAAAAAGAAATCCAAAAGAACTGAGCTATTCCACTCAAGTCGTAAAGTCTGACGAATTAAATCAGGCCAAAGCCGTAAATGCAGCCACAGCGTTAGTTGGAAAAGTGTCCGGTTTACAAATTAATACCATAAACAGCGGTGTCAATCCACAGACAAGGGTTGTATTAAGAGGCGCCAGATCCATTTCAGGAAATAACGAAGCACTGATTGTTATTGATGGTGTACCTTCTGCACTTAGCACTTTGAGTGAATTGAACCCGAACGACATCGAAAGCACCACCATCCTAAAAGGTGCCAATGCTGCGGCATTATATGGTTCTGCTGGTTCAAACGGAGCAATCATGATAACTACCAAAAAAGGACGAAATGGTAAAATGACTTTGCAATACAACTCGACTATAACTTTTGAACAGGTTCAGTTCATCCCGGACAGGCAGACAAGATTTGGTCAAGGCTGGGCAGGAGAACTTGACCCGGTTGAAAACACTAACTGGGGAGCGCCATTAGATGGCTCATTAGTTCAGGTTGGACCGGAATTGCCGGATGGATCTATCAGAGAATTTAGTTATGTAGCCCGAAAAAACAATATCAAGGACTTTTTTAATGTTGGAACTACAAAACAAAATGGCTTTTCTATCTCGCAAGGCGATGAAAATGGTAATTTATTCTTCTCTGCTCAAGATGTAAAAACAGAAGGGATTATTCCTGGTGATCTTTACCACAAAAACACCTTCCGTTTAAATACAAGCAAAAATTCCGGAAATTGGTCGGTTACAGGAAATGTTTCCTATTTTACCGATAAAACAGATATCGCAGGAAGCCTTACCGGCTCTGATGATGAAAGCAGCTTTTTTACAGATACAGAAAGTGGCCGAAGCCTTTACAGCCAACTTTTGCAAACTCCTATCAACATTCCTTTAGAAGTATACTCACAGGGAGATTTACAGGATTACTTTACAAACTATGCTTATAACCCTTATTGGATTCTGAAAAATTCACGACGCATTTCTTCTACAGAACGTTTTCAGGGATCGATTGATTTGGGCTATAAGATAAACGATTGGTTCAATGTTTTATACCGCGGTGGTGTAAGTATGTTGAGTTCTGATTTCAAACACACCAATAACGGCCATGTTTTCACAGATGGCAGTGGTAGGGAAGATTTAAACCAGGGTGTTTCTGACGGTTCGAATTTTGAGAGAAGAATTAACAGTGACCTGATGCTTAACTTTGATTTCAACCTGACTAAAGACATTACAGCCAAAATCATTTTGGGGAACAATATCAGGGATATCCGAACAAAAGAAATCGGAATACGCGGTGACAATTTAGTTGTTGAGGGATTATATAATGTTTCTTTAAGAACAGGTGAACTTCGCGGTGTTGAATTCAATTCCCGTTTGAGAAGTATCGGTCTATACGGAAGCGCCGAACTGGGCTTCAAGGACTTTTTATTCCTTAATGTTACCGGAAGAAATGACTGGTCGTCTGCTTTAATCAAAGAAAACAACTCCTACTTCTACCCTAGCTATGGTATTTCATTTATTCCTACATCAGCTTTCCCTGAACTAAAAGGAAATGTATTGAATTTTGCAAAGTTAACCGCAAGTTATACCAAAGTAGGAAACTCTACTTCCGCTTATGCGAACCAAAACACCTATGTCCGCTCTGTAGGTTTCCCTTATGGTGATCTGACATCTTTTAATTTGAGCAATACAGTTGCTTTGGCAGGATTAAAGCCGGAGTTTACTACATCAAAAGAATTTGGTTTAAATCTTGAATTCTTCAACAAAAGAATCTGGCTGGATGCGAGTTATTATATTTCAAACTCTACTGACCAGATTATTAATGCAGCAGCATCTTCATCATCTGGTGCCACAAGAGCTTTGCTAAATGCGGGGGAATTACAGACGAAGGGGCTTGAATTAGACCTGGGCTTTGTGCCAATCCAGACCGAAGATTTCAGCTGGGATTTCAGAGTGAGCTATAGTGCCCCAAAAACTGAAGTAAAAAGTTTACTACCGGGCGTTAACGAACTTTCTTTAGGTGGTTTCTCTACTGCCGGAGTTTATGCTGTTGTAGGACAGGAATATCCTATTATTAAAGGAACAGCTTATGAAAGAGACGACCAGGGCAGAGTAATTATCGACCAGGCAACAGGAAACCCAATCCAATCATCAGCTTTGAAAAATCTGGGAAAAACAACTCCTGATTACATCGTTGGCCTTTCAACCAACTTTAATTATAAAGGATTCAGACTTTCTGCTGTTTTTGATTACAGAACAGGACACGTATTTTATAATGAAATAGGTCAAATGCTTGATTTCACAGGTTCGTCAGTACAAAGTGCGCAGACAGGAAGGTTACCATTCGTATTCCCTAACTCTTCTTACCAAACAGCACCTGGAGTATATACTGCCAATACAAGCATTCCAACTTCCAGCGGAGGACAACCTTTTTGGGATTCGGTTTACAGCAACATTGCAGAAAACTATGTGATTGATGCAACAGCTTTCAAATGCCGCGAAATAGCACTTAGCTATTCATTCCCTAAAAAAGTATTAGACAACTCTCCTTTTGAAGGCATTACCATTGGAGCAAACGCACGCAACGTATTCATGATTTTGCCTAAGGCAAACCGATATACAGATCCTGAATTTGGATTTACTACAGGAAATGCTGTTGGGGTAGGAACCGTAAATGAAGTTCCTCCAACCAGAAGCTACGGTTTCAATGTTACATTAACTTTCTAATTCAAGAAATGATGAAAAATATATTCAAAAAAAGCTCCTTATTAATTGCCTCTTTTTTCTTGCTATTTTCCTGCAGCGATTATTTGGACATCAATGAAGATCCAAACAACCCCACTAATGTGAAGCCGGAATTACTTCTGGCAAGCGCTCAAAATTCAGGAGCAAGAAAACTCAATGTAAGAATGAACCATGTGGGTAATTTTATGGTTTACAACTGGTCAAATAACATTGAAGAATTTATTGCCTATCAGGATGAGATGCAATATATCGTAAACAGTACATTCTATGATGACACCTGGGATGACCTGTATTTGACCTTGGCTAACTTTCATAAGATTGAAAAGACATCTTTAGAAAACTACGAAAATTATCAGGCAATCGCCAAAATAATGAAAGCTTTCTATTTCCAGTATCTTGTAGATTTATATGGAGATATTCCTTATACTGAAGCACTGCAACGTGATTTGGAACTGACTCCTGCCTATGATGACGCAGAAGCTGTTTATGATGATTTAATTGTACAATTAGATGCAGCAATCGAACTTATCAAAAACGCACCTTCTTCGGCATTGGATCCTGCCAACAATGATATCATGCTTCACGGAGACATGGATGAATGGATAAAATTTGCCAACACCGTAAAGATGAGAATCCTTATCCGTCAATCCGGAATGCCTTCGAAACAGGCCTATATTGCCGATAAGTTCCAGGACATTATTGATGAAGGCAGTGGTTTCATAACTGAAAACGTAACAAACAATCCCGGCTACATTACGAGTACCGGAAAAATGAATCCGTTTTTTGAAACTTATGGAACAACATTATCTGGAAGTCCAACGAGTGACAATAGAGCAGTAAAAGGTACGCAATATACTATTGACTATCTTAACAGCACAAATGACACCAGACTTGAAAAAATCTATGCCCCAATTCCTGGCGGAGGTTTTGCCGGAATAAACCAGGGTGCTCCAGACGAGCAAGGAACAGTGGTTGTGCCATACTCAGGATTAGGAAATGGAGTACTTAAAAACTTTACCCAGGATGCTTATATTCTAACAGCCGCAGAAAGCTATTTCCTTCAGGCTGAAGCAGTGGCAAGAGGCTATATTGCCGGAAGTGCTCAAAATCTTTATGAATCAGGAATCGAGGCCTCATATGAAACTTTAGGGCTTACAGCTGCTCAGGCAAACACTTACTATTCACAAGCTACCAACCTTGTGGGATGGAATGCTTCTGCAGGAAATGAAATCGAAGCCATCATAACACAAAAATGGATTGCCTTAAACAGTATTAACGGTATCGAATCCTGGATTGAATACACCAGAACCGGATTCCCATCAGGCATTCCTTTATCATTAATTGCAAGCAGGCCACAACGTCCAATTAGATTAATGTATCCTAACTCAGAATATGTGGCCAACTCTGCAAATGTTCCTAACCAGACAACGGATGACGCTTTTACATCACCTATTTTTTGGGATAACTAATTAAAATGTGAAACATGAAAAAAAATAAATTCAAATTCGCAGCTATTGCGATCATATTGGCCCTGTTCTCATCTTGTCTTGTAGATGATGATGTGACAGATTTTGGTGCCGGGACAAACCTTGTTGACTTTCCGTCTGGCTCTATTGACGGAACATTTGATATTGGAATGGACGAAGCAGAATTTCAGGTTCCTGCCCGTTTAGTAGGTGGTAACGGCTCTGCTGCTCCATCAGATATTATAGTTACGTATGAAGTAGATCCCGCCAAGACAACAGCTGTTGAAGGCACAAACTTTGTCATTTTAAACAACGGGACATTTACATTCCCGGCAGGAGAAACTCAGGCCACATTCCCAATTAAGATACTCCCTTCTTCATTGGACCCTGAATTACCTGTTCCATTGACTATTGCCCTGAAATTGACTGCTGCTACAGGAAGTTTCCCGGTAGGAGTTTCAACAAAAGAATCTACCGGTACTATCATAATCAACCTGAAACCATTGTGTCCAATTACAGATGATCTGTCAGGAACACATACCTATACTCAGACATCTATGCAATATGGTGACGGAGAAGGAACAGGTACAGGAACGGGAATTGCGGGTACTATCAGCGGTACAGTAACATGGACTGAAACCGAACCAGGAAAATACAGTCTTGACGATGCCTCATTCGGATTGTATGGAGCTATCTACGACGACGACCCTGCTGTTGGACCTAATGGCGCCTTTTTAACATGGGTATGCCGCGAATTTCTTTTCAGCGGTTCGGACCAGTATTCCGATACTTTCACCTATAACATTGTCAGTGTTACAGGACCTGTTATGGTCTTTACCTGGAGAAATACATGGGGTGATGGCGGTACCGTTACCTTAACCCGCGAAGGCGGTGTTGATTGGCCGGATATCTTCCAGACCAACTAATTGATCAAAACAAGTATAAAACAAAGGCCGGCAGAATCGAATTCGCCGGCCTTATTTTATTTCTTTACAACTTTATCCTATCTTTGCCACCATGGAAAAAGGACATCAAATTTTTGGGATTAGAGCTATCATAGAAGCTATTCAGGCGGGAAAAGAAATAGACAAAGTATTTATACAGAAAGACGCTCAGGGCGAACTGATGAAAGACTTGATGAAAGTCATGAAGCGTGCCGGAGTAAATTTTTCTTACGTGCCTGTAGAAAAGCTAAACAAGCTAACTCCAAACAACCATCAAGGTGCTGTTGCCACTATTGCGCCGGTTTCTTTCCACAATCTTGAAACGCTTATAGAAACTGTGATGGAAAGCGGAAAGACTCCCCTTTTCCTTATTTTGGACCAGATATCCGATGCCCGAAATTTTGGGGCTATTATCCGTACTGCAGAGTGTACCGGAGTCGATGGAATCATCATTCAAAAACAGGGTGCCGCTCCCGTTAACGGAGATACCGTAAAAACATCGGCAGGTGCTGTTTTTAATGTTCCAATCTGCAAAGTAGAACACATCAAAGATGCCATTTTCCATCTTCAGGGATCAGGCATAAAAGCTATCGCTGCTACAGAAAAAACAGACCAGAACATTTATGACTTGTCACTAAACGAACCTATAGCCATTATCATGGGTTCTGAAGACCGTGGGGTGAATCCTTCCGTTTTGAAAATTGTAGATGAAAAGGCCAAGTTGCCAATGTTTGGAACTATTGCTTCATTGAATGTATCGGTTGCCTGTGGCGCTTTCCTTTATGAAACAGTAAGACAGAGAAGTTAGGTATTCTCTTCTGTCCCATCTTCATTATTTTCCGGATTACCTTCTGAATTATCACGGACAATTGTATAAAAGACATTATAATTGGATCTGAAGAAATCCTCATTGCCTGTTTCATCATCAACATTAGGTTTTGGAAGATTTTGGAAATTGCCGTTTTCATCAAAATGCCTCATAAACATATCTTCTTCCGGATTAAAGTCCGGCCGTTCCCAGTCATACACAATCGGTTTCTGATATTCCGGAGTTTTAATGACCAATGAGAAAACATATCCTGTTATGAGTCCAGACAAATGGCCCTCCCAGGAAATTCCCTGCTGAACGTTTGGAAAAATATACCACACCATACCTCCATACAGCAGTATAATTGTTAGGGATAAGGCAACAAGCCTGTAATATCGGGTTTGTATTCCTTTAAAAAAGATAAAGCTGACCAAAACATAAATCAAACCGCTGGCGCCAATATGATAGGATTCCCGACCGATAACCCATGTCAAAAAGCCAGAGAGCAATATTCCATATCCAAGCACTGCCAGAGTCTGGTTTCTATAAAAGAAACGCATTGCTGCTATTAAAAGAAACAGCGGAATCGAATTATTATAAAGATGTTGGATATCACCATGAAGAAACGGGCTGAATAAAATTCCCCTCAATCCGGAAAAAGTTCGCGGATAAATTCCAAATTCTGTAAGATTGAGTTTAAAACGTACTTCTGCCCAAAAAATAATCCACAAAAGAACTACGGAAAATAATGGCCAGGCCAAAACCGAAGGCGAGAATCGTAAATTTTTATCATCCATTGCTTTTAGGATTTTTTTTACCAAAAACTGTCAAAAACTTATCCACTTTTATTTTCGTGCTATTTTGTCAGCATTTGAAATCAGGCAAACTGTTTTACCTCACATAAGATAAAATATAGGCCTTCAGAAATTTCACAAAAGTTTATGCTGTGTTCCTTAAAAAAAACTTCTTCAAATTCAGTAATTTTACAAAATGGAAGCACCGTTAGCAGAAAGAATTCGCCCGCAACAACTTGAAGATTATTTAGGTCAACCGCAACTAGTAGGCCCTAACGGGTCATTGACCCATCAGATTGCAAAAGGCATCATTCCTTCATTAATTTTTTGGGGACCACCGGGAACAGGAAAAACTACCCTGGCCCAAATTATTGCACAGGAGTCCAAACGTCCGTTTTATATCCTAAGCGCTATTAATTCCGGCGTAAAAGAAGTGCGTGATGTTATTGAAAAAGCCAAGCAAAGTGGCGGTTTGTTCACTGCCAAAAATCCAATCCTATTTATTGATGAGATTCACCGTTTCAGCAAATCGCAGCAAGATTCCTTATTAGCCGCTGTAGAAAAAGGCTGGGTAACATTGATAGGTGCCACAACTGAAAATCCTAGTTTTGAAGTAATTCCCGCATTACTGTCGCGTTGTCAGGTTTATATATTGAATGCCTTTTCAAAATCAGATTTGGAGGCGTTGCTTGAACGGGCAATGAAAACCGACGTCTATCTGAAAGAAAAAAACATTGAATTAAAAGAAACGGAAGCTTTATTAAGGCTTTCGGGTGGAGATGGCAGAAAGTTGCTCAATATTTTCGACCTCGTCGTTAATGCTTCCAACGATGAAAAAATCATAATTACGAATGATTCCGTACTAAAACTGGTACAGCAAAATACGGTTTTATATGATAAGACCGGTGAACAGCACTATGACATTATTTCCGCATTTATAAAATCCATCCGCGGTAGTGATCCAAATGGGGCCGTTTATTGGCTGGCCCGCATGATTGAAGGAGGTGAAGATGTCAAATTTATTGCGAGACGTATGCTGATTCTTTCCAGCGAAGATATTGGCAATGCAAACCCTACAGCCTTTATCATGGCAAACAATACGTTTCAGGCAGTTTCAACCATTGGCTATCCGGAAAGCAGGATTATTTTAAGCCAGTGCGCCATTTATCTGGCAACTTCGCCTAAAAGCAATGCTTCGTATACGGCAATTGGAAAAGCACAGCAAATAGTAAAACAGACAGGCGACCTGCCTATTCCGCTTCATTTAAGAAATGCACCAACAAAATTGATGAAAGAACTGGGTTATGGTGAAGATTATAAATATGCCCACGATTATCAAAATAATTTTGCGGAGCAGGAATTCCTTCCCGATGAAATAAAAAACACCCCTATCTATGTTCCTGGAAATAATTCCAGAGAACAGTCAACAAGGGAATTTTTAAAAAATCGTTGGAAAGACAAGTACGGTTATTAAAACTTAATCAAAAGTTTTTCTGAAACCGGCTTATCGTCTTTATAATATTCCAGTACCCATTCATTATTTTTTCTGATTAATGCCCCGTTAATGGTATCAGATTGCACTGTGAAATAGTCCGGATGAGAAGTCTTGAAAATTTTGAATACCACTTTAGGCGTCTTATCTACCAATTGGTAACCATTAGAAATTGGCTGCGCAAAAAGCATATTAGGAGTATCTTCCGGCTCAACAGAAGATTTAGGGGTTTCTACCTTTTTAGCCGATTCCGGTTTATAAACCGTTCCGTTATAGTTATATCCAAAAGTAAACAGTGATTTGAAAGCATCATTCAGTGCCTCCGGATAAGCAATTTTATATTCTTTGGTTTTGCTTACTCCAACATCACTTCTGTTAATCTCTACATTATTACAATCCCTAAATACGACAACCAGTTTTGTTGACAATAAAGAACTTATTTTTTCCACATCAACAAAAATCCTGCTACATCTTTCTCCGGCTGTTTCTAATGGCAAATCTTCATTTGAATAGAAAGCCTCAAATCCCATCTTTGTCAGATTAAATTTTGTAATAGTGTTGAGCCTGTACTCATTTGGCTCACTCAAAAAATCAAACTTTACAGGAACGATAGCATATTTGTAATCATTTAATGAACGTTGTGCCAAAGCAGATAAAGAAACAAATAAGAAGAGTATTAGGATGTTTTTTTTCATAACTAGAGGTTTAAAGATATTTTTTTAAGGCCAGCAGATGGTTTACCTGCTTGATATTAGGGTGGATTTCTAAATTGTGTTCGTTAAAAAAGATAGCGTCAAGCCCCACATTCAAGGCTCCTTCGATATCGGCTTCCAGATTGTCACCAATCATGATGCTTGTTTCTTTATTACATTTTGCCAAATCCAAAGCATAATTAAATATTTCCGGATGTGGTTTTTTTACACCCGCATTTTCAGAATTGGTAATGGTTTCAAAATAATGCACAATTTTAGAATTGACCAGCTTATTATTTTGTATCTGGTGGAATCCGTTTGTGATGATATGCAGCCTGTATTTTGGTTTCAGGTATTCCAACAACTCTATTGCTCCTTCATAGAGGTGGTTGAACTGCGGAAGATAACTGATGTATTCTTCTGCTAAAAAATGAATCATTTCGTCATGGACCTCAATTTTCATGTGGTCAAAAACATCTTTCAGTCTTCCATAGCGCAATTCTTCCTGTGTCACCTTATCGTCCTGGTAAAGCTTCCAGTATTTAATATTTACAGGTACATATAACGAAATAAACTCCTGAATATCCACCTCAACTTTGTGTTTTTTCAGGATGGTATCAAATGCCAACGCAGAATTCTTTTCAAAGTCCCATAAGGTATGGTCCAAATCAAAAAAAACGTCTGAAATTTTAGTTTCCAATTTATTTTCCTTTTACAATTACGGCATCTTCAATATGATAGATCCAATCTTCTACATCATTTTCATTTATACGGAAATTGCCTTCCAAAGTTACATACTGATCCGTTTTCAACTTTGGAGTACCTCCCCTGAACTTTATTCCCATAATCGTTTCCGGCCCTGCCTGTCCGCAGAAAAAACAGGCTGCAAAAACATTTTTGCTGAGTGCATAGGTGGTATTGTCTATCGGGACGATGAAGCCTGACATGGCAATCCTCTTTTTGTTTTTTGTCTTTAAGGTAGAATTGATTATTGGGTACATGACACCTTCAGGATAATCCTTGGTTGTTTTTTTTACAAACTTGATAGCCCCCAGCAATTTCCAGTTTAAAGTATCGGTCACGATAAGAGATTTTGCTTCCGATTTAGAAAAAGCTCCTGCTTTTGGCAAAAAACCTGCTTGCTGTACTGAAAATGAATCTGATTCTTTTCCCTTTACATTTATATAAATTGCGCCTAAAAAAAGAAAAAGCGCTATGAAAAAATAAGTCTTACGCATTTGCTAAAGTTTTTGAAATATTCAATCGGTATGCTTTTATGGCGGGAATTCCTGCCGCCAATATGCCTACAAAGATAGTTACTATAAATAAAATTCCTTCTTTCTCCCATACAAAAGCAAACGGATCAAAAGTCATTTTATACTCCTCATCTGTTGAAGAAGAAATTAAAAACAATGCAATCCTTCCAACAATAGTGCCGAAAATAAATCCGACAAAGCAAAGTAATATGCTTTCAAACAATACCAGGCTAAGCAATTGTAATCGACTGGCTCCGCCAACCCTCAGTAGGGCGAATTCGTATTTCCGTTCTTTCAATGTTGTATAAAGCGCTATAAAAATACTGATTCCGGATATAAGCATGATTCCGTATGCCAGATACTGTAAAGCCTGAAGTCCTATCCCGAATAAGGAAAACAGTCTGTTAATTTCGATTGCAGGAGAAGCTGCCTGCATTTTTGTATTCTGGGCAATCAATCTCGGCCAGGTCACGAAACCCATTTTATTCCTGAATTTTATCAATACGGCAGTTATTTCTTTCCCTTCTTCAGATACCGGCATTGCTGCTTCGTGATTGTGATGTTCGTGTTCATCGCCTTCAAAGTGAATATGTCCTTCTTCTCCATGTTCCGGATTTTCGTCTGCATGCTCGTGGTTTTCATGCATAGCCCATACACTAGGGATGTTACACAAAATAAGATTGTCGATTACTTTTCCGGTAGGACTTGCAATACCGCTGACTTTATATGCAAATTCTTCATGAACCTCACCTTCGGCCGCATCTCCATGCGACCCGAAAAACTTATCTCCTACTTTTATATTTAGTTTTTTTGCAATTTCGGCACCGATAACAACTTCAAAATCGGATTGAAATATCTTTCCCTGAGAGACAGTTGCCCCAAATTTATCAAGATAAGCGGGTGTTGTTCCTACAATTTTAAATCCCCTGTAGTTATCTCCAAAAGCCAAAGGTATAGCGCTTTTTACAAAAGGATGTTTCATCCATGTTTTTGCTTCGCTGTAACTAATATTTCCTGTTGGCGCATCAACCTGATATACTGAAGAAAGAATCAGCTGCAACGGACTTCCCTGTGCCCCCAAAACAACATCAACACCATCAATATTACTTGAAAATTGCTTTTCAAATTGTTCCTGAAGCAGAATCAATAATGAAATTATGGCAACACTTGCCGTCAGCAAAATAATACTCAAAGTGGTATTCAAGGGTTTGAACCAAATATTTTTCCAGGCTAATCTGCCAATCATGCTAATGTAATTTGATTAGAAAAACGATCTTTTAGTCTTTGGTCGTGCGTAACAATAATGAGTGCCGCACCATATTCTTTTGACAATTGCGAAAGCAGGTCGGCTACCTTATAGGCATTCTCATCATCAAGGCTTGACGTGGGTTCGTCTGCCAAAAGCAATTGGGGCTCATTCACCAAAGCTCTGGCTATGGAAACTCTTTGCTGCTGCCCAATACTCAAACGTGATGTAAGCTTGTGTATTTGATCAGACAGTCCCAGTTCTGACAAAAGTAATTTTGCTTTTTCGTCTGCTTTTCGTCCAGTTGCCAGCCAGGAAGAAAGAACAACATTTTCAAACACAGAAAATGCCTCTACAAAATGGGATTGCTGGAGTATTAACCCAATATTTTTGCCTCTGAATTTGTCCAGGTTCTTATTGGAAAGGGTTTCGATATTGACATCGCCTATACGGATAGAACCTGATTGGGCTTTCAGCAACCCACCCAAAAGGTGAAGCAATGTTGTTTTTCCTTTTCCGGAGCCGCCGGTAATCAAAAGTACTTCGCCGCTATTTAAGGAAATATCAGGAAAATTAAAATTTGCTTTCCCATTATAAGAAAAAGCCAGATTTTTAGTCTGAATCATAACTAAAGTCATTTCTGCAAGTGCCTGCAAGATACTGAAATACTTTAATATAAATTGTTAAGCCAAACTTATAAAATATAGCCTTGAAAAGCGAATGAAGCGAAACAATCAAAGTTGCTCCTGCTTAGAAGGTTAATATAATAATAGAAATGCAATTTTCAGAATTATCGGAAACATCAGATAAGAAATGGGGTTCTAAATTGAAACGTCAGCTAAAAATTAGGTGGAAAATAAGGATCATTAAGAAGTCCGTTCTCATTGGCAAAATTTATTAGTTCGAGAGAATTTTTGACATCAAACTTTTGAAGCAGGTTTCTTCTGTGGGTTTGTATGGTTAAAAAACTTAAAAATAACTCTTCTGAGATTTCTTGTGTAGACTTCCCTTTTATTAATAGAGCCAATATTTCTTTTTCTCTTTTGGTCAGCCTCGGAATCGATTTTAAATCAGCTATCTGTATTTTATCCAACATAGCCTGTACTTCTTTTCCAAATACGATTTTCCCTTTTGCCGCCTCTTTTATGCAATGGATATATTCATCATTTTTAGCTGTTTTTAATAAATAACCGGAGGCGCCCTGTTTGATCATCTGTAATACAATACTTCTTTCTGCCTGACTGCTGATTCCCAATATAATCATTTTGGGATATTTCCTTTTCAAATCAAAACAAATATCGATTCCGTTATTATTTCCAAAGAAAATATCCAATAGCAGGACATCAATTTTGTCAATTGCTTCAAAACCATACAGTTCTTCGCTTTGGTTAAAACCACCCAGCAGATTAAATTCTGTGTGGTTTGAAAAAAGTGTTGTCAAACCTTCAACAATCAAAGGATGGTCATCTAAAATGACAATATTCAACTTTTTATTTTCCATAGTCTGTCAGACATCAAGTTCTATATTATAGGAAGTTCCTCCGGAACTACTTTCACAGTCAAGGCTTCCATGTAAAAGTTCTATTCTGCTTTTTATATTTTTGATTCCAAGTCCCTGGTTTTCTTCAATCTCTGAAATATTAAAACCAACTCCATTATCTTCTATTGAAATATAAAACCGGTTGCCATTCTGGCTGCAAGAAACTAAAATCTGAGTGGCTTTTGAATGTTTTAGCGCATTGTTTAATAATTCCTGAACGATTCTAAAAATATTTGTTTGCGTAGTGAGTGGCATTGAATTATCAATTTCATACGAATGAAATTCAATCGAAACAGTATCAGAACGCAATGTAAAACACAAATCGCCAAGGGCTTTTTCCAAACCTAATTTCAGTAAAGATTCCGGAACCAGATTATATGAAATCTGCCTTAACTCAGCTATGGACGTTTCTAAAATAGTATTGATTCTGCTATCATTATAATCGTTTTTATTTTGTGTATTTGCAAATATAATTTTCAAAGCCGATAGCTTACTACCTATACTATCATGCAAGTCCCGGGCTACCCTTTTTCTTTCAGCTTCTTCTACATTAATCATGGTTTGCATGATTTCTATTTCTTTTTCCCTTTTTAAATTATTTAGTTTCTGAAAATGGTTTATTTCTTTTTGGGCTGTTATTTTCTTTTGGTTTTTTAAATTCTTCCAAATAAAATAAGCGAAAATCAATACACATACGAGAGCAAAAGACAACAATAAAAGAAAAAGCATATTTTTTCTCTGATTTAATAGTGTTGCCTGTTTTTCAATAGTCAGCTCTTTTATCTTATTTTCATTTTCCAATTTATTGTATTTGGCCTCAATGTCTGCTATTTTTTCAGCCTCAAACATTTGACTCAGGCTATCTTTTAATTGAATGTATTGCTCATTATAGACATAAGCCTTTTCAAAATCATTTAATTTCCGGTAAATTTTAGACAGTTCATAAGAATAATAGGCCCTATCCTTAATATTCATTCCACCGGTTTTAAAAACGTCCAGCAGCAAATCTTTAGCACTTTCAATTTTATTTTGAAGAATAAAGACCTCATATTTCATGAGTTTGAATCTTTGTTCCAGAGCAGAATCCTTATTAAGTTGCGATAACCTTACACCATTATCATAATCCGAAATAGCCTGCTCATAGTTCTTAATCTCCTGATTCAAACTCCCTTTTGCAAAATAATATTCAATATATAACGATTTCAACGGATAGGATTTCAACAAATCTTCAGCTTTTTGCAAATATTCAAAAGCTTCATTCGTTTTTTTCTGAACAGATAAAACCTCAACATTAAACAAATACAATTCTATTAAATCCTCATTGTATCTGTTCTTTTTGCTCTTTCCCTGTTCCAAAGTACTGATTGACAGATCCAGATAATATTTTGTTTTGGCAATGTCTTCATTATTATAAAAAACAACGGCAATTAATTTATATAGATTAGACAGTTCCTGACTATCCTTGCTTTTCTTTGCTACCGGAATCGCTTCCTTTACCAAAACCTCTATTGTTTGTAAGGGTTCATTTTCCCGCTGATATAGGAGTCCGATATTAAAAAGTATTTTAGACCTTAATATGTATATTTCCCTGCTGTTGTATTTTTTTAAGGCTTCGTCTGCTTTTCGGAACTTCTGCAGATTCTCTTTTGTCAGGCTAAAAAAAAGCGAATTATAATAACAGGAGAGGTCTTTTAAATAGCTATTGTTTTTTACTAACTCATTGGCTTTTTTTAAGTGGGTTCTTCCCAACTCTTTCTTATCAACATTTTTAGTATAAATATAAGCCAGCCTGTAATTCATAATGCAACGGAGACTATCTGATTTACTGGTAGAAATTGCATTTTTCAGGCTATCAATTGTAACCTCATAATCATTTAATGTGCTGTTATTTTGAGCATGTCCCAGACAGGTAGCAAACAAGAGGAAAACAAGATGCAATCGCTTCATTTTGTAGAGATAAGCCACAAATGTAAAGACCATTATTCGGATTCTGAATAAAAGGCAGAAAATTACCTGATTTCAGGTAATCATATATACCTTTTTATGATTAGAAGCAAATTAAACCTCCTCTATAAATTTGTCTGACATCTAATAACCATCTAATCAATTAAAAAAATTAAATGAAAAAGCTTATCAATTTATCCGTGCTTTTGCTCACTCTTTCTGCATTCGCGCAATCTTCGCTTGAAAAAGGCAAAATTCAATTAAACGCCGGCTTTGGGACATCTAACTGGTCGACGCCTGTTTATGTTGGTGCAGATTACACGATTTCGAATCCAATTACTGTGGGAGTTGAGGCGTCTTATCAGTCTTATACTACCTATGGCATTAAAAGTACCATAATAGGTTTGCAGGCCAACGGGAATTATCATTTTAATGAATTGCTGAAAATTCCGAATGAATGGGATGTTTATGCAGGACTTAATTTAAATTACTATAACTGGAAATTCAAAGATTCGGAAACTAACACTTATCTGGTTGATGACAAACCTTTTGGAGTTGGAATTCAAATTGGCGGAAGGTATTTCTTTAATGAGAGATTTGCTGTAAATCTAGAGCTCCGAAGTGGAAATGTTACAACAGGAGGAAAAATTGGCATTACTTATCTGTTAAATTAAAAGTACCATCTCTAAAAAACAAAAACTATGAAAACAATAAAAACATTTTTTTCCATCTTATTAATTGCCATTACTGTTTCCTGTAGCAGTGACGATGGCGACGGCAATCCAATACCTACACCCACACCGATTAAAACTGCAAAATTTGAAATAACGGGTAACTTTACCGGTCATATATTTATAGTTTATAATAACAATGTCACCGGAAACACAACTGAAACAGTCACTTCATTGCCATGGAGCAAAACAATTGAATATCCTGATAACGTCATGGGTATTGGCATTAGTGGTAATGCCGTAATGCAAAATCCCGGTGTTGCAGGTCAAACGGCCAGCTTAAAAATCTATTATGACAACAACGTTGTGAGGCAAAGCAATAAAATTGCTGACGTTAATGGTACATTTAGTTTTGAAAGCCTGGCTTTTATTTTTCCTTAACACCCTAATTATTAATACGTTTACAAAAAAACATCCTGTTTAAGGAAGAGAAATGGCTGATAATTAAGTAAAAGAAAATATATTTAGAAAAAAATAAATTCAGTTAAGCCAAATAATCATGAAGCAATTATTTAAGTATGTTTTTCTTTTCACTTTAAAAATTTCAGCACAAACCAATACAGAAACTTATCAGTTTTCAAAAGATATTGCAGCCAAAATCGAAAAAGACACACTGGCATGGAAATATCAAATGGGAGCAACAGATTATTCCATAAACGGATATTATAAACAGGCTTTAGAAACCTGGGATAAAAACGGAAGACCCGCACGAAAAATCAGCAAAGAAGATAGTTTGTACTTCACTTCTTTCAGGCAAAAGAATGCAAAGGACTATATCATAAATCGCTCAAAAGACGAGAAAATCATCATCATCAATGAAGCACACCATAACAACAGGCACCGTGTTTTTACGACTTCGCTTTTACAAGGTTTGTATGATAATGGTTATCGCTTCTTTGGTTTGGAGGCACTCGCTGATACGGAAATAAATGACCGGAAATTTCCTGTCATGGAAAGTGGTTTTTATGTAAAAGAACCACAGATGGCAAATATGTTAAGCGAAGCATTAAAAATTGGTTTTGTTTTATTTGAGTATGAAGCATCTGATGGGAAAAATGGTAAAGAAAGAGAAATTGAACAAGCTGCCAATATTGCCCGATTAGTCAAGGAAAATCCAAATTCAAAATTTTTAATCCATTGTGGCTTCGACCATGTAATAGAAGGAATTCCACCAAGCAAAAGTTGGGAAAGAGCTATGGCTGGCCGATTAAAAGACGAAACAAATATTGATCCTTTCACGATTGATCAGGTATATTATACGGAAAAAGGTGATATTAAATTCACCAGTCCTTATGTCTTGATGGCGAATCCTAAAAAATCGGTAATCCTGATCAATGGAGCCGGAAAATTATTTAATGGCGGAGAAACAAACGATCAGACCGATTGCAGGATAATTCATCCTATTACGGAATACGAAAACGAAAGGCCTGATTGGTTATTATTAGATGGGAAACGAAAAACATATACGGTTCCAAAATCTAAAATTACCGAATATCCTGTTTTGGTTCTTGCCTACCGAAAAAATGAATACGAAAAAAATGGAGTTCCTGCAGACATTATTGAAATCCTAAATAAGGAAACAAAGACAAATCTTATTTTAGACAAAGGCATTTATAAAATAATTATTAAGGATAAAAATTATAAGATTATTCACGAATTTGATGCAAAAATAAAATAACCCATCATCTTCAATTTTTAATATGCCTTTTTTGAACCTTTAATATAAAAAAAATGAAAAGACACATTGGCATATTACTATTGCTGTTATCATCTGTATATGGTAAAGCCCAAACCAAATTACCCGAGTTTAATGACAAGCCGGCCTATTTCAATGCCACCACAAATGAGCTGATTGAGTTGGAGAAATCACAATACAACACTATGGCAAAGGCCAAAGGATTATTTAGTGCGGAGGGCGGTTTTTATTTAAACGGAATCAAATCGTCTGTTACCATTAAAAACAAAAGCACTTTAAAATTCATTGTTAAAGTAACTCCCGGAACCGATCCGACTTCTGTTTTTGATTTAGTAAAATTTGAAATCCGAAAAGATAAAAGGGTTTTGATTACCACGAAAGCAAAAGCAACCAGCACATCAACTTCATTCGACAAGATTAATTATACGATTGAAAAAGTAAAAGACGGCTATTATTACTTAGTCGTTAAAAATCTCGCTTCAGGAGAGTACTTTTTTGGATCCGGGGACTTCATGTTTGCTTTTAGTTTGGAATAAGAAACTGATCTGGTGCAACATCCTTGCAAGGATGTTGCACTTCTCAAACCTATAAAATACCGTTATCTGCAAAACTGTAATAATCATTTTCGGTAATTATTACGTGATCAAAAACCCGTATGTCGAGGCTTTCTCCTGCTGCTTTTAATTTTTTAGTTATTATTCTGTCAGATTCACTTGGATATAATACCCCTGAAGGATGGTTGTGTGCCAGAATTATTGCTGTTGCATTATGCTCGATTGCTATTTTAAAAACAAGGCGGGCATCTACTACGGTTCCTGTCATTCCGCCTTTACTCAATCTCCATTTGTGAGCAATTCTATTGGAGTTGCTAAGAAATAGGATCCAGAATTCTTCATGTGCAAGTTCACCTATAACAGGTTGCATCGTTTCAAAAACCACCCTGCTTGTAGCAATTCTCCTCGATGGCACGGCTTCTTCAGAGCGCCTTCTTCGGCCCAATTCAACAGCCGCAAGAATTGTAATCGCCTTTGCCTCTCCAATGCCGTGATAAGTGAGGAGTTTTTCAATAGATAGCTTTCCTATCCCATTTAGACTTTTAGCATCTGCCAAAATTCGCTTGCTTAAGTCTACAGCACTTTCGGTATGATTTCCGGTACGTATCAGGATAGCTATAAGCTCTGCATTGCTTAGGGCTTCCTGCCCTTTATGCATTAGTTTCTCTCTTGGTTTGTCATCTTTTGCCCAATCCTTGATTGGAAATGTTTTTGTTTTTTTCGCTTCTTTTCCCTGCATGGCGTTGAAATTAAATCTAATAAGTGAATATACGAATATATACTATAAAAAAATACCCCTATTAAATTTAACCGAAATTATAAGATATATCATACCTCTGCCGTTATAGTTAAAAAAATAACTGCCATGAAATATTTCATTTCTCTTACCTGTTTTCTTTTCATTGCCGCTATTATAGAAAAAAGTTTTCCGGAGAAACTTTCGGATGCGGCAATTATGCTGACTAAAGACAAGGTCGTCTATGACCCGGGCTATTTTTCCATCAGCTATCCTAACGGCGATGTACCGAAAGGAAAAGGCGTTTGTACAGACGTTGTTATCAGGGCATACAGAAAACTGGGGATTGACCTGCAGAAAGAAGTACATGAAGACATGAAAAAAAACTTCTCAAAATACCCTCAAAAATGGGGACTCAAAAAAACAGATCCCAATATTGACCATAGAAGAGTACCTAATCTTCAGGTTTTCTTCACACGATTCGGTAAAAGTTTAGAAGTAACCGATAAAGCTTCAGATTATAAGACAGGCGATTTGGTAACCTGGATGATCAATGATAAAATGCCCCATATTGGAATTGTGACCAATCGAAAATCAGCCGATGGGAAACGGAACCTGATTGTGCATAATGTTGGAGCCGGCCAGGTTTTGGAAGATTGCCTTTTCCAATATAAAATAACAGGACACTACCAATTTAAAAAGTAAGCGGACCTGCTTCCTGAAAGGAATAACAGTTCCGCTAATCATCATAGTTTATTTATAGAAGCGTTTTTACCTCATCAAAATTAAGTCCTCCATAATTTCCGGAACTCATTAGCAATAATGCAATTTTCTCCGTATCAAATTTAAGGTGGAAAAGGTATTCTTTAAATGCAGCCGGATTGGTGTAAATAATCAGGTCTTCGCGATTGAATGATTTTGCAATCTGATCATAGGTTACTTCTTCCAGTTGTTTGATTTTGACGGCATCCGGCGAATAGAAAACCACCGCCACATCTGCAGCATCAAGGGCTCCCTCATATTCTTTCAGGAATTCAGCATTCAGGCTACTGTAGGTATGCAATTCCAGACAGGCAATCAGTTTTCTGTCCGGATATTGTTCTTTCACCGCTTTTGTAGTGGCAGCCACTTTGCTCGGCGAATGTGCAAAATCTTTATAGGCAACATTGTTTTTATTTTCCGCAATTTTCTCCAAACGTTTTGAAGCTCCTTTAAAACTGGAAATCGCCTCATAAAAATCGGCTTCGTCAACGCCCATATTCTGACATATCCATTTGGCACCGGCCAGATTATTCAGGTTGTGGGCTCCAAAAACTTCAATTGGCATATTTCCTTCCGGAGTTTCAAGCAATGTTATTCCATTCTCAACTGTATAATTTGGCGTTGTGTATGGAATTTTGCGGATAGGATTTGTAGCTGCTTCCGCTACCCTTTTTACTTCCGCATCATCTTCGTTATAGACAAGAATCCCTCCGTTGGTTATTTTTTGAATGAAAATCTCAAACTGTTCCACATAATTTTCATAGGTTGGAAAAACATTAATATGGTCCCAGGCAATTCCTGAAATCAAAGCAATATTGGGCTGATAGAGATGAAATTTTGGTCTTCTGTCCATTGGAGATGATAAATATTCATCTCCTTCAAGAACAATAAAATCATTTTCTTCTGTTAGATGCACCATCGTATCAAAACCTTCTAATTGCGCTCCAACCATATAGTCTACATTGATGCCATGGTAATGCATAACATGCAAAATCATGGAAGTAATGGTAGTTTTTCCATGCGAACCGCCAATTACTACTCTTGTCTTATTTTTTGACTGCTCGTATAAAAACTCTGGATATGAAAAAATCTTTAATCCTAATTCCTGTGCTTTTAAAAGTTCCGGATTATCAGCTTTGGCATGCATGCCCAGAATAACCGAATCAATATCTGAAGTGATTTTTTCAGGAAACCAGCCCAACTCTTCAGGCAGCAGTCCTCTTTTTTCCAAACGTGTTTTGGAAGGCTCAAAAACAGCATCATCACTACCGGTCACCTGGTATCCTTTTTCATGTAATGCAATGGCAAGATTGTGCATTGCGCTGCCTCCAATGGCTATAAAATGTGTTCTCATCTATTCAAATATATGGATAGGATATTAATTATGTTTTGCTTATTTCAGCATATTCTTCTAAAACAGCCTTGGCTTTTTCCGGCTGCTTCATTTTATTTTTATACAAATCGGCTAATTTCTTGTAGGTTGTTTTTGATTTGCCAATTTCAATTGCCTTTTTATAGTTTTTTTCTGCTTCTTTATATCTTTTGAAATATTCAGCAATATGTCCTTTTGAGAGATAACCGTCAACAGCAGATAGTGTCATTAGTTCATCTGCATATTTTTGTGCCTTTCTTTCACTGCCTCCAATTATGGCAGGAAGTTGCAGGTACAATTCCACCAATGCCCATCTTGATTCAATATGCTTCGGATTTAGCTCAATAGCTTTTTTAAAAGAATCCTCCACATCGCCAATCATCCCAAGAGCCTTGAATTTATTGCTCTCTTTAGCTTTCATTCCAAGAGCGCCTCCATATTTATAATAATAATTGGCCTCAGAAGGTTTTAATTCTTTTAGCTTTTCATAATACACTAAAGCCTCCTCCCATTTTTTGGTATGTCCTCCAATATCTCCCAGATATTCAATTACACTGACATCTTTAGGGTTCTTTTTATAAAGAGCCGTAAATATTTCTTTGGCCTTTTCATAGTTTCCTTTATCAAAAAACTGCGCTCCTTTCGCAAATTCTGATTGTGAAAAGACTGCTAACGGAAATAAGAATAAGATTAAAAAGAAATGTTTCAAAAGACTTGATTTAGTGTTCCAAAAATAGGAAAATGATTTGGAATAGCGGGATGGATTTTATGTGTTTTGGCTAACTAAAAAACTATGTCCAAATACTATCCCAAATTTGAGATATTCAGAATAATTCCTGCAAATCCACATCAATAAAAAAAGCCGTTTCAAAACTGAAACGGCTTTTTAATTTATTTGAACTAATAACTAATCTGAAAATTATTTTGCGATTGTCATTTCGTCAATGATATGTTTTGCACCGGCATATTTGTCAATGATAAACAAAACATAACGGATATCAACGTTGATTGTTCTTTGCAGTTTAGAATCAAAGATTACGTCACCGGCCATAGCTTCGATGTTACCGTCAAAAGCTACACCAATAAGCTCTCCTTTTCCATTCAATACCGGAGAACCTGAGTTACCACCTGTAATATCGTTGTCTGTCAGGAAGTTTACAGGCATATATCCTTTTTTATCAGCATATGGTCCGAAATCTTTTTTCTCGTTCAACTCAATCAATCTCTTAGGCAAGTCAAATTCCTGGTCGTTTGGCTTGTATTTTTTGATTGTTCCCTGAAGTGTAGTATAGTTGTTGATTTTTGCATCATTTCTCTTATCAGCAGGTAATGCACGAACTTTACCATAAGTCAGACGCAAAGTTGAATTTGCATCCGGATATTTGATTTTGTTAAGTTTAGACTCACGCAATCCTTCTACAAGAAGACGGAATGACTTTTGGAAATCATTTTCCAACTTCGCCAAATCTTCCGGCTTGCTTCTGTAAGTAGCCAAAATGCTAGATGAAAGTAAATACAACTTATCATTTTTCAATGCATCCACATTTGGATTTTTCAAAAATGCTTCTGCTTTTTCTTTTGTAGCAAAAGCACTCTCTGCGATAGCCTCATCTACAAATTTTGTAAAGTCATTGTTGTTTTCTTTGGCTAGCCCTTCAATGAACGGGTCAAGTTTGTAACCTGCTTTTTTAGCATAAAGGTTTAATTCTGCAATCAATACATCTCTTTCCAATGGAAGGTAGAAACCTTCGTAAACACCTTCAATTGCTGCCTGAAGTCTTGGAAGCATTTCTGCTTTCTTAGCATCATTTTCTTTGGCATAAGCAGCGATTCCGTTTCCTAAACTTGCAGGACCACCAGCCAGGCTGCTGTTTCTTAAAATAGAAATCAGGTAGTTATCGTGTCTTGATTTTTCGTTTGTTGCTTTGTAGTAATTGTTGATAGTAGCAACTACATCACCATATTTCTGCTTGTTCTCCGGCTTGTTTGCCCATTTGTTGAACTCTGCCTCTTCTTTTTGTTTTGTAGCCGCAGTTTTGAACTTTGTCAATGCATCAATCATTCCCTGACGGTTTTTCCAATAGTTGGCTACAGAAGCATATTTAGAAGCGTAGTTTAAACGAACCTGGTCGCTTTTGTCCATGTGGAATTTCATAGCGTCCATACCTGCTTTAGAACCTTCCACCCATGCAGGGTATGCAAATTTTACATTTTGCTCAATTCCTCCGGCCGGCATCCAACGGTTTGTTCTACCCGGATAACCTAAAATCATAGCAAAATCATTTTCCTGAACACCTTTCAAACTGATTGGTAAGTGATGCTTAGGCTTTAACGGAACGTTGTCCGGAGAATATTCAGCAGGATTTCCGTCTTTGTCAGCATAAACTCTGAACATAGAGAAATCTCCTGTGTGACGTGGCCATTCCCAGTTGTCTGTGTCACCTCCGAATTTTCCGATGCTTTCCGGCGGAGTTCCAACTAAACGAACGTCTTTATAGTCTTGATAAACGAAATAGTAATATTCATTTCCCTGGAAAAAAGAACGAACAGAAACAGTATACTTTCCTCCTTCGTCATTTTCTTTTTGGATTTTAGCAATTTCCTGGTTGATTACTTTTTCGCGCTCAGCCTCGCTCATGCCGTCATTTACTTTAGAAAGAATTCTTTTTGAAACATCATCCATTCTCACAAAGAAACGTACATAAAGTGAGTTTGGCTTGATTTCAGATTTCTTGTCTTTTGCCCAGAAACCATCTCTCAAATAGTTGTCTTTTGGAGTAGAAACTTCAGCAATCGCATCATAACCACAGTGGTGGTTAGTCAAAACCAAACCTTGATTAGAAATAATTTCTGCAGTACAGCCACCATTGAACTGAACAATTGCATCTTTAATACTTGAATGGTTGATGCTGTAGATTTCCTCAGAAGTCAGTTGCAATCCCATTTTTTGCATGTCACGGTGATTCAAACGCTCAATGAACATCAGGAACCACATCCCTTCGTCAGCCTTTACTGTTGTAGGAACAAGCAGTATAGCTGTAATTAAGGATAAAATAATTTTTTTCATTTATTAGTATTTAAAGTTTAATAGGTATGTGAGTAGTCGCATAAAATGATTTTTTGTTACATTTTGACTGCCTGACATATATTTTTGCGATGCGAATATAACTCCATTTTGCAATTTTAGACTTATAAACGAGGAGAAAACTAAATCGTTATCGCAATTTTAACTTTTGTTTTAGACTTCTTGTTTCCTGCCCTTTTAATATGATATCTTCATCACGACCTGCTATTTCCTTTGCTTTCCTGCTTTTTTGTTGCGGCAGAAAATTTCTCTCGTTCAGATGCGAATAATACTGCTGAATAAATGCCTTGAAGTACAAAACATTTTTTTTGTCCTTAGGGGTTTTACTTTTCAGAAGATTATTTTTCCACAGCGGGTCTTTTCTGTAATCGGATTTGACCAATATGTCTTTTTCGTTGAACTGGTAATAATAGGAATCGGTTGTACAATTAAAGGCACTATTTGAAAAATTAATTGCAAAATGATTTTCCTGCTCCTCTTTATTAAAATGATTTTTACCAAAGGCAAAATAAGGCTTATCATAATCAAGCATTCCTAAAAGTGTGGGCATGATATCTATATGTTGCATAATTTTATCATCTGTTCCTTTAAAGTTTTTTCCCGGATGATAAAACAAAATCGGAATAGAATAATCAAAAGGCGGCTTTAAAAACTTTGGCGAATCTGCCCCGGAAGCATGGTCTGCCGTTATGACAAAGAGAGTGTTCTTATACCACGGTTCCTTTTTTATTCCTTCAAAAAAAGTCTTCAGCGCATAATCAGAATATTTAATCACACGGTGTATCGGGAGCGTTCCTTCTGCAAATTTGCCTTTAAGTTCTGCCGGAATACTAAACGGATGATGGGATGAAAGCGTAAAAACAGTCGTAAAAAAAGGTTTTGGCATCACGTTGATTTTTTCGTGAACAAAAGGCCAGAATTTATGATCCCATATCCCCCATTTCCCATCAAAGTCATCATCTCCTTTTGCTTCTTCATATTCTTCTCTGGACTGGAATTCTTTAATATCGAGGTTTTTTCCAAAAGACACAAATCCCATCGATTCTTTTACAGCACCGTGCATAAAAGCCGTATGGTAGCCCATTTCATTCATGCAGGCCGGCAACGCATGATAATCGGCAACAGAATTTGGCAATGAAAGAAACGGTTCTTTGAAAGTAGGAATTGAAGCCCAAATGGCCGGCAAGGCATCCATAGACCGGTAGCCGTTTTGATGCGCATTCGTAAAGAGATAGCCTTCATTAAACAGCGAATCTAAAAACGGCGTATGCGTTTCCTGTTGAGGCTTGAACTGGTCGGAAAGGCTTTTGATATGGGCTTTTCCGAAGCTTTCTAAAATTATGATAAAAACATTGGTATTCCGGTCAATCTTAAATTTGCCTGAAGACGACGGCATGTGTGTTGTAGGCATATAAGCTTCGGCAGTACTTTTATCAAAATATTCAAGCTTAGGCACTTTTTTAGATTTGCCTATTGTTCTGAAAAGGCAGAAAGGATTACTCAATATCAAGGAAGTATGGGAAGCATTGCTTGTATAAAGAAAAGCATCGCTCATCGAAATGGGGAAAGAAGCTTTTGAAAGACTGGCTCCCCTCACCAAAAAAACGGTTAGAAAAACCATTACACCCAGATATGCCGAATTAACCACGTAGTAATCTCTATTGTTTGATAATATGGATTTTCCATATCCTATACGCCTATAGCCCACACAAAGCATAGCCAGTACAAGAAAATAGAAGATAAAGCCATACCAGTAGTCAACCATAAAGTCGAGTATCAAAAGTGAGAAACTGTCTTCCTTAACCAAAAACAAATCTCCTAAAACCAATCGGGACTGTTTGTATGGATAATAAAACACATCCGCAAAATTGACCAGTAGCCCGAGGCTGTTTGAAATCATGTAAACCCAGAAAAGCCTTTTCTGATAGTTTTCTTTTTCCCGAAACCGAAAAGGCAACAGCGACAAAAATATAAAAGGCAAATTCAGATAAAGTATGGAAACCGTATCAAACATCAGGCTTCCGCGAAGCAAAGAAAAAATATCCTTGTGGTGGATAGGGTCAATCAGGTGGTCGTTAAAAAAATAAAATATAAATCTTCCGAGCATGAATGCGACATAAACGACCAAAAGCCGCAACAGCATAACGGTAAAATCATTTTTCCAGTTGATTTTCATAAAATCTAACTCTATTATGTTCTTCTGCAAAACAAGTCCTAAAACTAATTCTGTGGTTACAGAAGAAGCGGTGGGGAATCGAAGTAAAACGTTTGTTCACACAAAAATAACGAATAATTCACATTGCATTTACCTGCCTGAAAAATTTATATCAACCATTTTAAACTCATAAAAAAAGCATCCTTGCAGATGCTTCAATTTTTCTTTTTGTATCACTTCTATTGCTTTTCGCAATGCGTTCTGGCTGTCGTCAATTACAATATCCTGAAAGACACTTTCCGTATTGATAACGCCGCTTGGCCTTACATGAGGGCTGGTTGATATCTGAAATGTAAATTTGGAATACGGCAATGCGTACTACACTAAAGTGTAGGTAAAACAAATCGAACCAACTTATAATTACTCTGTTTTCATCAACAATAAGGAGTTGCCTATTGGCGCCTATAAAGATGATTTTTCAAGCGGATAGACGAAAATAAAATATAAAAGGCGACCTGATGGTCGCCTTTTTATTTGTTTGTCTTTTATTACTGATTTTCTTCAGCATTTAACATCTGCCAAAGTTTGTCTTTTAATTCGACTAATCCCTGATTTGCTATTGACGATATGAAATGGTATTTCAAGCCTTTAAACTCTTTATCCAACTGTGCTTTCATTTCTGCTTTCAGTTCCTCATCAAGCATGTCTGATTTAGAAATTACGATAAAGCGTTCCTTATCTAAAATTTCCGGATTATAGCGTCGCAGCTCATCCAAAAGAATTTCATATTCTTTTTTAATATCGTCTGCATCAGCAGGAATCAAAAACAGCAATACTGAGTTTCTTTCGATATGTCTTAAGAAATAATGCCCGAGTCCTTTTCCTTCGGCAGCGCCTTCAATAATTCCGGGAATATCTGCCATTACAAACGATTGGAAATCTCTGTAGGCTACAATTCCAAGATTTGGTTTCAGGGTTGTAAACGGATAATCGGCTATTTTTGGTTTTGCAGATGTCAATACAGACAGCAAAGTCGATTTTCCCGCATTTGGAAATCCTACCAAACCTACATCGGCCAAAACTTTAAGTTCCAGAATAATATCCAGTTCATTAGCCGGCATTCCGGGCTGCGAATATCTTGGGGTTTGGTTTGTGGAACTTCTAAAATGCCAGTTCCCTAATCCGCCTTTTCCGCCTTTTACCACAATCTTTTTCTCGCCGTGTTCGGTGATTTCGAATAAGATTTCGTTGGTTTCTTTATCGCGCACTACGGTTCCCAGCGGCACTTCAATATACTTATCTTCTCCGTCAGCACCTGTACTTCTGGCACTTCCTCCGTCGCCACCATGTCCGGCTTTGACGTGTTTTGCAAATTTTAAATGGAACAATGTCCAAAGTCCTTTGTTTCCTACCAGATATACGTGTCCGCCCCGTCCTCCGTCACCTCCGTCAGGACCTCCTTTTTCAATAAATTTCTCTCTATGCAAATGCGTCGACCCTTTTCCTCCTTTTCCGGAAGAAACATAAATCTTAACGTAATCTACAAAATTTCCCTCTGTCATTTTCTTTATTTAAAGTGTAAAGTTTAAGGCTTAAAGCTACAGTATACTGACAACTCTAAACCTTAAACTTTATACTGTTTTTTTGTTTATTCTTTTAGCGAACGGACTAAAACCTTGTCAATTTTAACACCGTCCATATCTATAACTTCTAATTCAAATAAGTTCCAGATTAATTTTTCGCCCTGTTTTGGAATATAGGAAAGCTCTGTCATGATTAGGCCGCTTACTGTCGTAACTTCATAATCGTTAATCAGTTCATCCAAATCAAAATAGGTCAAAAAGTCGTGTAACGAATAATGCCCGTCAACCAACCAGGTACCGTCTTCTCTTGCCACAAGCTGGAATTCTTCATGATAGAAATCTGACGCATCACCTACCAGAGCTTCCAGAATGTCGTTCAGGGTAATCATACCTTGTGTGATTCCATATTCGTCTGTTACTATGGCATAGTGTACTTTGGTTTTCTTGAAAATATCCAATGCCTTGTAGGCAGAAGTATGTTCTATCAGATAGACCGGCTCCTTCATTATATCTCTAAGGTTAAAGTCGCCGCTTTCAAATTTGGCAAACAAATCTTTTAACAGCACAACCCCAACAACTTCGTCCAGGCTTTCTTCACAAACCGGATAAACGGAGTGAATTTCATCCAGAACTTTTTGTTTAAGTGTAGGAAGGTCATCTTCCAATGAAAGATAGTCAACCGATTTCCTGTGGGTCATCAAGGAGTTTACCTTTCTGTCACCAATATGGAATACACGTTCCACAATGTCCTGTTCGATTTCCTGTACTTCTCCTACTTCAGTTCCTTCTTTGATGATGGCCTTAATTTCTTCTTCGGTAACTTTACCATCTGCCGTTGGTCTGATTCTGAACAATTTCAGCAAAGATTCTGTTGAAATGGTCAAAAGCCAGATAAAAGGCGCGGTAATTATCGAAATTACTTTCATAGGCAAGGCTACCGTCTTTGCAATTGTTTCAGGATAATTGAGCCCGATTCTTTTAGGAAGCAATTCGCCAAGCACCAAGGAGAAGAATGTCAGGATAACAACCACGATTCCAACCGAAAGGTTTGCTGAATACGGCTGCAGGAATTCATACTGGTCCAGGAAAATCTTTACATCGCCAGTGATATTATCACCTGAATAAATACCTGTTAAGATTCCGATTAATGTGATTCCGATTTGAACAGTCGACAAAAATTTGTTTGGCGAATTGGCCAAATCCAAAGCAGTTTTGGCGCTGGGATTCCCTTTTTTTGCAGAAGTTTCCAACCTGTTTTTTCGCGCTGATATCAATGCGATTTCCGACATCGAAAAAACACCATTCAAAAGGATTAAAAAGAAAATTATAGCTATTTCCAAGTTTTATAAATTAAGTTAAAGGCTATCGATTACTGTACTTAACCGATGTGTAATTTCTTCTATGGAACCAATTCCGTCCACAGCATGAAATTTATTCTGTGCTTTATAATAGTCCATTAAAGGAGCTGTTTTTTCGTTGTATTCCTGATAACGGTTTCTGATTTTTTCTTCATCCTGGTCATCTGGTCTTCCTGAAGTTTTTCCTCTTTCCAAAAGTCTTTTTACCAAAATTTCATCATTAGCCTCCAAAGCAACCGTTGCCGTTATTTCTTCGTTTTTAGATTCCAAAAAGTTATCCAGAGCTTTTGCCTGTGACAGGGTTCTTGGGAATCCGTCAAAAAGAAATCCTTTAGATTCCGGGTTTTTATCTACTTCGCTTTGAAGCATCTGGATGGTTACTTCATCCGGAACCAAATCTCCCTTATCCATATAGGTCTTGGCTAATTTGCCAAGTTCCGTTTCATTTTTAATATTGAACCTAAAAATATCTCCTGTTGAGAGATGGGTCAGATTGTATTTCTTTTTTAAGAATTCAGCCTGGGTTCCTTTTCCTGCTCCAGGCTTCCCAAATAATACGATATTAATCATTTTGTTAGTTGTGAGTTATTATATGCCAGGATTTTTCAATCCAAAATATTTCATTTTCTAATCCGACTTAATCTTTCAATTGGTATATTTCCGGAATGTTTCTTCCGAGCCCATCATAATCCAAGCCATAGCCTACAATGAATTTGTTTGGAATTTCAATACCAATATAATCAATTTTTATGTCTTTTTTGTATGCTTCGGGCTTTAAAAATAAGGTAGCAAATTTAAGCTGCTTTACATTTTGGGACTCAAACATTGCTTTTAGCTCGACCAAAGTATTTCCTGTGTCGACAATATCTTCTATTACGACAACGGTTCTTCCCGATAAATCTTGATTAAGTCCGATGAGTTTTTTTACCTCATGGGTTGTAGTAGTGCCCTCATAGGAGGCTAATTTTACGAAGCTTACTTCGCAGGCTTTCGGATAGTGTTTCATAAAATCTGAAACCACCATAAAGGCGCCGTTTAAGACGCCCACAAATAAGGGTATCTCTTCGTCCAGGTCTTCAGCTACTTCCTGCGCCATTTTGGCTATAGCTGAATCGATTTCCTTTCCGCTGATGAAAGGAACAAAATGTTTGTCGTGAAGTTGTATCACAATGATTTTATTAAATAATAAGTTGCAAATATACTAAAATAGAATCCAGCTATTTTACAATTTATTTCAGTTTTATTACAATTTTATTTTTGTTAAATGTTTTTTAATATTCTTTAAACTCCGAAGATAAAAAATTTAAAATCAGTAAATTCAATATCCTGAAAATACAACCACTAATTTTTTCAAGCTATGAAAACACGTATTTTACCCCTACTTTCCTGCATTGCTTTTTCATTCTTATCCTGTAACGGACAAGAAAAGAAACCGCCTGTAAAAAATAGTACTACTATTGTAAAAACTGCTGTAGGCGATTTGGAACTTCCTGCTCCGTATGCTACAGAATCTGCCCGCAAAATAAGCCGCATGAAAGAGTGGCCTGAAGGAGTTACGCCTAAAGCTCCGGAAGGATTTGTGGTAACGAAATTTGCAGACGGATTGAAAAATCCGCGCTGGACCTATATTGCTCCCAACAATGATATTTTTGTAGTGGAAAGCAACACTTTTAAAAGCGCCAACCAAATTACTATTTTCAGAGACAAGGATGGTGATGGTGTTTTTGAGACCCGTGAAATTTTTAAAGACGGGCTCAACATGCCTTTCGGGATGCTGATTCTTGATAATTATTTTTACATAGCCAATACTGATGGTCTTTTTCGTTTTCCATACAGCGCAGGTGACTTAAAGCTAAGAGGAAACGGAACAAAAATACTGGAACTTCCTGCCGGAGGTTATAACAATCACTGGACAAGAAATCTGCTTGCCAATGCTGACGGTTCAAAAATATATGTCTCCGTAGGCTCTGCCAGCAACAATGCTGAGCACGGAATGGAAGTAGAAAAAAGGCGTGCCAATATTTTAGAAATCAATCCTGACGGAACAGGAGAACAGATTTATGCCAGCGGCTTGCGAAATCCTGTTGGAATGGATTGGAATCCTGCCAACAACGAACTCTGGACTGCCGTAAACGAGCGCGATGATTTGGGTGACGAGCTTGTTCCTGATTATATTACAAGCGTAAAAAGAGGAGGTTTTTACGGATGGCCTTATTCCTATTACGGACAAATTGCAGACCCAAGAATGAAAGGAGAGGGAAAAGAACTGGTTGCCAAAGCTATCATTCCTGATGTTTCTGTTGGTGCCCATACCGCTTCACTCGGATTTGCTTTTTATAACCAGGATGTTTTTCCGGCTAAATACAAAAACGGGGCTTTTGTAGGACAGCATGGCTCCTGGAACCGTTCAAAACTAAGCGGATACAAAGTGCTTTTTGTACCTTTTAAAAACGGAAAGCCTTCCGGAAAACCCGAAGATTTCCTGACCGGATTTATTGCCAACGAAGAAAAAGCGGAAGTTTACGGACGTCCTGTTGCTGTGACGGTTATGAAAGACGGCTCGTTATTGGTGAATGACGACAGCGGCAATACGATATGGAGAGTGGCTGTTAAAAAATAAGTTTTCAGACAAACCATTCTTTGCGCCTTTGCGTCTTTGCGTGAAATAATTGCTCGCAAAGGCACAGGGGCGCAAAGGTTATTAACAGAGTATTTTTTTATCTCGCCTTTCATTACAAACTTTTGGCTGTAATTTTATTTTAATACTTTTACTCCAAACAGCCTAATCTATGAATCCGATTTGCAAGAATTGCGAACACGAAGTTAATGGAAATTTCTGTAGCGAATGCGGACAGTCTACTCACACGCATCCTATAAATTTTCACTACCTCTGGCACGACATACAACATGGCATTTTTCATTTTGACAAAGGTTTGCTTTTTACTGCCAAAGAACTTTTTACGAGACCCGGTCATTCCATCAGGGAATTTATCGAAGGCAAAAGAGTCAGCCATTTCAAACCTACTTCTTTGGTTTTCCTGCTTGGTTCCTTCTATGGATTGCTGTATCATTTTTTCCATATTGAAATTCCCGCTAATGTAACCGGCGAAGATACGGGTCAGACATTCAATGTTATGGGAGATTGGATTACTGCACATTATGCATTGGCTACCCTATTTACTATTCCTCTCCTATCAATCGCCTCTTTTCTTGCTTTTCGAAAAACAGGCTATAATTTGGTAGAACATTTGGTGCTAAACGGTTTCATTGCCGGACAAAAACTAATGCTTCAATTTATTTTTTTCCCGCTTCTTTATATTTACAGCGGCACCCAAACTATTTTGCTGCTTTCTGTAATATCTGTGTTTATTGATATACTGCTTGCTTTTTGGACCTATAATCAGTTTTTTGACACTCAATCTACCATAAAGAACATTTTGAAAACAATACTGACCTATATTTATTTTTTCATCATGTTTACGGTCCTGACCATTGCAATAGGTCTAGTTTTGGAACTAGTTATTAAAAAAGCATAAAAATGAGTTCTGATTTTATCCGAAAATTAGAAAATAGCACGGCACACAGACAAAGCCGCGAATTAATATCTGACAGCATTTGTGCTAATCCGGAACTGTTGCCGGTTTTAATGGGCGTGCTGCTAGACACCAAAAACAAAAATCATTATAAAGCCTGCTGGACTTCGGAATTGGTTTTTGAAAAGCATATCGAATGGCTTATTCCCTATCTTGATGTTTTTAGCAAGACACTGTCGTCCTATTCGCATGACGGGGCATTGCGTTCTGTTTCTAAAATCTGTCTTTTTTCTGCAACCTACCATTTGAAAAAGAAAAAGTCGGGAGCAATTTTTCTGACAGACGAGCAGTTGGAACTAATGGTAGAATCTTGTTTTGACTGGCTTATCAGCAACCAGAAAGTAGCCACCAAGGCTTATGCCATGAGGGCTCTTTATGCTTTTGGAAAAATAAACGACTGGATATATCCGGAACTCAAGACCATTTTGACACAGGATTATCCAAATCATTCGGCGGCATACAAATTAGCTTCAAAAGAAATCCTGAAAAAGCTGAAATAGCTAAAAAATATCTTCTTTTTGCGAGCCAATTCATTTTAAGACTTTAAATTGCACGCTTTAATTTCCTTTTATGGGCGAAAGCATTGCAAAAAATAATGGTCTTTTATTCAAAATAGTCACCAATCTTACTTTTTGGGTGCTGATAGCAATTATTTCCGGAGTTTTGGTTGGACATTATTTGCCCGAAACCGGCACAAAAATGAAGGTCATAGGTGATACTTTCATCCAGATTGTCAAGCTTTTTATCGCCCCGATTATCTTTCTTACTATTGTTTTAGGAATCAGCGGTATGGGCGACCTGAGAAAAGTAGGCCGTATCGGGATAAAAGCGCTGGTTTATTTTGAAATCGTTACCACATTCGCCCTGGCTATTGGCATTATAGCGGCTTATATTATCCAACCCGGAAAAATCGACAAGTCTGGCCTTGACATTCAGGATGCTTCAAAATACACCTCTAACCCAAGAACCGAATTTGACTGGTGGCAGTTTTTCATGGACAACTTCACCTTACAGGTTTTAGCCCTGACTATTGTTTGCGGCATTCTGCTCAATTATTACAACAAACGCGAATCTGTAGTAGCTACCTTATACAAAGCTTCAAAAATTGTTTTCAAGGCTTTAAAGTTTGTGATGTTCCTGGCACCATTAGGCGCTTTTGGGGGCATGGCCTATACAGTAGGAAAGTTCGGATTGCATACTTTGATTCCTTTAGGAAAACTGATGTTTACGGTTTACCTGACTATGGCCGTTTTTATCTTTTTAATTTTGGGCGGTATCATGCGCTACTATAAAATGAGAATCTGGGACCTGATAAAGTACCTGAAAGCGGAGCTTTTGATTGTGTTAGGAACTTCATCTTCAGAACCTGCATTGCCCAATCTGATGGATAAGCTGGAACGACTGGGATGCAGCAAATCAGTCGTGGGACTTGTAGTGCCAACCGGATATTCGTTTAATCTGGACGGCACTTCTATCTATCTTTCAATGTGTGTCATTTTTCTAGCACAATTATATAATGTACATCTTTCTTTTGGGGAAATACTGACTATTATCGGACTGCTGATGATTACTTCAAAAGGAGCAGCCGGAGTTACCGGAAGCGGCTTTATTGTGTTGGCCTCAACACTCACGGCCATTCATAAAATTCCGCTTGAAGGATTGGCCTTTCTTTTAGGGGTTGACAAATTCATGAGCGAAGCAAGAGCCATTACCAATTTTATTGGCAACGGTGTAGCAACTATTGTGATTTCTAAAAACGAAAACGAGTTTGTCGATATTGAAAATCCAATGGAACTCGATTAGGATTTCCGTTTCAGGTATTCGTGAATTTTTTCCTGTGACCGTGTTGGTTCTTTTTCATTTCTTACCGGAATATTTTCGAGCGATGCTCCTAATAAGGAAGCCTTGACATTATCGTCTAACTGAATTTTAAGAATATCGAGCATTTCTTCTTTGAGAATGGGGTCATATACCGGAAAGCAGACTTCTATCCTGTGGTATATATTCCTGTTCATCCAATCGGCAGAACCCATAAACAGTAACGGGTTTCCATTATTTTCGAATACAAAAATACGTCCGTGTTCAAGATACCTGTCTACGATTCTGCGAACCGTAATGTTTTCGCTCCTGCCCGGAATTTCCGGCACAAGGCAGCAAATTCCACGAACAATCAGTTGGATTTTCACTCCTGCATTTGAAGCTTCGTATAATTTTTCAATCAGGCTTTTTTCTTCCAGGTTGTTCAGCTTGATGGTTATTCCGGCAGCAAGTCCTTTTCTTTTGTTCTGGATTTCGTTATCAATGAGTTTGATAAATTTTTCCCGCAGGTTGAATTTAGCTACGAGCAAATGCTTAAAATCCATTTTGTATCTCTTCGGATTTTTTTTGATGGTAGCCAAAAGAAGGAAAGTCTTTTCCAAATCTTTCAGCATTTCCTTGTGAGCCGTCATCAATATATGGTCTGTATAAAAACGGGCCGTATTTTCATTCAGGTTTCCGGTAGCCAATAATCCTATAGACGGGAGTTTACTTTGTTTTTTAAACTTTACCAGCGCTATTTTGGCATGTACTTTTAGTGACGGGATGCTGTGTACAATTTTAACTCCGGCTTTTTTCAATTGTTTTGACCATTTTATATTGTTCGCTTCGTCAAAACGGGCTTTCAGTTCCACTACAACAGTCACCTTCTTCCCGTTTCTGGCGGCACTAATGAGTGCATTGGCAATTCTTGAATCACTTGCCACGCGATAAAGCGTTACATATATTTCTTCTGCATTAGGATGTATGGAAGCTTCGTTAAAAAAACGGAGTACGCTGTCGTAGGACTGATATGGCACATGCAGCATCAGGTCTTTTTCTGCAACGGTATCAAAAATACTCTTTGCTACAGGGGCGTCTAAAGAAACCGGAACCATTTCGGCATAAGAAAGGCTTTGTTTTTTTAGCGGTAATGAAGCCAGGTCTTTTAGATTATGGTAGCTTCCGCCCAGAACAATCGTGGCATCTTTTAGCTTGAAAGTATCTATCAGCGACTGTAAAAAAGGCGGCGGCATTCGGTAATCAAATAAAAAACGGGTGGCAAAGCTGTAATCTCTTTTGGCAATCTTCTTCTCCATTTTTTCGGCAATAGCCTCATCATATTCGTCGTCAAGTTCCAGAGCCGCATCGCGCGTTATTTTGAAGTTATAATCTGCCGGCAGTTTCTGGTCTTTGAAAATAAATTTCAAGCCAAATTTGATAATATCGTCCAGAAAAAGGATGTAGGTTTTGGCTCCTTTCTTAACGGCAAAAAATCGTGGCAAATCGTCTGATGGTATGTTTAGAAGAAACAGCTGGTGTGTGTCTGTATTTTCTTCGACAACAACAAGTTTGTATAATTTGTTATTCTCCGGAAAGAAATCCGTTTCCTTTGTTATTTCTACAATCTGCAGGAATGCCAATACTTCTTTAAAAAAGTAATGGGTTATTTCGTCGTGGATGTTTTCTGGAATTGGCTCATTGTACAGCAGATGGTATTTTTCTTTTTCAAGTGCGGGAAGAATCTTTTGGGTCATTATTGTTCCAAAAACCCGTTGCTGGTCGTCAACAATATGCTGTATTTTATCCAGAATGTGCTGATAGGCAAAGCTATTTTCCTTTTTGTTTTTGGAAATTTTTTTGAGTGCCATTAATGACGGTATCCTAACCCTGTAAAATTCATCAAGATTGGAAGAATAGATGGAAAGAAACTTTATTTTTTCAAAAAGCGGCACGTCATTGTCTTCTGCTTCAAGAAGCACTCTTTGGTTAAATGAAAGCCAGCTGATATCTCTGTCAAAAAAATCAGGTTTCTGGCTTACTTCTTTGGTCTTGGTTTCCAGAATCATATCGTTTTTAAAGTAGTTATAAAAGTATTAATTTATGATGATTATATCATTAAGATACTATTATCGTTTGCTTTTATACTTCTTTTTTGTTTACAATTATGACATAAAACGGTTTTCGCCTATTTCGGAATAACCAATAATTACCCGAATGGCAAACGTAATAAAGTAGTAACGTTTCCATCTGTTTTGGCCTGCAGTGCAAATTTTGTGGGAGTATTTTTTATTTTTTGCTTATGGAATAGGCAAAAATCAATAACTTTACGATTGTCTTTTACGTAAAGAAATGGCATACAGGGTGCCATGACGATATATTTTTTTCTATATTCGTTGTTTGTTTTGTTACGATTTGTTGTATTTACACATTTTTACAAAACAAAGTAAATAATTTAATTTATAATAAACAAATTTATTTTTCATATGGATGGAAAAATTTTAAAAAAGAAATTACAATCACTTGACATCCAAATGACTGAAGTCGCAAAGAGATTAAACATTTCTCCTCAAAATCTTCAAAACCGATTCAAATCGAAAGAGATTACTTTGGATTTTTTAATCGAGGTTTCAAAAGCGGTAAATGCATCTGTTTATTATTTCATTAAAGGCACGGCTTACGAAAATGAGTTTCTCCAACCGGATAACGTGATTTTAAAAGAACCGGACGGTGAATTTATTCCGAATGTGGTTGATGCCAAAAACCAAACTATTGAAATTTTACAACGTGAAGTTCAAGACCTCAGAAGCGATAAGGATTTTCTAAAAAAGATTATCGATTCAAATCTGGTGAAGAGGAATCCTGACTCTGATTTTGAACAGGCATAAACTTTTCTTGTTGTGCCTAATATCCGTTATATTAAGAAACCCTTTTTAGCGAGAATAATTTCTGTAGTTTTCATTTTTGCCAGCATTATATTGCTTTCTGAAGAGCAAAAAGCGTTTGGAATTGCCACACTGATAATTGGCCTTGGTCTGCTTATCAGCAACTCTGTCTGTATGGGAATCGAAATCAACACAGAACAAAAATACTATCGTAAGCTATATTCCTTTATGGGTATTGTATTTGGCGAATGGGAATCTTTCCCAAAAACGGAATACATTTCTGTCTATAAATCACGAGAAACACTAAATAGTCCCGCTGCCAACTGGCCTACACTCACAAGTAATTCCTATATTGTCAATTCTTTTTGGGAAGACAGAAGGCCTATTACATTATATAAGTCCAATTCCAAAAAAGAAGCTCTTGCTGTTGCCAAAGATATGGCAGACGTCCTTGGCATTAAAATTCTCGATTCTACAGACGGGGAACAAAAGTGGCTTTAAAGCTGAGTTGATAAGTTATTAAGGGATTGAGGGACTAAGGTTCCTGGCTAATGCTTTGGAATTTATAGGGCGTAAACATTTTTGTTTCTATTTCACTTTAATATTCTTCCGAACAGTTATTTTCACTAATCAGTCTGCGTGTTTTACTTCTTCGCACACTGTCATAAAAAAACACTCTTTTTAATCTCTACAGGCAGAAAAAAGCCACTGCCCGCATCACCAAATTTAGTGATAAAAAAATATACCAAAATTGTGGTATTGTATGCGTTTTTGAAATATTGCAACTTTGAAAAGTCAAAAAAACAGAGCGTTTTAAAGACATGCCCAAAAACTAACCTGCTAAATCTTTTGTTATGCATACAACTACTATTCAAAAAGTTGACTGCTTATTTCAAGCAAAAAATTCCAGCGTTACCCTTACTTTCAGGAAAGAAAAACTTTCGCACAATGCGAGAACATTTTTCTATGGCATACTTCTTCTGATATTACACCTTCCTATACGAATAAATAAATTCGATAATTCAACTATTAACTTAAACCTTTAAAACTATGTACGAACCATTTCTTGGACAAATTCAGACATTTGGATTCAACTTTCCTCCTAGAGGATGGACTTTCTGTGATGGACAAATCATGTCAATTGCGCAAAACACCGCTTTATTTTCGCTTTTAGGGACTACCTATGGTGGAAACGGACAAACAACATTCGGTCTTCCCGACCTGAGAGGAAGATCTGTAGTTCATCCAGGAAACGGGCCAGGACTAACTCCTGTTGTTTGGGGAGAAGTTGGAGGAATTCAAAACGTAACTTTAACAACAAGCAATATGCCTATGCACGCTCATCCTTTAGTTGACGGTCAGGCTCATGTTGCTACCACTATCCTTGCTACTAACAACAATAATGGAAGCAATACTACTGATGGTGGTTCCAATGGATTTGGAGATTCAGGTAATATGCCGGAAATCTACAGAGAAAGTCCAACGGGAACGAATGTAGTAGGCGGTGTGAAATCTGTAATCAGCGGTACTACCGGCATTGCAGGAGGAAGTATACCTTTTGGAATACGTAATCCATACCTTGGAATATACACGAGCATTGCTCTTGAAGGAATTTTTCCTTCCAGAAACTAATTAATATGGGGGAGTCACTTCCCCCTTTTATTTTATTATTTATGAAAATCGGAATATTGTTGCCCCAATCAAAACAATACCCATCATTAGACAGGGATTTTATGCGAGGCATGAAATTAAATGACTTGGACGTCAAATTTTTTATTGAAAGCATTGGCATTGGCGCAGATGAAAAAATAATTATCGAAAAGATGCAGAAGCTTTCTTTACAGGAAGATATCAGCATTTTTATTGGTTTTTTGGGACATCGCAACATCCAAAGCGTGTATGACTACGCTTCAAATCACAATCTTTTTTTATTGGCTACGGATATGGGCTCAACACTTCCTTATGCCCTGCCAAAGAAACAAGGCGTATATATCAATTCATTTGGTATTGCCGAAAGTTCCTATCATTTAGGCGCTTATTTTGCATCACAGAATTACAAAAACATAGCCACTTCATCCTCATATTATGATTCAGGCTATGGCATCAACCAGGCCATTGAAATGGCACTTTATCAAAACGACAGTCAATTTTCAGGACATTATATCACGCCTTTGAATCCGAGAGAAAACGAGGCAGACTGTATGCAGGAGACACTGGCTCCATTAAAACCAGACGCCATATTTGCTTTCCACAGCGGCATCTATGCAGAAGAACATGCTTCCTATCTTACTAAAAACAAACTGACCCAAGACTATCCTTTTTATTTCACTTCTTTTTCTATATCAGATAAGATAAAGGAAGAAAACAGGGAGGCTCTTCAGAACACTATGATTGTATCCTCATGGTCGGATAGTTTAAGAAGCAAAAAGAACCTATCCTTTGTAGAAAAACATAAGGCTATATTTCATCAGGCTCCAAACATTTTCGGTTTACTGGGTTATGAAACCGGAATGATTCTGGAAAACTTATTAAAAGACAACGATAGTATTCCGAGTCTGGAACAGCTTATTGACAAAATGGAAGAAGCCCTGGAAGGCCCGAGAGGAAAAATACAGTTCCATCCGGAAACCAACAGAACCAGCTTTGACAACTATATTTTCAAAATTACAGACGATGGAATCCAAATTGAAACTGTCTTGAAAAATGACGGACAGTTCATCCAAAATATCATGTCTGACCAGCGCCCGCAATCTATGGGAGGCTGGCACAATGCTTACCTGTGTCATTAAACCTTAAATCAATCATATGAAAACAACAATTACTTTTTTTAAAGCCTGCCTGTTTTTCATGATTTGCCTCCTGAGCGGAGTCAAATCGGAAGCACAGACAATGAATAAAGGCGATATCGCCTTTATAGGCTACAATACCGGTGGTCAGGACGGTTTTGCGTTTATCGCATTAAATGACCTTCCTGCCGGACAGACGCTCTATTTTACGGAACAGGGATGGTCCGGAACCCAATGGATGAATACCCTAAATGAACCACATCTTGCTTATGTTATTCCACCCGGAATTACGTGCGGCAAGATTATCTCGTTTGTAGAAACGGCTCCGGATGTAATTACAGTAACAGGAGGCGGAAGCGTTACTTTTGCACTGGGTACAAGTTTTAATCTTTCCGGTGGTGACCAAATTATTGCTTACCAATCTGCTTCTGGTGTAGCTCCGGCTGCTCCTATTTTTATTTCAGCAATCCATGGAGATTATAATTCATCAAAGTATGACCCTGTAACAACATGGAATCCGGCGACAGGAAGTAACAGCACTCTATGGGCAACGTCTGATTCAGCCATACCAACCGACTTAGAAAACGGAGTAAATTGCATTTCATTATATCCGGCTCCAGGGCCAGAATTTGCAAATGCAAAATACAACGGAATTTTAACAGGAACTTCTATTGCACTTCGCGCTGCCATTAACAATCCTGCTAACTGGATGCATGACAATTCTACCAGCACGGCCATTCCTATACAGCCTTCCAATTTCCCAACACCTTCTGTGACATGCATCAACTGTACGAACCCAACCGTTCCTACATTGACAGCATCTACGGCTGTACTTTGTAATGGAAGCAGCAGAACCATCACTATTACAGGAAGCCTGAACAGCGCTACAGCATGGCATGTTTATTCCGGCTCCTGTGGCGGAACATTGGTAACAAGTACAGCAACTGGTTCATTTTCTGTAAGCCCAACCACAACAACAACTTATTATGTTCGTGGCGAAGGTGGTTGTGTAACGCCTGGAGCCTGCGCAACGATAACAGTAAGCGTAAATCCGGCTATAGTATTGACCACCGGAGGAGGCTCAACAAACGTAAGCTGCAATGGAGGTAATAACGGAACAGCTACTGTAGCTCCAACAGGAGGAACACCTCCATATACCTATTCATGGGCTCCATCCGGAGGAACGAACGCTACGGCAACAGGACTGGGTGTAGGAGTTTATACCGTGACAGTAACCGATGCTAATTTATGCCAGGCTACACGTAATTTTACAATTACACAGCCTCCTGCCCTTAACGGAAGTACGGTAGTAACTAACGTTGCTTGTTTTGGAGGCAGTACTGGTGCCATCAACCTGACTCCATCAGGCGGTACACCACCTTATACATTTAACTGGGGTGGCGGTATTACAACCGAAGACCGTACCGGATTGGCAGCTGGTAATTATTCAGTAACAATTACTGACGCTAATTCCTGTACACGTACAATCAGCAACATTAATGTAACACAACCTGCTGCAGTTGTGTCCGGAACAACAGTAGTAACAAATGTTGCCTGCTTTGGAGGCAGTACCGGAGCAATCAACTTAACTCCTACCGGAGGAGTACCTCCCTATACTTATAATTGGGTTGGCGGTATTACAACCGAAGACCGTTCTGGATTAGCAGCAGGTACTTATTCAGTAACAATTACGGATGCCAATGGCTGTACAGGTACTGTTTCAGGCATAGCACTAACACAACCGACTGCTGCATTAGATGGCACAGCCATAAAAACAGATGTAAGTTGTAATGGTGGCTCTAACGGTACTGCAACCGTATCTGTTAACGGAGGAACACCTCCATATACTTATTCATGGGCTCCATCAGGAGGAACCAACGCTATGGCTACCGGACTGGCGGCTAACACATATACAGTTACTGTAACCGACAACAATGGTTGCCAGATTACAAGAACTGCTACAGTTAACCAACCGGCTACGGCTTTATCTGCAGCTACAGGCGGTGGCAAGACAAACGTGAGCTGTAATGGCGGTTCTAACGGAACGGCTACCGTAGCGCCAACGGGCGGTACTCCGCCATATAGCTATTCATGGGCTCCATCCGGAGGAACGAATGCTACGGCTACAGGATTGGCTGTGGGAAGCTATACGGTTACTGTCACTGATTTCAATGGATGCCAGGCTACAAGAACATATACTATTACCCAGCCAACAGCCTTATCTGCTGCAACAGGTGGTGGTAAAACAGACGTGAGCTGTAATGGAGGTGCTAACGGTACGGCTACTGTAGCGCCAACAGGCGGTACGCCACCATACACCTACTCATGGTCACCATCAGGAGGCACAAATGCTACGGCTTCAGGACTGGACGCAGGAACCTACACGGTGACTGTAACTGACGCCAACTCTTGTCAAACTACAAGATCATTTACAATTAACCAACCGGCTATGGCTTTATCTGCTGCAACAGGCGGCGGCAAAACAGATGTGAGCTGTAATGGAGGTGCTAACGGAACGGCAACGGTAGCGCCAACAGGCGGTACGCCACCTTATACCTATTCATGGGCTCCTTCAGGAGGGACGGCGGCTACGGCTACAGGACTGGCTGTGGGAACTTACACGGTAACAGTAACTGACAGTAACAATTGCCAGGTTACAAGAACATTTACTATCAACCAGCCAACAGCCTTATCTGCTGCAACAGGCGGCGGCAAAACAGACGTGAGCTGTAATGAAGGTTCCAACGGAACGGCAACGGTAGCGCCAACAGGCGGTACGCCGCCCTATACCTATTCATGGTCTCCTTCAGGAGGAACGGCAGCTACAGCTACAGGACTGGCTGTGGGAACTTACACAGTAACCGTGACTGACAATAACAATTGCCAGGTTACAAGGACATTTACTATCAACCAGCCAACAGCCTTATCTGCAGCTACAGGAAGCAAGACTGACGCAAGTTGTAATGGAGGTGCTAACGGAATGGCAACCGTAACGCCAACAGGCGGTACGCCACCCTATACCTATTCATGGGCTCCTTCAGGAGGGACGGCAGCTACAGCAACAGGACTGGCTGCAGGAACCTATACGGTAACTGTAACCGATGCCAATAACTGTCAGGCAACCCGAAGTTTTACAATAAATGAACCAACTGCATTGACAGCCACCACATCACAGAATAATACTAGCTGCAATGGAGGTGCAAACGGAACTGCTTCTGTTACGGTTTCAGGAGGAACACCTGGATATACCTATTCATGGTCCCCATCAGGAGGAACAGCTGCCACGGCTTCTGGATTGGCTGCAGGAACCTATACGGTAACCATAACTGATGCCAATAACTGTCAGATTACAAGAAACTTCACAATTACCGAGCCTGCTATATTATCAGCTACAACATCACAAATTAATGTAAGTTGTAATGGCGGTACTAACGGAAGTGCTACTGTTACAGTAACAGGAGGAACAGGCGCTTATTCCTATGCATGGGCTCCATCTGGAGGAACAGCGGCCACGGCTTCTGGATTGGCTGCAGGAATCTACACGGTAACTGCAATTGATGCCAATAACTGCCAGATTACGACTACTGTTACAATAACTGAACCTGCTGTACTATCAGCTACTACAGCGCAAACTAATGTTCTTTGCAACGGTGGTGCTACCGGAAGCGCTACAGTTACGATAGCAGGAGGAACAGGCCCTTATACCTATTCATGGGCTCCATCCGGTGGAACAGCGGCTACGGCTTCAGGATTAGCCACAGGAATTTATACTGTGACCGTAACTGACGCCAATAACTGCCAGCTTACAAGAACTTTCACAATAACTGAGCCTGCTGTATTATCCGCTACAACATCGCAGACAAATCTAAGTTGTAACGGAGGTACTAATGGAATCGCTGGTGTTACAGTGACGGGCGGAACAGCTCCTTACACCTATTCATGGGCTCCTTCAGGAGGAACGGGCGCTACAGCAACAGGACTGGCTGCAGGAACCTATACGGTGACAATCACTGATGCCAATGCGTGTCAAATCACAAGAAGTTTTACAATAACTGAACCTACTGCATTATCAGCAACTACATCCAGCACTAACGTAAGTTGTAATGGTGGTTCTAATGGTTCTGCAACAGTAACAGTTACTGGCGGAACAGGTGGTTATACTTACTCTTGGGCTCCATCCGGTGGAACAGCTGCCACGGCTTCTGGACTTGCGGCCGGAAACTATACCGTAACAATCACTGATGCTAATATGTGCCAGATTACAAGAACGGTTTCCGTAACGCAACCTTCTCCAATCGTAATCGTTCCATCACAGTCCAACGTGAGTTGTACAGGTGGCTCTAACGGTTCGGCTACAGTAGGAGTATCAGGAGGAACAGGCAATTATACCTTCTCATGGGCACCTTCAGGAGGCACCGGAGCTACTGCTACCGGATTGGCTGCAGGAACCTATACTGTAACTGTAACTGATGCAAATTCTTGTACAGCTACACAAAGCTTTACTATTACTACCACCGCAGATACAACACCGCCAACTGTTGTTACTACTAATATTACCGTACCACTTACGGCAGGAGTTGCTACAATTACCGCAGCACAGGTGAACAATGGAAGTACAGACAATTGCGGCATCGCCAGCATCTCTGTTTCGCCTAGCACTTTTAACTGTAGTAATGTAGGTCCAAATACCGTAACATTAACAGTAACAGATAACAGCGGCAATACCGCAACAGGTACGGCTACAGTAACTATCACAGACCCTACCAATTTCTGTGGTCTTTCTGTACCGGAGTTTGGAGATATCAAAATGAGATTGTATCCAAACCCTACCAACGGAATTGTAACTGTTGAATTCTCAAGAGATATAACGGCAGAAAAGATAGAAGTTTATTCAATCACCGGACAGCTTATTCTTTCTGACACCAATACAACAACTCAATCAAGCCGTCAGTTTAACATGGAAAGATTTCCTTCAGGAGTTTATCTGGTTAAGATTACAACTGCTCACGGAACACAAGTAAAACGTTTGATGAGAGAATAATTTAGTTAGGTTAAAGTGAATATAGTTACCCGAAACCGCCCATGCAATATGCATGGGCGGTTTTTTTCTGATTAAAAGCTAAAAATGGCTCAACAAATCGGATTGCTTTTTTCGCTAATTTAGTAGTACCGATTTAATCCCTTAAAAACAAAAAAGATGATAGCAACAAAAGGATACGCTGCCCAGGACAATAAAAGTCCGTTAGCGCCTTGGAACTTTGAAAGGCGTGAAGTTGGGCCTCATGATGTGCAGTTCGACATACAATATTGTGGAGTATGCCATTCAGACCTTCATCAAATTAAAGATGACTGGTTTCCGGGAATTTTCCCAATGGTGCCGGGCCACGAAATTGTAGGACGGGTTGTCAAGGTTGGCGACCATGTTAAAAAATTTAAAGTAGGCGATATTGCCGGAACCGGATGTATGGTTGATTCCTGCCGCGAATGCGAAAACTGTAAAAAAGACCTGGAGCAATATTGCCTTAAAGGAAATTCGCAAACCTATAACGGCTTGGAACAGGACGGAAAGACGCCTACTTATGGAGGCTACTCCAATACTATTGTAGTCCATGAAGATTTCGTTCTGCATGTTTCAGACAAACTGAATCTTGCAGCTGTTGCTCCGTTATTATGTGCCGGAATCACAACCTATTCACCTTTACGCCACTGGAAAGTAGGAAAGGGACACAAACTGGCTGTACTTGGTTTGGGAGGTTTGGGTCATATGGCAGTAAAATTTGGAGTATCATTTGGAGCGGAAGTTACGGTTTTAAGTACTTCTCCTTCCAAAGAACAGGATGCCCGAAAACTTGGCGCCCATAATTTTGTGGTAACCACAGATGAAGCACAGTTGGCAGCGGCCCGAAATTCTTTTGATTTCATCTTAGATACGGTTTCTGCAGAACATGACCTGAATTTGTATCTTTCTCTGTTGAAAACAGACGGTACACACATTTGTGTTGGTGTTCCATCCCAACCTGCTCCTGTTGCGGCATTCAGTTTGTTAGGGGGCCGAAAAAGTTTGGCCGGTTCCGGAATTGGAGGTATTGCCGAAACTCAGGAAATGCTTGACTATTGTGCAGAACACGGCATTGTTTCTGAAATCGAAATGATAGACATCAAAAACATCCAAAATGCCTATGATAGGATGCTGAAAGGCGATGTGCGTTACCGTTTCGTTATTGATATGGCGACTCTTTAAAACAAAAATTATTATTGGCTTTATGAGGAAGAATACTTTCTGCATAAAGCCAATTTTAGTACTGCTTTCTCTTTACCTCTTCCCTGCTCTTTTTGTATTTTTAAGTAAAACAAGCATCAATGGAATTCATCCGCAAACATCTTGAGCTGAGTGCCAAATTAACCAACGAAGATTGGGATTTCTTTTCTTCCAGACTTATAAGAGAAGAATTTCCTAAAAAAACGCTGCTTGTTAAAACCGGACAAGTAGAAAACCACCTCTCATTCGTAGAAAAAGGCATTATTCGATTTTATATTCCAAAAGAAGAGAAAAATGACACCACCTTTTCGTTTACTTTTGATGGTAATTTTACAAGTGCTTACGAATCATTCATTACAAAAATGCCTTCATCTTATCAGGTAGAAACACTTACTCCCGCCATCTTATGGAGGCTTACCCATGCTGATCTTCAAGAAATTTATGTTCAAACAGGTATTGGAAACACTATAGGACGTTTGGCTGCAGAACGAATTTACCTGGAAACATCAAAACGCGAGCTTTCTCTGTTAGACCAGACGGCTGAGCAACGCTACCTCAGTTTGTTTACCGAACAGCCACAGCTCATCCAAAAAATTCCTCTGAAATATCTGGCTTCCTACATTGGCATTACACCTCAGGCCCTCAGCCGAATCCGAAAGCGAATTTAGTAACCCAGGTTCATTGTTTGGTAGGATTGGACAGCAGAACTTTGCAGAAAAAAGTATGGAAACTTTAATAACGCTGCTGGGAACATTTTCAATCTCCCTGATTATTCAAAAAAGCTACCTAAAAGAATACAGATTTGCCTTAGCCGGCAGAATTGCCATGTCGACCATGTTGGTCCTTACTGCAACAGGCCATTTCCTCTTTACAAAAGGCATGGCTATGATGATTCCTTTTCTTCCTTTTGCTACAGAAATTGTATACGTTACGGGTTTGATTGAACTAATTGCCGCTATTGGGCTTTTGTTGCCTAAATACAAAAAAGTGATTGGCTGGTTTCTGATTTTATTTTTCATCCTGCTGCTTCCGGCAAATATTTATGCCGCCAGCAGTCACATCGACATACAAAATGCTACTTACAATGGAGAAGGACTTGATTATTTATGGTTTCGGATTCCTTTGCAGCTAGTCATTATTGTTTGGGTTTACTGGAGCGCGGTTCGGAAATCCTGATTTTTTTTAAGACAAGCCCGGAAGTTGTTCTCCATTGGCATCTGTAGTCAAAACTTCACTCATATAATCAAAAAAAGGACGCATGTTTTTGAACGTCTGGTCCGCTTCTTTCAAAAAAGAAGGACTTAACACCTCAACATCTGCAAACTTTCTGATTAGCAGGAATTGTTTATAGCGTAATAAATCAATAGCCTCATCTGTAGTATCAAAGCCTTTTGGCGCTTTCTTTAGTTGTTCTCCCTGCAAGGAGCCGAAAGTTTTTACGAAGGATTTACTATTTATGATTTTTCGTAAAGGTTCCGGGTCAAAACTGATGTCTTCACGAATGCGTTTGATATCTTCTGTATTAGGAGCCCAAAAACCACCGGCTATAAAACTGTTGCCGGGTTCAATATGAAAATAATAACCTCCCCTACGCAAGGCAGTTGCTCTTTTAAAGCCACCACTCCAGTTGGTCTTATATGGTGTTTTGTCTTTTGAAAAGCGGGTATCTCTGTAAATCCGATGCAGGCTCTTTTTACCTGAAACCGTTTCGAGAACATCGTGGTTTCGGAGTTCCTGTAATAACGACTCCGCAAATTTTTCTATGGCATCGTATTCTTTCAAATACAGGTCCTTATTATCATTAAACCATTCCCTGTTATTATTTTCTTTGAGCTGTTTTAAAAAGTCCAGGCTTGAAGCAGGTATATTTGTCGGCATCTTTGAATCCATGTTTTTGGTTTTGTTCTGTCAAAGTTAATTCCTTTTCGGATAGTTTTCAATGCAAAAAACCATTTCTCAACAAATCAGCTTATATCCAAATCCCCTGATATTGATTACCTCAATATTTTTGTCTTCTTCCAGTTTTTTTCGAAGTTTTGTGATGTAGACATCCATCGTTCGGGTGTTGAAAAAATTATCATCTCCCCAAAGCAGCAATAGTGTCGATTTTCTGTCCAATACCTGATTTTTATGTTTTAATAATAGTTCCAGCAGTTGAGTTTCTTTATGTGAAAGCTTTATGGTTTTGTCATTAATTTTCAGTTCCTGCCTTTGGGAAAGAAAAAGATAATTGCCAATTCGTTCCTCATCATTTTTTTCTTTTTCTGATGATGTCCTCCTAAGCAGTTCTTTCACCCTCAAAAAAAGTTCATCCAGGCTGAATGGCTTTTTGAGATAATCATTTCCTCCACTGGCATAGCCTGCCGTAATATCTTTAATATCTGATTTTGCCGTCAGAAACATCAAAGGTATTTCAGGATTGTCATTCCTGATTTGCGATGCCAAAGTAAAACCGTCTTTATAAGGCATCATTACATCAAGTATGCACAATGAAAACGTATGCGCTTTATAAAGTTCCCATGCTTTTTTCCCATCCGGAGCCAACATAACAATATAACCCTGCTTTTCAAGACTCTCTTTGACGACCTTGCCTAGAAATTGTTCGTCTTCTGCCAAAAGTATAATAGTACTCATGATAAAGGAAGTTTAATGAGGAAGAGACTCCCGTTAGGAATATTGTCTTTCAGGAGGATGCTCCCTTTGTGGGCTGTAATTACTTTTTTGACATAGCTCAATCCCAAACCATATCCTTTGGCATTATGGATATTGCCCGAAGGAATGCGGTAAAAAGGACTGAAAACCGCTTCCTTATGTTCGTCAGGAATTCCAGGCCCGTTATCTGCAATGGCGATTAGCAGTTTCCCGTTTTCTATAGAGCTCCTTATTTCGACAACGGGATTTATTGATGTAGTATATTTAACCGCATTATCAATCAGATTTGCAATAGCCCTGTCCAGATGTTTTTTGTTACCCTGCAATGTAGCATTGCTATTTGCGGTAACAGAGATTTGAACCGGGCTCTCTGTTTGGGCAGCAATTTGCTGTAACATCGTATCGACAGCAATCATATCTTGCAATTCCATTTCAGAACTTTCCAATCGCGCAGAAGTCAGTATTTCGTCCGTAAGCGACATAAGTTTACTACTTTGGTGGAGTATGATATCTATATAATTTTCCTGTGCCTCCTTGTCGTGGCTAAACTTTTTTAATGACTCGGCGGTTATGGCAATAGAAGTGAGCGGCGTATTAATTTCATGTGTCATATTATTGATAAAATCATCTTTTATTGCATTAAGTTTTTGCTGTGAAAGCAGTAATCTTAGCGTATACCAGAAACAGAATAATGTAATGAGCAATAACAGTATTGATCCTGCCAATACCCATTTTAGCTGTCCAAGCAAAAACAAATCTACATTAACAACAGATGCCTGCAACATTTCTTTCTTATGAGGCCGTCTCAAGGAAATGTTTACTTTTTTGGTCTGGTAACTTTTTCCATCTCCTTTGCCATTGAAAACAAACGGAAGCATAATACCTCTTTTTTCCAAAGCGACCCTATATTCTTTTTTGAGCAGTGCTTTTTCTATAGGGGTGTCATATGCTATTTTTGTAAGGCTGTCTCCCAATTTCTGCGTATAAAACCACACATATCCCTTTTTCAGTTCTGCATCAACCTGACTTACCATATGATTGACAAGCAATTCTTTACTCCCGGGAGTGATACTGTCAAACCTTTCCTTTAAATCGCCAATACTCATACTGATTTGGCTCTGACCAACAGGCGAAGGTTGTCTTTCTTTTATCGTAAATACAGTTTCTTTTACGTCCGGATTCCATCGCGCCGTGATTTCAATAAAAGAAGGATCGTTTAACCATGACCTAAATGTGCCGGTCACAATCCTGCGGTATCTGGTAAAAGAACTGTCAACGGCCTCGTCAAGAGCTTCATTACAATCTCTTTCAAACTGCCTGCGTTCTGAAACATAGGTCGTATAGCTGTAAAAAAGTTGCAGTGCTGCAATTCCGGCAACACTAACAGACATCAGGGCAAAAGCTAACAGTATCTTTCTTTTCATACAAGCCAAAGATAAAATTTTAAAAGTGCCCTTCCCATTTTCATTAACACTAATTAACCCTTATTCAGGGCGGTTAACCTCAACAGCTGCAATACGGGACTACCTTTGTATTCGAAACTTTAACCAACCTGATTATGAAAAAACAGACCATCAAGATTACCGCTATCCGTTTAGCAAGATTATGGCTTTTCTTTTCATGCTTTGTCACAGCAGCACAAGAAAACACAATACAAATGAAAAGCGACATCTATTCCGAAAATAAAACCCTGACAGATATTATGCGTTTTGAAGACATTGATTATTATACTACAAAATTCACCGGAACGGCTTTGAAAAATAAAGAATATTACATCGTAGCCAAGGAAATCTGGAATGGCAAGATTAAAAAAACCGACACCGTTTTCAACTCATCAACCAACAGCTATATCGGAAAAATAGAAAAGGACAGCATAAATCTTCGGGTAATTGCGGGAAAATCTTCAGATAAGACCTTAAAGATTAAATTCATGTTTGACCGTTTTGAAGTGCAAAAAGAATACAAGAGTATCCGTTCTGACGACTATAGCCTCAGGGATTTCGGTTCTCATTTTCCTATCATTACAGGTAAGCCTTTTTATGCTTTTGCCTATATCCTGCCCTACGAAGACAAACAGGGAAATAAGTTTTGGTGTGCCGTAGAAAGCAGCGGAAAAGATATCGAAAGCTGGGGAAAGGAATTTGGGATAAAACATTATATTTTATTTGAGATGCGGTTTGGCGAATAGAAAATCAGCATAAAAAACAATGACCCTATAAAATTGGTTTAATAGGGTCATTGTGACAAAAGAGCTACCTGTTACAAACCTTTTCCCTTTACACTGCCCAGTCCTATAGAAAAACGATACCCAAACTGCAATTGAAAAAAGGAGTCTTCACTATCGCTCACATCCATAAAAGTTCTCAATCGAAGAAAAACCGATTGCTTCTTTGATTCTCCCGGGTAGTAAAAAATCTCTGCCTCGTTTCGGAACACCCATATGTTTTTGGGATTTTCCATAAAATCAATTTTATTCATATGGTTATAATAGGCAAATTCCGGAGAAAAATTAAACCCGAAATTATTGAATCTTTTGAACTCGAAGCGAACACCGGCAGCATGACCCAAAGTCTTAAAATTAAGATTTTCTTCATTCTCCCTGTCAATCGTTGCAATCTGGTAGCGAAGTGCATAATACAGATTGATATTAAACGGTGATTCCTTGATAAAAGAAAAACTAAAAACATCCAATACAGCTCCCATATCGAGATAGGACTTTTCGATAATTTCAAGCGGCCTTCCAATCATCTGGGTTCCGGGCAATGACGGATTATCAATTAGCGTTAATCCTTTATGGTCATCATCAAGTCGGGTATAATGCACATATGGAGATACTTTTTTGAAAAAATTCATAGGATGCAGACGTCCTACCTGAAAGGGAACTACAAAAAAATCGGCTTTACCTTCTATTTGCATAATGCCGTTTGGCGTATCATCAAACAATCCTAAAAAATCCGTATAAGTCCGTAATTCCATTACGTTCTGCAAATTAGTATCCTGATTTAACAGATACAGTCTGCGCTTTTCTTCATTGACTTCCTTTTCCAGCCCGGTGGGAAAAGTATATTCAACATCGTCAGGCACAAAATTATTGCCTGGGTTAGGCAAATAGGTGAGCACATCAGAAATTCGGATGTAACTATTCTTTACCTCATCTTTCCCATTTAGGGAATCCCCCATCAACAGGGTACTTCGATGCGACAAAAAGTTTCGTTTGGCTTCCCTTGGATAATTGAGCATTGAAATTGGCACCCTGTTTTCAAAATAATATTCTTTTGTCTGTTCGGAATTGGTTACCGTTACCCGGATATCATAAATATTACCATCTCTGATAGAAAACTTTACTTGCTTAAAACAGACAAATTGATTGGCAACGGCATCATAGCTTACATCATAGAGCTGTATCTTTTGCTTATGACCAGGTATCTCAAAATTACCCAGACAGGTTTCGCTTTTGACAGACAAAATTTCTTTGAAAACAGTCTCTGCCTGCTTGTTTTTAAAAATACTTTCATCGGCAATTTTTTTATCGCCATACATTATATATACTGCCTTTTCAGTCTCAACAGTATCTTTTGAAGAGGTCTCATTTTCTTCGGCTGATTTTGATTCATCTACCTGCTCCCCATCAAGCGGTTTGTAATTAGCTGGTGGCGGAAAATACTGATTGAGTTTCTTTTCGGATACTTTTCTAAGATGGTAGGCTTTTACAGTCTGGTATTGTTTATACAAACCGTCCAGTTCTTTTTTGATTCCGCGTTCTTTTTTTGCCTGTACCTCTATATCGGCCAGTGGTTTCCCCGCACTATTCATATCCCGAAGTTTTTTGCTTTCAAGTTCGAGAAGGCCTTTCGTATAAGAGAAGTCCTGATAAAGGGCGGTCAGTTCTTTTTTTGCTGCTTTTTCTTCGGGAGTTTCTTTGTTCTGTGCGTAACTGCAACAACACACCAGAACAATTATTAGGTTAGTTATTGTTTTCATTTTTACTGTTTTTAAGTTAAGTTTTAGAATGCAGACATCCAGTCATTTTTGCATTATTACTAATTGTTTTTCAAAACTATACCACCTAAAAACAGCGAACAATAGGGAAAACCCTAGACGAAACAGGATTTTACCCTAACTCTCTGAAAACAGGAATACTAGAGTAATTTATTAAGAAAAAAGTGATATTTTAGCCAGGCTTGCTGAAGAATAGGGAAACACCTAAAAGAAATAGGGAAAACCCTATTTAATTGGAAGTATAGAAAAGTAAACTTTGTAGCAAACTTAATTATCAACCTCCAATATTTACATTATGAAAAAAACAGCATTATTTTTAATCTTGTCATTGGTGATGATGGGATGTAATGACAAGAAAAAAGAAACAGTTTCTGAAGACAAAATTCAAAAAATTCAAAGAAAAGACATAGTAGCAGGAGCTCCAACTGACTGCGAAAACAATCCTATAATGAAATCTCTTCGCTCCATGTCCCATTCAGAACGGGAAAAATGGCTTAATAAATATGGTGAAGCAATATGTATGTATGACTTATATAGCTGTATTGAAAACATTCATTTCATTCATGATACAGTATTTACACAATTAGCAAGACAGCATAGCAGGAATACAACAAGTATTAAGTTGTATGAATTACCCTGGAAAGATTTGGAATCTTTCATTAAAAAAGAGGGAATCAAATGTTATGATGCCTATATAGCTTTTGATATTGACGCTATAAATAATAAAGTGAGTTTAAGAAAAACTCCTTTTTCAACAACAGAAGCTACATATTCAATCCCGTTGTTTGAAGGAATAAAAAAAGTACATGGAAACATACAGACAATTTATGTGACAGATGCAGTAGTGGGCAAAAAAGTAATAAGTAAAGAAAGAATCATTTTTAAAGTGAAAGATGCATCTGGAAATTATTTTCATTATGACATTAGTGATGATCCAGCTATAATGAATATGTAAAAGCAAAAACATTTCTAATCTACAATTAATATTTCATGAGCTTTTTTGAATTACTAACTCCCATAAGAATTTATATTCTTTTTACTTTTATCATGTTAGCCATAAGCTATGACAAAGGCAAAAAAGCTCATGTTATACTATTTATCATCCTGCTTTTAAGCGTAATAAACGAATCAATGTCTGCTATACTTAAATATAACAACATTCCGATTCGCCTGAATGCTTCCATTTTTATTGTCATCAATAACATCCTGTGGTTTTTTATCTTATATAATGTATCCTCAATAAAAAAATCTTTGCTTTTAATAGTGATATTATTTTTTCTAAGCTTCACTGTATATAATCTTTTCCTTTTAAACGGAATCAAGGAATTCAACTCCTATTCTTTTGTGATAGGCGCTTTTTTGTATTTAATCCTTTTCATTTATAATTGCTCTTCAGAATTAAAAAAAGAAAATTTAAATTATTTTTTATCCAATAATTTCATATTGATGTTATCGCCGGTATTGTTCTTTATAGGATTTAGTCTTTTATTTGGATTTAACAATAAGAACATCCATAAAATAATGATTTTAAATCGTTTTAAACTCTATGATTTCATTAGTTATTTTGTAAACATAACTTATTATTCGCTACTTAATGTTTACATTTATCGTGAAAAAAAGTTAAAACATGTTGAATAATGTAGCCTTCGGAATTATCATCGGGTTGCTTTTTATCAGCCTGCTAATCCTTTTTTGTGTGGTATTGGTAAAACTATACATCCGCAAAATCAAAAACTATACCGAGGTCATCTACCAAAAAGACATTGATTTCCAGAAAACAGTAAACCAAACGATACTTGAAACGCAGGAACAGGTATTGCAGAACATTTCCCAGGACCTCCATGATGATGCCGGACAACAGCTTACTTATATCAATTTCCAGATAGAAAATCTCAAACTCGATTCGCCGGAACTGAACCAGACCTTACAGCCCTTATCAGAATCCGTTGGCAATCTGTCGCAATCCATCCGAAATATCAGCCATTCCCTAAACAGCCAGATGCTCCTGCAACAAGACCTTATAAAGGCTATAGAATCTGAAATTATACGCCTGCAAAAAGGCTCCATTCCTATCCATTTCGACCTCAAGGGAGAAAGCAAAAAGATATTTTCAACAAATGAAAAAATTGTCATCTACCGGATTTTTCAGGAAATCATGAACAACTGCTTCAAACATTCCAAAGCCGGTCTTATTGAAATAAGATTAAAGGCAAATCCTGACTTTGAAATGGTAATTTCCGACAACGGAAAAGGATTTGACTATGAAAAAATCAAAAACAGTACTGCCACGATAGGACTACAGAACATAATCGGTCGGGCGGCTATTATTGATTATTCTGTAACTATCTGGTCCGAAAATGGAAAAGGAACAAAAATCACGCTTACCGAAAACAAACTTACCTAAACATGGAAAAAATTACGATAGGCATTATTGACGACCATAAAATTGTGAGACAGGGATTGAAAGAGCTTCTGCAAAAAATCAGCAATTTTGCCGTAACCGCAGAATTTGACAACGGGACCGATTTTCTGGCATCGCTGCCTTTGGAAAATAAGCCAGACCTGTTTATTTTAGATTATTCCATGCCGGGAATGAACGGTATTGAAGTATTAAAAGCACTGGAAGAAATAGACGGCGAATATAAAATATTGCTATTGACCCAGCATTTTGACGAGCAGATTATTGATGCAGCCTACCATCATGGAGCAAGAGGATTTCTACATAAAAACTGTACCGCTCATGACCTGAAGTTTGCCATTGACAATATCGTAAAAATAGGCTACAACAACGTTTCCGAAATACTGAAACGCATGAGAAACTATGAAACAGCTCCCGACAAGGATGCTAAAAGTCAAATTGTATTGTCTGAAAGAGAACTGGAATTTCTGAAACTGGTTTGTGATGAAAGAGAATTGACCTATGACCAGATGGCTGATAGCATGGGATTGTCTGTAAAATCTATTGAATCCTACCGTACGGCACTTTTTGAAAGGTTTGGTATCAAATCAAAAGTGGGGCTGGTTTTATTTTCCTATAAATACCAGATAACACCGCCTTTTATTTAAAACAATTATCTGACATCTCCCTATCCATTGATGCGTTTTATCTTTGCGGCTCTGCCTTTGCGTGAAAATAGTCATTCACAAAGACACAGAACTCCAAAGATTATAAAAAACCGTAACCAGACATAAACCAATATCGTCCAAAAGAGCAAAATCTCACCCATGAAGAAATTGCTTGCAACCGCCCTGTTACTTCTCTCTATTTCCGCAACCGTCCAAGCACAAGACTTTGAGCGCAAAACCGACAGCCTGATTTCGAACGTATTTAAAGACAAAAATGGTCCTGGCGGTGTCTTTTTAGTCGCTAAAAATGGAAAAACTATTTACCATAAGGCTGTAGGTAAAGCTAACCTTGAACTGGATGTCGACATGACTGCAGACCAGATTTTTCAAATAGGATCCATAACAAAACAATTCACCGCTGTAGGCATCCTGATGCTTGAAGAACAGGGAAAAATAAATACAGGCAGTAGTATCTCAAAATACATCCCCGATTATCCTTCGGGTGATAAAATCAAGATTTACTATCTGCTAACCCACACTTCAGGGATTAAAGATTTCACCAAAATGAAATCTATTCAGCAAATTGCCCAAAAAGACCTCTCCCCTAAAGAACTGATTGACTTTTTTAAAAATGAACCTGTTGATTTTCTTCCGGGCACAAAATTCGAATATAACAATTCCGGCTACGCCATCTTAGGTTACATCATTGAACTGGTTACCGGAGAAACTTACAGGGACTTTATCAGAAAAAATATTTTCGAAAAGATTGGAATGGTCAATTCCCGATATGCAGATGACAGTGCGATTATCAAAAAAAGAGCTTATGGCTATCAGAAAAAAGGGGAAGCCTATGTAAATAAAGGGCGGATTAGTTTCGCCATTCCCTATTCTTCCGGTGCGCTGATGTCAACAACAGAAGATATGCTGAAATGGCAAAATGCCCTAAACCATAATCTGCTGCTGAATGAAAAGACTTCTGAAAAAGCCTTTACTAAAAAAACACTGGATAATGGTGAAACAATTGATTACGGTTTTGGATGGCATTTGTCTCAGTTAAACGGAATTGGAACACGGGAACACGGCGGCAGTGTTTTCGGCTTTAAATCCATGGGCGTTTATATCCCTGATGAAGACATCTATGTCATCGGATTCAGCAATTGCGACTGCAATTCTCCTACACAATTAGTGCGGGATATTGCTTCGGAAGCATGGAAAACATTTAAATCTAAACCATGATATTCCATCATTCTAAAGAATGCTTATCTTTGCAGCAAACAACAACACAACAATGAATTACTTCTCATCCGATTTTAAGCTCGGAATACTAGGCGGAGGACAGCTTGGCAAAATGCTTCTGGCCGATACCCGAAAATTTGACATACAGACTTATGTACTGGACCCAAGCGAAGAAGCCCCAAGCCGAATAGGCTGCAACAAATTCTTTCAGGGCAATCTTATGGATTTTGATACGGTTTATGGATTTGGAAAAAAAGCCGATGTCCTGACTTTTGAAATAGAACTGGTCAATTTGGAAGCCCTCGAAAAACTGGAATCAGAAGGTACAAAAGTATATCCATCGCCAAAAACACTCAGAAATATCCAAAATAAAGGAAGGCAAAAAGATTTTTATAAAACCCATAATATTCCAACTGCTCCTTTTCAAAGATTCCAGACACTGGAAGAATTAAAAACAAGCCTTGAAAAGAATAATACCGCCCTGCCTTTTGTTTGGAAGAGTGCTGAATTTGGCTATGATGGAAACGGTGTTAAAATTGTACGCACGGCAACTGACCTCGCAAACCTGCCGGATGTAGAATGCATTGCCGAAGAAATGATTCCTTTCAAAAATGAACTGGCTGTAATAGTCGTTCGAAATCTAAAAGGCGAAATCAAGACCTATCCGGTGGTTGAAATGGAATTCCATCCCGAAGCCAATCAGGTAGAATATGTTATCTGTCCGGCACGTATTGACGACAAGGTAGCAGCAAAAGCAAGGGAAATCGCTTTGAAAGTTTCGGAAGCTTTTGAACATGTAGGATTACTGGCAGTTGAAATGTTCCAGACAGAAAATGACGATATTCTGGTTAATGAAGTAGCGCCAAGACCTCATAATTCGGGTCATTACAGTATTGAAGCCAGCTATACTTCCCAATTTGAAAACCATTTAAGAGCCATTCTCGACCTGCCTTTAGGCAATACCGAAAGCAAAGTAGCCGGAATTATGGTCAACCTTGTTGGAGAAGAAGGTCACTCGGGTCAGGTAGTTTATAAAAACATAGAACAGATTTTGGCCATTGACGGTGTAACGCCACATATTTACGGAAAACGCGAAACAAGACCTTTTAGAAAAATGGGCCATGTTACTATCGTAAATGAAGACATCACCAAAGCCAGAACAACAGCAGAAGAAGTAAAAAAACTAATACGGGTAATCAGCAATTCGTAATCAACTATTTACTCAATTATAACTTATATCCATGAAGATTGCAATCATAATGGGCTCTATTTCTGACATGCCGGTCATGCAGGAAGCCATCGACATACTGAAAGAATTTGGAATTGAAACCGAAGTAGATATTGTTTCGGCACACCGCACACCGGAAAAATTATTCGACTTTAGCAAAAATGCACATACACGTGGTATCGCTGCTATTATTGCAGGAGCCGGAGGTGCTGCTCACCTTCCGGGAATGGTAGCCTCAATGTCGCCGCTTCCCGTAATTGGCGTTCCGGTAAAATCAAGCAATTCTATCGATGGTTGGGACAGCGTGCTTTCCATTCTTCAAATGCCTGGCGGTGTTCCGGTTGCGACAGTTGCCTTAAATGGTGCTAAAAATGCAGGAATTCTGGCAGCACAAATTATCGGAAGTAACAACAAGGCCGTTTTAGATAAAATTATTGCTTATAAAGAAGGATTGAAACAGGCTGTGCTTAAAGCATCCGAAAACCTGAAAAAATAACTTCAGATAAAAACAGTAGAAACCAAGCCCGATAAGCTTGGTTTTTTTATTTTAAACCTCAACGTTTTCATAACGCCATAGGTAATTCCTTTCCAATTTTATACTTTTGAAAACAGCATGTGGGAATGCGATTCCCGTGCCACAACTTATTTTTTATTTACAGATATTTAAAAAGACCCTGATATGTCAGTTCTTACCAAAAAATTTACAACAAAATACGATACCGCGCCTTTTTCTCAAATCAAAAACGAGGATTTCCTTCCGGCATTTAAAGAAGCAATTGCCAGCGCAAAACAGGAAGTAGACGATATAGTTAACAATCCTGAATTACCAACATTTGAGAACACAATAGAAGCCATGGCTTTTAGTGGAGCCACTTTAGACAGGATATCTACCATTTTCTTCAACCTGCATTCTGCCGAAACCAACGACGAACTTCAAAAAATTGCACAGGAAGTTTCTCCGCTATTATCCGAATTTGGAAATGACATCCGCCTCAATGCCGATTTGTTCAAAAAAGTAAAAGCGGTTTATGACAAAAAAGACAGCCTTTCGCTTACGGCAGAACAGGCAACTCTGTTAGACAAACAATACAAAAGCTTTTCCAGAAACGGAGCCAATTTATCTGAAGACAAAAAAATGGAACTGCGTGAAATCGACAAGCAACTTTCCAAACTCAGTTTAGAGTTTGGCGAAAACGTACTGTCTGAAACGCACGCTTTCCAACTCCATATTACAGACGAAAAAGACCTTTCCGGACTGCCGGAAGGCACCATTGAAGCCGCAAAAGAATTAGCTCAAAGCCACGAAAAAGAAGGCTGGATTTTTTCGTTAGACTATCCAAGCTATATTCCTTTTATGACCTATGCTGACAACAGGGAGCTTCGTAAAAAAATGGCAATTGCCTTTGGCGCAAAAGGTTTCCAGAAAAACGAGCATGACAATCAGGAAATCGTGCTTCAAATTGCCAGACTCCGATTTGAAAGAGCCAAACTTTTAGGCTATGCCTCACATGCCCATTTTGTATTGGAAGAAAGAATGGCAGAAAGCCCTCAAAAAGTAAATACTTTCCTGAATGACTTGTTAGCGAAAGCACGTCCGGCGGCGGAAAGAGAATTCAATCAACTGACGCAGTTTGCCAAAGAACTGGACGGTATTGAGCAGCTTGAAAAATGGGATGGGGCTTACTATTCCGAAAAGCTAAAACAACAATTATTCAATCTGGATGACGAAAAACTAAAACCTTATTTTAAGTTGGAAAACGTATTGGGAGGTGCCTTTACCGTTGCCGGAAGATTGTATGGACTGACTTTCGTAGAAATAAACGACATAGAAAAATACCATCCTGATGTAAAAACGTATGAGGTAAAAGACATTGCCGGTAATCTCGTTTCTGTTTTCTATGCTGACTTTTTCCCTAGAAAAGGAAAAAGAAACGGTGCATGGATGACTTCATTCAAATCGCAATACGTTTTGGGAGGCAGTAACGAAAGACCGCATGTTTCTATTGTATGCAACTTTACAAAACCAACAGAAACCAAGCCTTCATTACTTACTTTCAACGAAGTAACCACTTTATTCCACGAATTTGGACATGCCCTGCACGGGATGCTTGCTGATACCACATATCCAAGCCTTTCCGGAACCAGCGTATATTGGGATTTTGTCGAATTGCCAAGCCAGATATTTGAAAACTGGTGTTATGAACCGGAAGCTCTGGCATTATTTGCACGCCATTACCAAACAGGCGAAATCATCCCTACAGAATACATTCAGAAAATAAAAGAAAGCGCCAGCTTCCAGGAAGGCATGGCTACTTTGAGACAGTTAAGCTTTGGCTTACTGGATATGGGCTGGCATGGTCAGGATCCAACACCTATCAAAGATGTAAAAGAATTTGAAAACGTTCAGTTTGCTTCCACCAAACTTTATCCGGATGTGAAAGAAAATGCTATGAGTACTTCTTTTTCTCACATCTTCCAGGGTGGTTATTCTTCGGGCTATTACAGTTATAAATGGGCTGAGGTACTTGATGCAGATGCTTTCGAATATTTTAAAGAACAAGGAATATTCAATTCTGAAGTGGCTACAAAATTCAAAGAAAACATATTGTCAAAAGGCGGAACGGAGCATCCGATGATTCTATACAAAAGATTCAGGGGAAGCGAACCAAAACCGGATGCCCTGCTAAAAAGAGCCGGATTACTTTAACACACAATTATTTGATTTCAAAATACTTGGGACTACCTGTAAAATAAGGCAGTCCCTTTTTTTATGTGTTTTTTTTACCTTTACGGATGTGGGAAACCGTAATTTTTCTTACAGTTTTTTATATATTTGGAATCATCCTTAACGATTTGCTTATGAAAAAACTTTACCTCAATTTTATATTTGCATTAATTTTTTCCTTAAACGCAATTAGTTCCTACGGACAGTTACCCGATTTTACTCTTACCGTCACCGGAACGGATGAAACTTGTAACAGAAACGGAACCTTATCCTTTACAGTAAGCGGAACCCATCCAAATGCCGGTATTATTTATACAATATACAAACTGCCTGTACTTAACAGTCCTTATGCCACAGTCTCGACCAATTCTTTATCAGGGCTCACAGGAGGAACATACAGGGTTATCGCTACGCAGACTTTAGGTACAGAAAATAATCAGCAACAAAAAGACTTCGTTATAAACAGTACGGCTTCTTTTTTAGAATTCAATATGACTTTTAGTGATATTGCCTGCAGTCTTAATAGAAATATAATCGTAAATGTCACCAGTGGGAATCCTATAGGATATGAAATCATTTCAGGCCCCATAATAAAACCCCGGCAAACTTCCAACATTTTCACTAATCTTGTGGCGGGAAACTACCTGATCAAAGTTTATGATTCCTGTGGTAACGCAGTATCCAGGTCCTACACCTTAGTAACTCTCGAAGAAATCCCCAACAATCTGGAAGTTTCTGTTGGTATAACACCTCATTCTGAATTGGTTAATTGTAATACGATTGGGGCTTCTTTTACTGTAGATGCAATAGCAGGATCTACGGTAAGCTATCCGCTCACTTTTGTATTTACTATTTTTCCACCTGGAGGCGGTGCTCCTATTACAAAAACCTATATAGCAAATGGCCCTCAAGATTCCTATACAATAGAACTTCCATTTTACAATGCTCCTTACAGCTATAGTTTAGTAGTTACTGACGGTTGCGGCAAAGTATTCCGGCAAGATGTCACCCCTATGAATACCCTATTTTCAATATTACTGGAGCGGCAAACATTGAGATGCGGCATACAGTCCTTTACGGTTACGACATCAAACTTTACCTATCCAATAACGGTAGAGTTTCTTTCTGCACCAGCCGGATTCAACCCTTCTGTTTACAACTCTTCACATCCTACTTATTTTTCTAATCCAACTTTTGGAAATACTACCAATGTACTTCCTGAAGGTTCCTATGTAGTAAAAGTAACCGATGCTTGCGGAAGAACAGCTACAGAAAATGTCATCATTGACCATGAAACTGATGCCAAATTTGTTGCTACAGGGTCATGCGGCATATCTGGCGTTATCTTTGGTGAAATTCTGGGTTCTAATATCGTTTCCGCAACCATAAACACTGCCCCTTCCGGCTTTACTTTCCCTACTCCTCATAATGTCAATGCCTACATACAAAGTGATGGAGGCCTTGTTATTTCCAATATTCTTGTCCCTGGATTATATTCTATAACTCTAGTAGACGAATGCGGAAATACTTATACAAAACCGGTCACCGTACCCGCTGGCGGCTCTGGTGCGCCAAGAGTAAATTATCTGGGCGGATGCGAACCCGGATTTGGTTCTGTCTATATCGGTGGCGCACCAGATGTTCAAATACGGAGTGCTGAATTTATATCTGTACCTAGTACTTACAATGGCCCGATGAATGTTTCTGTCAACATCAGAGGTTCCTATTTCATGATGAGTTCACTACCCATTGGAACCTATCTTATTAAAATAAAAGACTCTTGTAATTCAGAATATACCTTGACCTTACAAATCAAGGAATATATTGGCAACACTACTTTTGAAATTGCAGAAGCATGTTCTTCTTTTAATATCCGATTTAACCATACAAATAACAACGGCTCAGTTATAAATCTCGGATATTGGCTGCAAAAGTTCAATCCGGCAACAGGTCAATGGGGCCATCCTAATACAAATGTTGCCTATACTGAAAATTCCCTTCCTAACATTAACAATTCAATCTCAGTTACTAATAATAATACGTGGAACCTGAATTTTCCAATAGGAGGAAAATTTAGGATCGTAACTGCTTCATCTATCTACAATAGCGTTGGTGCCAGCAATTCATGTATATTTACTATAAAAGAATTTGAAACAGGAATGCTTCCTGAAATAAAAGGAGCCTTAAACTTTTCTTGTTCCGGCACCCTCTCAGACGTTTTGCTAAATGTAGTTGGCGAAGGAAACTTTACTTTCAGAATCATCGAAAAAAACGGTCAGCCTTTTGTTTTTTCAAACGGCAGTAGTCCGTTATTTACCGATTTGGAATCTGCGGTTTATGTTTTTGAAATAAAAGATCAATGCCAGAACACAAGTACTTATACCCATGATGTTACGACTCCGTTTGTATTTTCTATAGCAGCTTCTTTATGCGACGGACAAAACAGTACGCTTTCTGTACCTAATTTCCCTTACCTGCACTACAGGTGGTATAAGCAAGGAGCCGAAAATGTTACATTAGGCACTAGTGCTACATTAGCTTTTGCTCCTTTAAATGTCGCTACACAGTCAGGTCTGTATCATGTGGCCGTTACCTATCCGGCAGAACCGGATTCCTGCCTGAACCAAATCCTAAACTATCAAATCGATGCCGGAAACCCGCCAAATGCCGGAAATGACAATGATGTAGACCTATGTTCTATTCCTCCTTCCATCAATCTATTTGATTATTTATTAGGCAATGCAGACCAAAACGGAACCTGGGAACAAATTCCTTCTACAGGTGCACTTTCATCAAATGTATGGAATACGGAAGGTGTCCAACAAGGCTCAACTTATTACTTCAGGTATTTCGTAAGAGGATTTTGCGGCGTTGAAGACGAAGCTATAGTCTCTATACATTTTAACACTGTTGTCCCTACTCCTATTATTAATTCTGTTGGTTCCCTTTGTGAAGGCTCCCCAATTAATATCAGTATTCAAAATCCAAATCTTCTGTACAATTATACCTGGTCCGGACCGAACGGATTTACGGCTACCGGCATCAATCCGGCATTTCCAAATGCAACGATTGCAATGTCCGGAACTTATACTGTTACAACCAATATGGTCAACTGTCCTTCTGAACCACTGTCATTTGAACTTGTTGTAACACCACAACCTGAATTTCATTTTACACAGGAAAACACCAGAATCTGCTTCGGACAGGAAACCACTCTAAAAGTTATTCCTGACAATTTTGAAGAATCAGAAGCTGATTATATCTGGCGTAATGAAGATGGAGAAATTGTAGGCGGTAATTCTGCAGAAGTCGAAATCAATGAACCGGGACTATATAGTGTCCTTGTAAATGTCAGTAATTGTACTTTTTCAAAATCGGTACAAGTTGACGAAAACACAGATACTTTTTCTGTAGGAGCCCAGGCAAAATGTGAAAACGAGCACTACATGCTTACCGCTTTTGCAATAGACAATTCATTCAATGAATCAAACGCTACCTATGCATGGACAGGACCAAATGGTTTTAATGCAACAACACAGTCTACTGACATTACCGGTCTGGAATCAGGAATATATACCGTTGTAGTAACCAACGAAGAAGGCTGTACCACTACAACATCAATTCCTGTCGAAAAAAGTTATTGCAAAATACCAAAAGGAGTTTCTCCAAACGGCGATAATAAAAACGACACCTGGAATCTGGCCGGACTTGATATCCTTAGAGTTAAAATTTTTAACCGTTATGGAACAGAAGTGTATGAAATGAACAATTATGTAAACCAATGGCACGGACAATGCTCTGATGGTAAACTGCTTCCTACTGCAACCTATTATTATTACATCTCTTTCAGAGATGGAAAAGAGAAAACAGGTTGGGTTTATTTAAATCGTGAGGTAAATTAATTCTATCTTTAAAATACTTAAAACCGCCAGCAAAAATTGGCGGTTTTATTATTAATTTTATTTTCAATTATTTTTGAAAGTTCGAAAATAAATTTATACATTTGAGGTATGGAATTCAAAGAAGCAAAAAACAAATTCATCCAAACATGGGGAGCATTAGGTTCTCAATGGGGTATCAACAAAACGATGGCACAAATCCATGCGTTACTGATGGTTTCTCCTGAGCCGCTTTCTATGGAAGACATTATGGAAGAATTATTGATTTCCAGAGGTAATGCCAGCATGAACCTTCGCGCCTTGATGGATTGGGGAATTGTATACAAAGAATACAAATCTGGCGAAAGAAAAGAATTTTTTATAGCCGAAAAAGATTTAGACGAACTGGCTGTTAAAATAGCACAGGAAAGAAGTAAAAGAGAAATCAAACCCGCATTGAGAGTACTCAAAGATGTTTCTTCTATCAAAGCCAACGAAACCGGAGAAACAAAACATTTTGTGGAACAGACTTCCAAACTTTATGATTTTGTACTAAAAGCTGATAATATGATTGACAAGGTAACTGAATTTAAAGACAATTGGATTGCCCGTTTGGTCATGAAAATCATGAAATAAAAAAATTTAATTAAAACTTTCATTTTTTTCTGAAAGTTTAAAAAATATTAATCATGACACTTATACAAAAAATTAATTGTTTCGCTATAGGCCTTCCCATTACAATAGCCGCATTGGCTGTATTTGAAGTCGGGATGTTATCATTTGCTTTATTGTCAACAGTTATTACAGGATTCCTTCAGGTTTCTATTGCGTTAGTACTTTTTATTAATCATTACAAAAACAGACATCTCCAGGCCTATCTTTTGCTTTGTATCCTATTCTTCTCATTATGGTTTACAATGGATTGGGGATGGATTTGGGCAATGCCGCCATCTTTAGCCTTTTATATGACAGTCATTTTACATTTCATAATTAAAGAAAAACAGTAATGAAACTGCCTTTTATTAATCAAAAAATGGAAATCATGAAAACACTTGAAAACCAAACATTATTGTATGATGAAGATTGTCCACTCTGCCAGGCCTACACAACAGGTTTTATAAAAACAGGGATGTTGGACAAAAACGGCAAAAAACCATTTTCTAATCTGACAGAAGAAGAACACAGTTTTATCGATTTCAAAAGAGCTTCTAATGAAATTGCTTTGGTCGACAATAAAAACAAAACCGTCATTTACGGAATAGACAGCCTGTTGAAAGTGATTGGAAATTCTTTTCCATGGATAGAAAAAGTCGGAAACGTTCCTCCTGTGAAATCCCTGTTGAAAAAACTTTATTCTTTTATCTCATACAATCGGAAAGTAATTATCCCTAATCAAAACACCAATACTACTGCTTTGCAATGTGTTCCGAGTTTTAATTATAAATACAGAATTATCTACATTCTTTTCACAATTGTCATTACTGCATTGACACTGCATAATTTTTCAAACCTCATCCCTAATCTGCCTCGCGGAAATTTCGGAAGAGAATTGGCTATTGCTTTCGGACAAATTGTTTTTCAATCCTTGTTTTTACTAAAAATTGAAAAAAGAAATCTGGTAAACTATACAGGAAATCTGATGACAGTGTCATTGGCAGGTGCTCTGCTCCTGACACCTATCTTAATCCTGAACCAATTTATAAATATTCCACAAATCGCCATCTTAATCTGGTTTGCCCTTGTAGTTTTATTTATGCTTATGGAACATTCCAGAAGAATTAAAATATTGCGACTTCCAACTATACTTTCTTACACCTGGGTAATTTACAGAGTAATTGTCTTGTTAGTCATCTTAACCTTTTAATTTAACCAACCTTCCCACCCTGCCAGGGTTAATAACCCTGGCAGGGTGGGAGGAAAACATACAAAAACATGAAAAAATTAATAATCGCAGCAGGAACCGGATTCCTAGGACAAGTTCTTGTGAATCATTTTAAAGATAAATTTGAAGAAATTATTATTCTTACCAGAGGAAGTTCGAAAATAAAAGGAAACATCAGGCACATAAAATGGAATGCCAAAACATTTTCAGGCTGGGAAAAGGAATTGGAAAATGCGGATGTACTCATCAATCTTGCCGGTAAATCTGTTGATTGCAGGTATACCGAAGAAAACAAAAAAGAAATTCTGGATTCCAGACTTGAAAGTACCAATATCCTGAATCTTGCCATACAACAATGCGAAAATCCACCCAAACATTGGCTAAACTCTTCTACCGCTACTATTTACAGACATTCATTAGACAAAGAAATGGGCGAAGAAAATGGCGAAATCGGAAATGACTTTTCTATGAATGTTGCCAAATCATGGGAAAAAACCTTCTTTGAAATGCAAACTCCGCATACTAAAAAAACAGCATTACGAACCTCAATCGTATTAGGAAAAAACGGAGGTGCCTATCTTCCTTTAAAAAATCTGACCAAAGTAGGTTTTGGTGGAAGGCAAGGAAAAGGAAACCAATTTATCAGTTGGATTCATGAAAAAGATTTTGCAAGGGCGGTAGCCTTTATTATTGAAAAAGAACTTACAGGAGTTTTAAATATAGTTTCTCCACAACCTATTCGAAACACGCTTTTTATGAAAGCACTTCGTAAAAGTTTAGGTGTTCCAACCGGAATTCCAATAAGCGAAAAACTCTTAAAATTTGGCGCAAGAATGATTGGTACAGAAACAGAACTCGTCTTAAAGAGCAGGAATGTTATTCCGAAACGGCTAACGGAAAATGGTTTTATATTTGAATTTGGAGTATTACGAGATGCGTTAGATAGTTTATAACCTTTAACCCTGGCAGGGTTTGAAACCCTGCCAGGGTTAACGTCGTTAAAACAAATACACCAACCCCAACCAAAAAACAGGAATACTCTCCACCCAAAAAGATGTATAGTATTTGGAACGGTTTTCATTGGCAAAAATCATAAACAACGAAGTAACAATGACCAAAATAGCATTGACAAAAAGCTGATTGGTGTCAATAGTACTTTTCAAAAACTCCAGAAAGTAAAGCGGCACCAACAGAAGCAGCCCTACAATTTTGGTCTTTTTCACCCCTATTCGTTGAGGTACAGTACCCAATGCCGGGCTATCTGTCTTTAAATCGATAATCTCAAAAATCAAAATCAGGCTGATAACCAGTAAAAACCGTTGGCAAAATTTAAGAATGACATCCGAAAAAACTTCGGTACCCACATTAATTAACGGTAACAGTGTAGTAACTCCTGACCAGCAAAGAGCAACAATATAAATTTTGACACCACTCCAGTTCCTGATATTTTTTCTGCTTGAAAATACTGGCACCGTATACAAAAAAGTCAGTCCAAAGAAAATAAAAGCCGTAACCTGGGTGATGAATTTCAAATGAAAAAAGAAATAAGCAGCTGCTATAAAAGCAATCAGGCTTAAAATAGCTATCCCCTTAAGTTCAAATCGTAAAGATTTTTTATTTCTGAAAAAATCTTCATATTTGATAAAATTATATCCGAAAATAGTCCCGAAAAAAGCAAAACCTGCCATCGACAAATCGAAAGGATTTCGGAACATATGGTTGGTCATTAAAACCAGTGACAAAACGGCTACCGCAACGTGTATGCTGCCATTAATATAAAAATTAAATAGTCGTCTGATAGCCTGCATACTGCAAAAATAACGAAACTGTTAACAACACCGAGTTTTCGTTGAAAATTTCCTAAAAAAACCATGTTAAAAAAGGATTTATTTTTGAGATTAATAAGTATTTTTGTGCCACAAAAAACAACCCACGACAATATTATATGAAAACAGATGCTTTTGCTTTAAGACACATCGGTCCGAGAGAAAACGATTTGCAGCATATGCTGAAAACTATTGGTGTTGAATCAATTGACCGATTGATTTATGAAACGCTTCCTGATGACATCCGTCTAAAAGCGCCGCTGAATTTAGAACCAGCCATGACCGAATATGAATATTTGAATCATATTCAAAAACTAGGAAATAAAAACAAAGTATTCAAGTCATATATTGGTTTGGGTTATCATCCTGCAATTGTTCCTGCGGTTATTCAAAGAAATATCTTTGAAAATCCCGGATGGTATACGGCCTATACGCCTTATCAGGCTGAAATCGCTCAAGGCCGTTTGGAAGCACTATTGAATTTCCAGACAACTGTTATTGAATTGACAGGAATGGAAATCGCTAACGCTTCACTACTTGACGAAGGAACTGCCGCTGCCGAAGCAATGGCATTACTTTTTGATGTAAGAACACGCGACCAAAAGAAAAATAACGCTAACAAATTCTTTGTTTCTGAAGAAATTTTACCACAAACCTTGTCTGTTTTGGAAACCCGTTCGACTCCAATTGGAGTGGAATTAGTAGTAGGTAACCACGAAGAATTTACATTCGGAAATGATTTCTTCGGAGCCATCCTTCAATATCCTGGCAAATACGGCCAGGTTTACGATTATGCCGCATTCATTGTACAGGCAAAATCAAACGAGATAAAAGTAGCTGTTGCTGCTGATATCATGAGTTTGGTAAAATTAACTTCTCCAGGAGAAATGGGCGCAGACGTAGTTGTTGGAACAACGCAACGTTTCGGAATTCCGATGGGTTACGGCGGACCTCATGCTGCTTACTTCGCTACCAAAGAAGAATACAAGAGAAGTATGCCAGGAAGAATCATTGGTGTGACTATCGACACCAACGGAAACCGTGCGCTTCGTATGGCTTTGCAAACTCGTGAGCAACATATCAAACGTGAAAAAGCAACATCTAACATTTGTACGGCTCAGGTTCTTTTGGCTGTCATGGCAGGAATGTATGCCGTATATCACGGTCCAAAAGGACTGGATTATATTGCCGGAAAAATACATGCTTCTGCAGTAACAACAGCGAATGCTTTAAGTAAATTAGGGATTGAGCAAACAAACTCATCTTTCTTCGACACAATTGTTGTAAAGGCAGATGCCCAGAAAGTAAAAGCGATTGCTGAGAAAAATGAATTCAACTTCTATTATATCGACAACAATACAGTTGCCATTTCATTTAACGAAACAACCGGTTTGGCAGACATCAATACTATCATTTCTATTTTTGCAGAAGCTGCCGGAAAAGAAACGGTAAAAGTAACCGAATTGGCTGCCCAAACACAATACAGTGAAAGTCTGAACAGAACAAGCACTTTCCTTACACATGAAGTTTTCAACAAACACCATTCAGAAACAGCACTGATGCGTTACATCAAAATGCTCGAAAGAAAGGATTTGGCTTTGAATCACTCCATGATTTCTTTAGGTTCGTGTACAATGAAGCTGAATGCAGCTGCTGAAATGCTTCCTTTGAGCATGGCAAACTGGAACAATATTCACCCTTTTGCCCCTATCGAACAAGCAGAGGGTTACCAAACAATGCTGAAAAAACTAGAGCAGCAATTAAATGTTATTACCGGTTTTGCAGGTACTACCCTACAGCCAAATTCCGGAGCGCAAGGGGAATATGCAGGTTTAATGGTTATCCGCGCTTATCACCAGTCAAGAGGTGAATCGCACAGAAACATTGCCTTAATCCCGGCTTCTGCCCACGGTACAAACCCGGCAACAGCAACTATGGCAGGAATGCAGGTTGTGGTTACAAAAACATCTGAAAACGGAAACATTGATGTTGAAGATTTAAGAGCCAAGGCTATTCAATACAAAGATAACCTGGCATGTTTAATGGTTACCTATCCGTCTACTCACGGAGTTTATGAAGCTTCTATTATTGAAGTGACAAAAATCATACATGAAAATGGAGGACAGGTTTACATGGACGGTGCCAATATGAATGCACAGGTAGGATTGACAAATCCGGCTACTATCGGAGCGGACGTTTGCCACCTGAACCTGCATAAAACCTTTGCTATTCCTCACGGAGGCGGAGGACCTGGTGTAGGACCAATTTGCGTTGCTCCACATTTGGTAGAATTCCTGCCTACAAACCCTGTAATCCCTACAGGTGGAAACCATGCAATCACTGCAATTTCTGCAGCACCATGGGGTTCTGCTTTGGTTTGCTTAATTTCATACGGCTATATCACCATGCTTGGTGCCGAAGGTTTAACCAGCTCAACACAGCACGCTATCCTGAATGCCAACTATATCAAAGAAAGATTGAACGGACATTATGCTACTTTATATTCCGGCGAAATGGGGCGTGCGGCTCACGAAATGATTATCGAATGCCGTCCGTTCAAAGAAAAAGGAATTGAAGTTACAGATATCGCCAAACGTTTGATGGACTATGGTTTCCATGCGCCAACAGTTTCTTTCCCGGTTGCCGGAACTTTGATGATTGAGCCTACGGAAAGTGAAAATCTGGAAGAACTGGACCGTTTCTGCGATGCTATGATTTCTATTCGTAAAGAAATTGAAAAAGCTTCAGCAGATGACAAGAACAATGTCTTGAAAAACTCTCCTCACACATTGGCTATGCTTACAGCAGACACCTGGGATTTCCCATACACAAGAGAAGAAGCGGCTTTCCCTCTGGAATATATCGCAGAAAACAAATTCTGGCCATCTGTTCGCAGAGTTGACGATGCTTATGGTGACAGAAATCTGGTTTGTTCCTGCGCTCCTATTGAAGCTTACATGGAAAGCTAACAGAAATTTTATATAACAAAAAAGCCGATAGTAAAACTATCGGCTTTTTTTATTTTGAATACTTATTAGTATTTATAAGCAACTCCTTTTTTGATAACCTGTGAACCACCCAAAGCATTAGAACTAGCACCAACAGTAGCTTTGTCAGCCATTAACAAAATAAAAGGACATCCTAATTTAGCAGCTTCCATTTTTAGTTTTTTCTCTGCTTTCTTATCACCTGTATTTCCTGTCTGGAAATTGATAAGACCAGTCTTACCTCTTACCTCATCTACTTTTTTCAATCCTGCGATATAAGATTTCTCCTCAAGGATAACAACTTTTTCCCAGTCTTTTTCTGAGCTCACGTCAATTTTCTCAGAAACTTCTTCTACTCTTCCGCTTTTGCCGTAAACAATTTTTTCAATGGCATATTTCCCTATTGAGTTTTCAGCATCCTCTCCATCATATTTGAAAACAACCACATATTCATCCAAACGAATAACTTTCCCATTTACGGTTTCCCCGCTATGTTTAAAAATTTTGTCCGATTGTGCAAAAATTAACGACGAAGTCATTAATAACATTAATAATAAAATACTTTTTTTCATTTTTTTAAGTTAAAGATTGATTTTGGCGCAAATATAAGATTTTTACTCACAAAAAAAAGTCCAATTGCTTTTAACCTTCAGATTATTAAGCTAATTTTAAGACTCACAAAAAAGCGTCATGAAAGACCTCGAAAATCGCGAAGATTTAATTTTGTTAATGGATAAATTCTATCAGAAATTGCTTCAAAATAAAGCAATTAGTTATCTGTTTACAGATATTGCCCAAATAAACATGGAACATCACCTGCCGGTTATTGTAGATTTCTGGAATCTCAGCCTGTTTGGAAAAGGCAATTATAAAAACAATGTCCTAAAACTCCATTTAGACCTTAATGAGAAATCGGAACTGACTGCGGAACATTTCAAAATCTGGCTTGACACATTCTACCGGATTGTAGATGAAAATTTTTCAGGAGAAAATTCGGAAAAAATAAAAACCAAAGCACTTTCCATCGCCACTGTAATGCAGATTAAACTGCACAAATCTGCTTAAAATAAAATCATATTCTTAGTTATTGAGCAAAAAAATAACTATTTGATAATTATATGCACGCATAATACTTTTTTACAAAGAAGCGCGTTAATTTTTAATACATTAGCAAAAAACATAATCATTCAATAATGAACATAAAAATCATAGGTTCTGGCAGCTATATACCGGAAATCAGAGTTGCCAACCACGACTTTGACAATCATATTTTTCTGGACGACAATAGTGAGCCCTTATCACACCCTACTGAGCTTATTATTGAAAAGTTTAAGGATATAACAGGAATAGAAGAACGTCGCTACGCCGACAGTCATTTGCTGGCTTCCGATATTGGTTTTCTGGCTTCTCAAAAAGCAATTGAGGATGCCAATATAGATGCCGAAACTATAGACTATATTATTGTCGCCCATAATTTTGGTGATGTACAATATGGAAAAATCCAATCCGATATTCTCCCAAGTCTGGCTTCAAGAATCAAACATAAACTCCAGATAAAAAATCCCAAATGTGTAGCCTATGATATCCTTTTCGGGTGTCCGGGCTGGATTGAAGGGATATTGCAAGCCAATGCTTTCATCAAATCAGGAATGGGAAAACGCTGCCTGGTCATTGGAGCAGAAACACTTTCAAGGGTTTTGGATCCGCATGACCGTGATTCCATGATTTATGCTGATGGCGCAGGTGCCACCATAGTAGAAGGCACTGATGGAAATGACGGTTTACTGTCCTATGAAAGTGCGACTTTTGCCTACGATGAAGCAAACTACCTGTTTTTTGGGAAGTCCTACAATAAAGAACTGAATCCGGATGTACGCTACATCAAAATGTATGGCAGAAAAATTTACGAATTTGCCTTGAGCCAGGTTCCTATGGCCATGAAAAGCTGTCTTGAAAAAAGCGGAATTGATATTTCGGAAGTCAAAAAGGTACTTATCCATCAGGCCAACGAAAAAATGGATGAGGCAATCATCAACCGCTTTTACAAACTCTTCAAGGCGGTTCCACCAGCAGGCGTTATGCCTATGAGCATTCATAAATTGGGCAATAGCAGTGTAGCCACTGTGCCCACACTATATGATTTGCTTATCAAAGGAAAAATCGAAAATCAGGAACTTCGTAAAGGAGATGTTATTATCTTTGCATCCGTTGGTGCGGGAATGAATGTAAATGCATTTACGTATCGGTTATAACAAAAGTTCCGGTTTCAGGCTTCATTGCTCGAAGCCTTAAACTTGAAATAAGATGTACGAAAAAACTTTTCCAGAAAAAAGATTTAAGCTCACGCTCGATTTTTTAAACAAGCATATCAACTCTTCAGAAACAATCCTGGATCTGGGAGTCGAAAATCCGTTCTCGAAAATCATGAAGCAAAACGGTTTCCAGGTTATTAATACTACAGGGGAAGACCTTGACAAAGACCAGACAGCACTTCAGTCACAACAATACACAGTGACAACAGCGTTTGAAATTTTTGAACATCTGCTGAATCCATATACGGTACTCCAAAATATTAAGTCTGATAAATTATTTATCTCTATCCCAATGCGCCTTTGGTTTTCACCTGCTTACCGTAGCAAAACCGATATGTGGGACAGACACTATCATGAATTTGAAGATTGGCAACTGGACTGGCTATTGGAAAAAACAGGATGGAAAATACTCGACCGACAAAAATGGACAAATCCGGTAAAAAAGTTTGGAATCAGGCCATTATTGCGAAGATTTACAAACAGGTATTATATAGTATACGCAGAGAAAGTACATAATTCCTGACTTTATGAACTATTATATCGTCATTCCTGCCCACAATGAAGAAGCTTTTATAGCAATGACACTACAGTCGTTGGCAGAACAGACAGTTGTTCCGGCAAAGATTGTTGTGGTAGATGACAATTCAACCGACAATACTTCGGCAATAGTTCAGGAATTTGCCTCTAAATATCCCTACATACATCTTGTTCAAAAAAAATCTGAGGCTATCCATCTTCCGGGAAGCAAGGTTATTCAGGCTTTTCACAAAGGATACGAAACTCTGGACAGCAATTATGATATAATTGTAAAATTAGACGCCGACCTAATCCTGCCTGCAAACTACTTTGAAACGATTATCAATATTTTCAAATCAGACCCAAAAACAGGTATGGCGGGCGGTTTTGCCTATATCGAAAAAAATGGCGATTGGATTCTTGAAAATCTGACGGATAAAGACCATATCCGCGGAGCTTTCAAAGCCTATCGCAAAGCATGTTTTCTACAGATTGGCACTCTTAAACCTGCCATGGGATGGGATACCGTTGATGAATTGTTGTGTAAATTTTACGGCTGGAAAGTAGTGACAGACCAATCTTTAAAGGTTAAACATTTAAAACCGACCGGCGCCAATTATAATAAAACAGCACGTTATAAACAGGGTGAGGCTTTCTATACATTAGGTTACGGTTTTTTTATTACGGCAATAGCTTCCGCAAAACTGGCAATGCTAAAGAAAAAACCCTTTTTGTTTTTTGATTACATCAAAGGATATTTAAAAGCAAAATCTCAAAAGAAACCGTTATTAGTCACCAGAGAACAGGCAAAATTTATCCGAAATTACCGTTTGAAAAAAATGAAAGAAAAGCTATTCTGATTTGGCGTGGTAATTTATTAGTTAAAAAACTCACAAAGCAAAACCAGCTACTCTTGACAATTTTCGTATTTTAGCCATTATTTAGAAACTTATAATGATAATTCGATACTTAACCCAGATAGGCCGCTATTTTATTATGTTGAAGGAAATCTTTAACAAGCCAACAAAATGGTCCTATATGAAACAGCTTATCCTGAAGGAAATTGATGATTTGATTATCGGTTCATTGGGAATCGTTTCTTTTATTTCTTTCTTTATTGGAGGTGTTGTTGCCATCCAGACGGCACTCAACCTGACAAATCCTCTGATTCCAAAAACCCTGATTGCTTTCGCCACTAGGCAATCCGTTATACTGGAGTTTGCCCCTACCTTTATTTCCATTATCATGGCCGGAAAAGTAGGGTCTTTTATTACTTCCAGTATCGGAACAATGAGGGTAACGGAACAAATTGATGCATTGGAAGTAATGGGAGTCAACTCACTCAACTATCTTGTATTTCCGAAAATCATTGCCTTGATGCTTTATCCTTTCGTGATTGCCTTAAGTATGTTCTTGGGCATTTTGGGAGGTTATATGGCCGCCGTATATGGAAACCTGACTTCAAGCGATGAGTTCATTATGGGCCTACAGACAGAATTTATCCCATTCCATATCGTGTATGCCTTTATAAAAACAATGGTTTATGCCTTAATCCTGGCAACTATTCCTTCCTTTCATGGGTATTATATGAAAGGCGGTGCTTTGGAAGTCGGTAAAGCCAGTACCGTTTCCTTTGTCTGGACGAGTGTTGTGGTGATTCTCATGAACTATATTCTAACACAATTACTTTTAAGCTCATGATTGAAGTAAAAGATATAAAAAAGTCATTTGGCGATGCACAGATATTAAAAGGAATTTCTACCACTTTTGAAGCCGGAAAAACCAATCTTATTATTGGGCGAAGCGGCTCCGGAAAAACTGTATTGCTGAAAACATTGCTTGGAATCCATACTCCTGACGAAGGTACTATTGCTTTCAATGGGAAAATCTATTCCGAACTGACTAAAGACGAAAAAAGAGACCTGAGAACCGAAATCGGGATGGTATTCCAGGGAAGCGCACTTTTCGATTCCATGACAGTTGAAGAAAATGTAGGTTTCCCTTTAAAAATGTTTACTAATAAGAAAAAAAATGAGATACGCGACCGTGTCAATCAGGTACTTGAAAGAGTGAATCTGGTGGATGCCAACAACAAATATCCTTCAGAAATTTCCGGAGGTATGCAGAAGCGTGTAGCCATTGCAAGAGCTATTGTAAACAATCCAAAATACCTTTTCTGTGACGAGCCTAACTCGGGATTAGACCCTGAAACTTCTATATTAATTGACGTACTGATTCAGGAAATCACGAAAGAATACAATATGACAACTGTCATCAATACGCACGACATGAACTCGGTTTTGCAGATTGGAGAAAAGATTGTATTCCTGAAAAACGGATTAAAGGAATGGGAAGGAACCAATGAAGAAATTTTAGAAACGAAGAACAAATCAATTGTTGAATTTGTTTATTCGTCCGACCTGTTTAAAAAAGTGCGTGAAAGCCTTCTTGCCGATATCGAAGACGAAGACAAAGAAGAAAATAAATAATTAAAACATTGAATACAGACCCGGTAAATGAATCCCGGTCTGTATTTGTTTTTTTTCCTGTTACATATTAAAATGTATTCGGCATATTGTTATCAACCATTACTGATAATGATTGTCCATAATATCTTTATAGCTTTTGGGATTGTGTAACCACGGAACATGGCGTGAATTTAAAACTATAAACACCTTTGCTGTCGGATAACGGTCAATCACAAAGTTTTTACTTGTTTTATAGATATCCTGTTCACCATATAAGATAGTTATTTTAAAATCCGGATTCGACAATCCCTTCAAAAGCGGGTACTTTATGATTTCCGGCCTTGTCTTATTTATCGGAACTGCTTTCAGCAGATTAAAATACTCACTATTATCAGAAGTACCTGTAGGTATAAATCCGTCATTATAGTTTTTCATTACCTGTTTCAAAAGACGTTTATAGGCCTTATCACTTCCTAACATCCCCAGAAAGCTATTCATCCCCATTTTTGTCCATTGCCAGCCGGTAGTTTTCGATTTATTCAACTGCATTAGTTCTTTTTCAGTCTGCTTCCACTGAGTATTGGTTCCCGAACCGGGACTACACAAAAACAGGCTGAGTAAATTATCCACATATTTTTCAGCATAGATTTGGGCACAAAGTCCGCCCCAGGAATGTCCACACAAATGGAACTTATTAATTTGATAAAATTCCCTAATAGCTTCCAGATCGCTCAAATACGCTTCCATTGAATAATCTTTGCTTGCACAAGGTGATTTTTCTGCTCCTCTCTGGTGAAATGTAATGACTTGAAAACTGTCTTTTAATGAATTGACAACTTCTGTAAGATCGTTGGGAAAACCCGGACCGTCATGTAAGAGGATTATTGTTTCCTTATCAAAATTTGGATAAATAACAGTAAACAGCCTGTCTGCTTTATTATCGATAATATTGGTTTGCATTTGCTTATCGTATTTCAAGACCGGATAGTCATTGCCGGGCGATAGCTTCTGTAACTTCTTAATCTATTTCCTTTTCCGCAAGTTCCTTTAATTTTTCATTCATCCGATTAAAGCCTTCTTTAGTTTTCTTTGGATTGAACATCCATACAAACAGCCCTTTGAACTTTTCACTTTGGATAAAAGTTACAGTCCCGTCATGATTGTCTATGAGTTCAAATTTATGTTCTCCATCAAACAATCCTCTAAATAATACCTTGCCTCGCCAACTTAATTCCTTTTCGTCTTTTTTAGTAATTACGATGGGCCTGAAAGTCATTTTCTTTCCTCCAGGTGGATGAATGCTGACTTTGATTTTATTACCTCGCACAGCATTACCTTCTATGGTACTTATAAAAGGATTCCAGTTTGGGTAATTTTCAAAATCGGTAAGGATTGACCAAATTTTTTCAGGTGTTGCCTGAATAACAATTTCTGTTTTGATTTCTTTTGCCATAGCTGTTATACTCATCAAAAGGGTTGCTGATATTAAAAATAGACGCTTCATTTTGTGTGGTGTTTAATTGAACATCACAAAGGTCTGTTTTGCATAACGATATCGGCTTGACAAAAATCAAGAATTTAAGATAATTGCTTTTTTCTTATCCGGCTAAAAGTTTCAGGTGTCATCCCCAGCATTGAGGCAATGTATTGTAATGGAACCTGATTGAATAATTCTTTATTGTTTTCGAAGAAAAAATAATAGCGCTCTTCTGCGGTCATGGAAAGATGGCTAAAAACCCTGTCTTCCAGTATTGTAAAGCAATGTACAATAAACTGCTTCTCTAACTCAGGCCATTTCGGAAGAACAGTTTTTATCTTAGCGTATTCGCTTTTCCTGATGGTATAAATCTCCACATCAGTTAATGCCTGAATGGTCCAACGGGCCGGATGGTCAAAAATAAAACTGGATAAATCAGTAACGAAGTAACCTTTTGTAGAAATCCATTGTGTAATTTCTTTGGATTTAGTTTCGAGAAAAATTCTTAAAAAACCGGATTGAATAAAACTTAATCGGTCACATTTTTTACCTGTTTCCAGAAAAAAATCTCCTTTTTTCAATAGCTCCTGCTCAAATAAAGCGGTTATGGCTTTTAATTCTTGTGTGCCAGCAATTCCAAAATGTTGTTTCAGACTGATTTCAAACTCTGTCATTCTTTTTCACTTTTTGGAAATATCCTGATTTCCTTATTAAAGTCTTTTACGCTTTCGCTCAGATGGATTGAATAAAATTGATAAAAAAAGAGGCTGTTATTTTCAGGCAGCCTCTTTTTTTTATTTATTTACAATCTCTCGGATTCTCTTTATTTCCTGTTCTTTCCCTTTAGGATAAATCAACAGCACATCTTCCTTGTCCACAATGATATAATCGTTTAATCCATCAATAACGATTAATTTTTTAGCATCGGTACGAATAATATTATTGGAAGCATTTTCTAAAACTACAGACGCATTTACGACAGCATTCAACTGGTTATCTTTTGGAAGTTTTTCATACAAAGAGCCCCACGTTCCTAAATCATTCCAATCAAAAGTAGCCGGTAGGACAAACACATTAGGTGCTTTTTCCATAACTGCATAATCAATCGAAATATTTTCAGATTCGGCGTAATTCTCTTCAATAAAAACTTTTTCCAAATCAGAATTATAGGCTCCATAACCAAGCATAAATAAAGCATACATTTGGGGCTGATAGGTCTCAAAAGCCTGTATAATTGATTTTGCGCTCCAGATAAATATTCCGGCATTCCAAAGAAAATTACCACTCTTCAGAAATTCTTTTGCAGTTTCATAATCCGGTTTTTCCCGAAACTGGCTTACTTTTTTTACTTGGTTTGCATCCGACTTATCATATTCGATATAGCCAAAACCTGTATTTGGGAAAGCTGGCTGTATTCCCAGAGTCATCAAAGCATTGTCTTTTTCACAGAAGTCAAAAGCAGTCTGTAAATCGCTTACGAATGCCGTTTCATCTTCAATCCAATGGTCGCTTGGGGCCACAACTATAACGGCATCAGGATTTATTTTTTTTATTTTTAATGAAGCATATAAAATACAAGGAGCCGTATTTCTCATGGCTGGTTCAAGCAATACCTGTTCCTGGCTTACCTGAGGAAGCTGGCTTAAAACCAAGTCATTATAGCTTTCATTGGTCAGAATAAAAATATTTTCTTCCGGAATCAGTTTAGACAGCCTGCTGAAAGTTTTTTGAATCAGGGTTTCTCCCGTTCCCAACATATCGTGAAATTGCTTTGGAAACTCACTGGTACTAACCGGCCAAAATCGGGACCCCACACCTCCAGCCATTAATATGGCAAAATAGTTTTTATTCATCTTGGATAAATCATTTACACAATCTCTATGTAAATATTATTATTTCTTAATTCAAATCAAAATCGTTTAATCAACATTTAACATCTGGCCGGCAAAAGCTCAACCTCAGCATTGGGACTAAACAAATAGATTCTTCCCGTACTTACTTCCTGGCATTCGAACCTTTTGATTCTCTGAGCTCCTTTCTTAAATATTTTGCCATTATAAATCCTGAAAAAACTACCGTATGGTATTTCAAAAATATAATTCTTGTCGTTTTCCTTATCAAATTGCTTTAAGGCCAAAGACAAAGTCGCATCGGTATCACTACTTGCCGCAGGATTCCTAAAATGCCTCGCCATTAGCGGTAAAACCTGACTTGGAAAAATCTCAGGACGAATAAAAGGCACCATCAATTGCTGAAAGGTATATTTCCATTCGTTACCGTGAGGCTTAATATTCCTGCCAAACTTTTTAAAAGCCACAAGATGCGCAATTTCATGAATCAGCGTCATCAGGAACTTGTACTTATTCAGGTTGGAATTTATGGTAATTTCATGTTTCCCCCCCGGCCCTTTTCTATAATCACCATGGCGCGTTACCCGTTCATTAACTATTTTAAGATGGACCTCATTAGCCTTAATTAATTCGAAACAAGGCTCCACAGCATGTTCAGGGAGATATTTTGATAAGACTTCACTCATTATTACAAATTTATTTATTTTTGGTAGAAATGCTATACATTTAGAATATGATTGAGGAAATAAAAATATATTATGATGAATTAGCATCGACTTACGACCAAAACAGGTTCGGAAATTCCTATGGGACATATATTGACATCCAGGAAAGAGCCTATTTAAAAAAGTGTTTGCCTCACCTCAGCTCGGCTAACATTTTGGATTTAGGCTGTGGTACAGGAAGATTTTTGGACCTGGCAAGCCACGGAGTAGATATCAGTCCAAAAATGATTGAAGTTGCAAAGCACAAGTTCCCGGAGAAAAACATCAGTCTGGGCAGTATTTCTGATATTCCGCATCCTGATGCTTTCTTTGACATTATATTTTCTTTTCACGTCATAATGCATTTAGACAAAGCCACTGTAAATAATTTCCTTAAAGAGTCGCATCAAAAACTAAAAAAAGACGGGAAGCTAATTTTTGATTTCCCCTCTGAAAAAAGAAGAAAACTTTTCAATTATAAAAAAACAGGCTGGCATGGCGCCAATGCTCTTTCAATAAAAGATATCGAAAGTCTTATAATTCCAGACTGGACCATAAAATATTACCGGGGAATCCTTTTTTTTCCTATCCACAGATTTCCTTCTTCAGCCCGACCTTTATTGCAAAAAATAGATGCCTTTTTTTGCAAATCCTTTCTCAAAGAATATTCTTCCTACCTCGTCATCGAATTAGAAAAAGCTCAACCAAGTGAAAAAACTTATCCCAACCGCAATAAAGCTAAAATTCAGGATAATTAAAAGACAGATTACCGATTTAAAATTTATCTCGAAGAATCGCTTTGCCCAAAAAAGACCACAAGAAAACATATCCGGTTTCTCTATCACAATTAAACAGGAAATAAAAAAAGGAACCCATTTCGATAACAAAATCCATAATCTGAAACTGGCTTCCAAAGCAATCAATCAAATCTGTATCTATCCAGACGAACTTTTTTCTTTTTGGAAAATAGTAGGAAATCCTTCCGAAAGAAACGGTTTTAAAAAAGGACGGAATATCGTAAACCAGAAAATTTCTGAAGAAACCGGCGGCGGACTTTGCCAACTTTCTGGAATTATTTACCACACCGCTCTCCTAGCCAATTTAGAGATACTGGAAAGGCATAACCATTCTGTAGACATCTATTCCGAAGAAGAACGATTCACTCCTTTAGGGGCCGACGCTACTGTGGTTTATGGTTATAAAGACCTTCGGATTAAAAACAATAATCCCTTTCCTGTCCAATTTAAAATCGAAATTGAAGGTTCCAATATTAGTTGCTCCCTAAATAGCCAAAAAGAAATTGAAGAGCACCACGTGACTTTCAATATCATAGATAAAGGCAGAAAAATTGAAGTGGTTACTTTTATAGAAAATAAAAAAGTTGCAATTTCTTTCTACAATAAATTAAGGAGTTGAGGAAGATACCTGAAGGACTTTTCCGTTATAGAACTTATTTCCTTTAAGGGTAAAATCATAAATATAATCTGCCATTTCTTTAGCTGAAAGCGGCGCCTGATAACCCGGGAAAGCTTCAGCAAGCATTTCGGTCTGGACAGAGCCTAACGCTAATACATTAAAGGAAATACCTCTTTCTTTATATTCTTCAGAAAGCAGCTCCGAAAGTGTAATAACAGCTCCTTTACTGGAACTGTAGGCAGACAGTCCGGCAAATTTCATACTTCCCTGAATGCCCCCCATACTGCTAATCGTTACAACATGGCTTCCGGATTTTAAATAAGGCAATGAAATTCTTGTCAGCGAAGCAACACCAAAAACATTTACTTTATAAATCTGCTCAAAATCCTGTGTAGAAGTTTCCGAAAAAGGTTTTAACAACAACGCCCCTGCATTATGAACGATTGCATCAACCTGTTTCCAGGTAGAAGAAAGGAAGTTTTGGATTTTAGCCAAATCGGTTTCATTCGCCAAATCAACAGAAAGACAGGTAATATTTGGATTTTCTATTAATGCCTTTGGTGTTTTTCTGGAAATGGCCAAAACCTGATGACCCTCATTGGCAAATAACAATGCCAGTTCATAACCAATTCCTCTGCTGGTTCCTGTTATAATGATATTTTTCATCTCAATTTTTAAATCGCAAAGCTATCTTTGCATTATAAGTTATACTTTTCGAGATATAGATCTCTTAAATCTGCATAATTCTTTTAATCTGTGGCTAAATAAAATCCACAACCGAAGCCGATCGGTCAAAACCAATGTCTTATTAGTCATTAATTTTTTTTCAAAACTATTTCTTTTTTTGGAAGAATGGGTTAGTTTTCGCTAAAATAAAAAAATCCTGAGTCATTAGTCTTTTCAAAAATATATATCCCCACTCTGTCCAACCATAGAACCTATTCTGGCATCATTTGTCATAGATTTTCTCACTAATTTTATGCTTTATTAAGAGAATCATCTTTTTCCTACATTCTCAAAATGCCACTAAAATTGTTGAATTCCACACTTTTTAGGAGCAAATTCCACACTTTTACACAGATTCCCCATATTCCACAATAATTCAAAACATAAGAATGTTATTGATTTACAGGTATTTACATATAATTCGCATTACTTTCTCAAAATGGCACATTTCTTTCTATTAACTAATCGAAAAAGAAACACAGCTATTACCACAAAAAAATTGTTATGAAAAAGATTTTAGTATTAGCCGCATTAATATTGAGTTTTGGAGTAAACGCTGCGGCATTAGATAAAACGACAAATGAAATTTCCGTAACCCAGGAAAAACAATATAAACCTATTGAACCATCTGCTATTCCGGCTGATGTTTTAAAAACCATCAGTTCAAAATATGGCGGATATACAATAAAGGAAGCGCACGTTGCTAGCGACGGAGAATACAAGCTGGTCCTATCTAAAGATGACAAGACCGTTACGGCTTATTTCACGGCTACAGGTGAGTTTATAAAAGAAGCATAGTTTAAGTTAAGTTTGTTGAAGGAAGAATTTATAATTCTTCGCAATATAAAGGAGATGTGGGGGCATCTCCTTTATTGTTTTATATTATAACATATATTAACATTTAAAATTGGTTTAAAATTTTAAATTTGTGAAAACATTTATACCCCAATATGAGCTCGAAAATTTTGGTGATTGATGATGACACGTCTTTTTGCGTAATGCTGAAAACCTTCTTGCAAAAAAAAGGTTATGATGTTACCAACGCTTTCAACGCGAAAGAAGCTGAAGAAGCGATACGAAATCAAATTTTTGATGTTGTCCTTACAGATATCCGATTGCCTGACAGTGACGGTATTCAGATATTAAAATATATAAAAGAAACTTCTTTTAAAACCCAGGTTGTCTTAATGACCGGATATACGGATATTAAAACAGCGGTCAGTGCTATGAAAATGGGAGCTTACGATTATGTAGGCAAACCTATCAATCCTGACGAAATTCTCCATACTATAGAGCAGGCCTTAAAAAAGAGGCTCGAAAAACCGGAACAACAACCTGTCGCTGAAAAAAAAGATAAAAAGGAAACTTCTGATTTTGCTTTTGTAAAAGGGGGCAGCTCGACATCCAATCAGCTGCATGAATACATCAGTCTTGTTTCGCCAACCAACATGTCGGTACTCATTATTGGTGATAGCGGTACAGGAAAAGAATATATTGCCCACACCATTCACACACAGAGCAAACGAAAGGACAAGCCTTTTATTCCTGTGGATTGTGGTGCCATTCCTAAAGAACTTGCTTCAAGCGAATTTTTCGGACACATAAAAGGCTCCTTTACAGGTGCCATTAATGATAAAACGGGACATTTTGAAGCGGCAAACGGCGGGACTTTATTTTTGGACGAAGTAGGAAACCTTTCCTATGAAGTCCAGATTCAGTTGCTTCGTGCGTTACAGGAACGAAAAGTAAAACCGGTAGGAAGCAATCATGAGGTTAAGGTTGATATTCGTGTTATTGCCGCTACCAATGAAGACCTTTCAGAAGCAGTGAAGCGAGGTGATTTTCGTGAGGACCTTTATCACAGGCTGAATGAATTCTGCATTCAGGCTCCAAAACTGAGTGAAAGGAAACAGGATATCATGGTTTTCGCACACCATTTTCTGGCTTTGGCTAACGACGACCTTGAAAAAAACATCGAGGGTTTTGATGACGAAGTCATTGAACTATTTATGAATTATGACTGGCCGGGTAACTTACGTGAGATGAAGAACACCATCAAACGTTCTGTATTATTAACCAAGAGTAATTCTGTTCCTATTGACGTATTGCCACAGGAAATGCGTTCTGCCATTGAACAGGAAAACGCTATTCCGTATTATTCGAAAGAAAATGAAGAATCGGCTATACGCTCAGCTTTGGAAAAAGCAGGCTTCAATAAAACCAAAGCGGCTAAATTGCTGAATATCGATAGGAAAACGCTTTATAACAAATTGAAATTATACAGTATCGACCTTTAGTTTTTTAGTTGCTGAGCGACTTAGTATCTCAGCAGCTAAGTACTTAAGTACCCTATTTGACAAGCTAACTTCAAATCTACCTAAGAAATTCATTTTAGACGCGGATTTAAGGAAATCTATATCAATTATAAAAGGTGTGAAAAGCTCGTTTTCTATAACTTCTTATTTCGCAAACAAAACACACGACCTTAGTAACTCAGAACCTTAGCAACTTAGCATCTCTTTAACTAATTTCCTTTTCCAATTCAGAAATAAGGACTGATAATTTTTGGAAAATAATTGCTACATACTTTTCCATTTCTTCCTTATCGTATTCCAAACTCTGGTCTTCTATTGGTTCTAAGAGGTCTGAAATTGAATATACTTCCATTTGTTTCAGCATCGGAATCATTTTATGGGCAACTTCCGACATCCTTTTCAGGTTCATTTCACAGGTAGCTTGTCGCAACGCTTCGGTGTTTTCGGAAACGCTGGCAATAAAAGTATCCACAATTAATTTTAAAGAAACCGGATCGTTTTGGGTAAACTTATTCAGGCTTGACAAGTCAAATAATTTTTCATCTTTTCTGGCTTCCGCTACCTGAACAGCAACGTCTACGGGTTTTCCATTAAATATGGATTTCATAAGAAGCAACAACTCTTCCAGGCGCAATGGTTTTGGATGAAATGCCGTAAATCCTTTGCTTGTAAAATCTTCAGGATTAAGGTTTCTTTTACCAGATAAGGCAATTACAGGAATAGCTGCTACTTCCGGATTATTGTTATTGCGAATAATTCTCACTAATTCAAATCCGTCAATATTAGGCATCTGTATATCGCTCAGGACAAGGTCAAATTGTTCGTGCTCCAACAGATTTCTCACTTTGGCTGCGTCAACCAGTGTAGTCACTTTTACTGGATAATTCGCGAAAATTTCTTTCATAAGCGAAAGCTGCATCGCATCGTCATCAACAATCAAAATTCTTTTGTCTTTCAAAAATTCCGTTTCCGAATCTAAATTTGGAACACCAACCTCAACAGCCTCAGCTTCCGATTTTATAGCCGGAATCGTAATCGTAAATATGGAACCTTTATTTTCTTCACTATCTACCACGATATTTCCATCTAAAAGCTGTAGCATTCTTTTCGCAATCGTCAAGCCAAGACCAGTTCCTCCAAATTTCTTTTCTATTCCGGCATGCGCTTGCGTAAACTCTTTAAAAACCGCTTTTTGCTTGTTCTTTGCAATCCCGATTCCGGTATCGATTACAGAAACAACAATGGTGGCCGATTCTACCCTGGCATGAACCTCAACAGATCCTTCCTGGGTGAATTTTATAGCGTTTGAAATCAGATTGGTCAAAATTTGCTTCAGCCTGTAAGGATCTGATATAAAATTGTCATCCAATACTTCTTCCACATCCCAATTGAGCTCTATTCCTTTATTCTCTGCATTTGGCTCTAATGGTTTGCAGGTACTTTCAATCAGGTCTTTAAAATTAAAGCTGACTTTCTCAATATTAATGCGGTTGTTTTCCAATTTGGAGAAATCCACCAAATCATTAACCAGCTTTAATATATAATTTGAAGAATGTTTTATATTATCTAAGTATTGTAACTGTTTTGGATTAACATCGGTATTTTTTAACAGGTCTGAAAAACCGATAACGCTTCCCAATGGCGTCTGTATATCGTGCGTAACGGTAGCCAAAAGCATCATTTTACTTCGCAACAGGTCTTCTTTTTCCGCATTTAACGCTTCAAGCTGGTTTCTGTAGTTTTGGTTTATAGTAAGGTCTCTTATTATTATGTAACCAAAAACAATCAGGAGACAGAATGTTATGGCACCAACCCATGCAATAGTTTGGATTGTATTATCAATAGCCCGTTTGGATTCATTAATTTTTGCATATGATTTTTCCAACATCTGCTTTTCTAAAGAAGAAAGTACGGTTCGGAGCTGGTCGGAAATATATCGGTTTTCATCAAGCATTTTCTGCTCCTTTCCCACTAATTCATATTGTTTATCAATTTCTCTTGAAGCTTCTTTCCGTATTGCTCCTTGAATAGCCATAGTAAGTGAATCATTGGAAAGCGGCAGTTTGCTCAAAGAATCCAGCTGTTTTTTCGTAAGTACTTCGTTTAAAAACGAACGGTACTGCTGTCTTCCCGAAAACTGCACCGGTTTTATTTTTTTGACCAATGAATCTTTAGTGTAATATACCTTTCTTTCGGCTCTTTTATAGGTTGCCCTTGTATCGAGATATCTCCTGAATTCTATAATTTCATTGATACTGTTTTTCTTTCGCTGCAAGAGGTATTGAATCGTATCCAGTTTGGGAAGCTGTGTTTTATCGGCTTCTGACTTTATAGCTTCAATCTCTAATTTTATACTGTCAAGCAGCTTAGTATATTCATTAAGATCGGCTTTAGAACCTGTCAATATTGAGTTTCTCCCGACAGTTTCAGAAGCATATAAACTGGCAATAGCATTACTGACACGGATTACCTTTTGGCTGTCTGCATTGGCATTATTACTGGGAGTGGCAATTTTTAGGATTTCAGAATAGATAAACCAGACCGACAAAGCGGCTATTACAAAAAGCAACAAATACCCTATAATAACTTTTACTTTTAAAGATCTCGGTTTTTGACTCATGAGGATAAAGATAGTATTTTAAAATAATTTGTTAAAAAAAAATCCAGCAGAAACTGCCGGATTTTTTTAACGTCAAAATTTGACAAATTTATGCATTCAGGATACTTCTTGAAATTACGATTCTTTGAATTTCTGAAGTTCCTTCATATATCTGGGTGATTTTTGCATCACGCATCATTCTTTCTACATGGTATTCTCTAACATATCCGTTACCGCCATGAATCTGTACCGCTTCAATGGTAGTATCCATTGCTGTTTGAGAAGCAAACAATTTTGCCATTGCTCCTGATTGTGAAATGTCTTGTCCAGCATCTTTTTCACAAGCCGCTTTCAGGCAAAGCATTTCTGCCGCACTGATTTGCGTTGCCATATCTGCCAGTTTAAAAGCAATGGCCTGGTGCTTGGAAATTTCTTTCCCGAAAGCTTTTCTTTCTTTTGAGTATTTCAATGCCAGTTCGTAAGCTCCGGCTGCGATTCCAAGTGCCTGAGAAGCGATTCCGATTCTTCCTCCATTCAGTACCGCCATTGCAAAATTGAATCCGAAACCTTCTTCACCGATTCTGTTTTCTTTTGGAACTTTCACATCTGTAAACATTAAAGAATGTGTATCAGAACCGCGAATTCCCATTTTTTGCTCTTTCGGGCCAATTTCAAAACCAGCCCATCCTTTTTCAACAAGGAAAGCATTAATTCCTTTATGTCCTTTTTCAATATCGGTTTGAGCAATTACAATATAAGTAGAAGCTGTAGCTCCGTTAGTAATCCAGTTTTTTGTACCATTCAAAAGGTAATGGTCACCTTTGTCAATTGCTGTTGTTTTTTGAGAAGTCGCATCACTTCCGGCTTCCGGTTCAGAAAGACAGAAAGCTCCTATTACTTCACCTTTAGCCAAAGGCACAAGGTATTTTTGTTTTTGTTCCTCATTGCAGTATTTCTCTATACCTGCACAAACAAGTGAGTTGTTCACAGACATTACTACTGCTGCCGAAGCATCTACTTTTGCAATTTCTTTCATTGCCAAAACATAAGAAACACTATCCAATCCGGCTCCACCATATTTCGGGTCAACCATCATTCCAAGGAAACCTAAATCGGCCATCATTTTGACCTGTTCTGTTGGGAATTTTGAATGTTCGTCTCTTTCAATTACACCTGGAAGCAGTTCTGCCTGAGCAAAATCTCTTGCCGCTTGCTGAATCATCAGATGTTCTTCGGTTAGTTTAAAATCCATAATTTTAAAGGTATTATTTGCCGTTTTATTGTTTTTGTGCGCCCAAATGTAAATATTAAATATCAAATTTTCAATAAGATTGCCTAATTTTGGCGCTATGGCTAAAGAAAACTATAACGTTATCGGAGTTATGTCAGGCACATCCTTGGATGGTATTGACCTGGCCCATATAATTTTTAGTCGGTTGGAAAACCGCTGGCACTATCAAATTGAGGAAACCAAGGCAGTTCCTTATACGGAAGACTGGGTTTACAGACTAAAAAAAGCAGTAGATTTTTCACTAGAAGAACTCGAAAAACTAAATACAGATTATACCTTATTATTAGGGAATGTGATTTCTGATTTTATTGCAGCAAATCAGTTGGAAAATCTGGATGGTGTATGTTCTCACGGACATACAATCCTGCACCAGCCCCAAAACGGTTTTACCTTACAGATTGGAAATCTTCCGGAAATAGCAAAACTTACCAATCAGAAAGTAATCTGCGATTTCCGCGTACAGGATGTGGATTATGGCGGACAGGGAGCTCCATTGGTTCCAATTGGTGACCGTTTCCTGTTTCCCGAATATGATTTTTGCCTGAATCTTGGCGGCTTTTCTAATATTTCCTTTGAACAGGATGGTAAAAGAATCGCATTTGATATTTCTCCTGTCAATACGGTACTTAATTTTTATGCCGACCTATTAGGTTATGAATATGACGACAAAGGAACGATTGCCCGAAGCGGAACTATTTCCGAACTATTATTGCAGGAACTTAACAACATTGATTTTTATGCTCAGGCCTATCCTAAATCCCTTGGCTATGAGTTTGTAAAAACAATCGTACTGCCAATGATGGAAAGACATAATATTTCCATAGAAGACAAATTGCGGACTTTTGCAGAGCATATCGCTATACAGACTTTGTTAGCCGTTCCTAAAAAAACAGGAAACCTTCTGGTAACCGGAGGTGGCGCCTATAATGAATTTTTACTCGAGAGAATGGCCTTCCATTTGCCTGAAATGAAATTCGAAGTGCCGGATGACAAAACAGTACAATATAAAGAAGCGCTGATTTTCGCCTTGCTTGGCATTTTAAAACTGCGAAATGAAGTGAATGTATTGGCTAGCGTGACCGGAGCCAAACACGACCACAGTTCCGGAAAAATATTCCTGCCTTAAACGGAATTTCTAAAACTTTGCGCATTGATGCTTTTAAAACTATATTTGCAAACCAATAAAAAACAACATACAAATAATACAATATAATGAAAGATTTACTTAAGAAATTTGAGAATAAAGAGCCTGAAATAATATTCAACTGGAAAGATTCCGAAACTGAAGCCGAAGGGTGGACAGTAATCAATTCGCTTCGCGGTGGTGCTGCCGGAGGTGGAACAAGAATGAGAAAAGGACTTGACGTGAATGAGGTTCTCTCTTTGGCAAAAACCATGGAGGTAAAATTTTCAGTTTCAGGGCCGGCAATTGGCGGAGCTAAATCCGGCATCAATTTCGACCCGAACGACCCAAGAAAAAAAGGCGTTTTACAAAGGTGGTATAAAGCCGTTTCTCCTTTATTGAAAAGCTATTACGGAACCGGAGGCGATTTGAATGTTGATGAAATCCACGAAGTAATTCCAATGACTGAAGAATGCGGTGTATGGCACCCACAAGAAGGAGTTTTCAACGGACATTTCAAACCAAGCGAAGCTGATAAAATCAACAGAATCGGACAATTGCGTCAAGGTGTTGTAAAAGTTATCGAAAATCCTATCTACTCTCCTGATGTAAACCAAAAATATACAGTAGCCGACATGATTACCGGTTTTGGTGTTGCGGAAGCGGTGCGTCATTTCTATGACATCTACGGCGGAAACATCAAAGGTAAAAAAGCCATCGTTCAGGGATTTGGAAATGTAGGTTCTGCCGCGGCTTATTACCTGGCTAATTCGGGAGCGAAAATCGTGGGTATTATCGACAGAGATGGCGGAGTTATCAACGAAAACGGTTTTACTTTTGAAGAAATCAGAAATTTATTCGTTAATAAAAACGGCAACCAGCTTGTAGCTGACAATATGATTCCCTTTGCTGAAATCAACCAAAAAATATGGACTATCGGTGCTGAAATCTTCACTCCGTGTGCTGCTTCAAGATTGGTTACTCAAGAGCAATTAGACAATATGGCGGCTGCCGCATTGGAAGTGATTTCATGTGGTGCCAACGTTCCGTTTGCTGATAAAGAGATTTTCTTTGGCCCGATTATGGAAGCTGCCGACAAAAAGATAAGCCTGATTCCTGACTTCATTTCAAACTGCGGAATGGCAAGGGTATTTGCTTATTTCATGGAGAAAAAAGTACAGATGACAGACGAAGCTATCTTTAGCGATACTTCTGAAACCATCAAAAATGCAATCCAGAAAGCGCATGACCTGAACGCTGACAAGAAAAACATCAGCGCCACTGCTTTCGAAATTGCCCTAAAACAGTTGGTCTAATTATTGATAGTATTCAGATAACATTTTTTCGATAATTACGTTATCTTTATCAAGCATAATTCGCAAAAACTATGAATGTCACCCTTTCTGACGAACAAAAAAAGTCCTTAGCCATCACAACAGCTTTGTTTGCGTTGCTGCTATTGCTTTTGTTTCTGATCAAATTTGCTACTGAGGAAAGAATCCAGGAACTTGCCGGAGGCGGAGGTGGAGGCGTGACCGTAAATTTTGGCGATAGTGAGTTTGGTTCTGGTGCTGATTATACCAGTGAGGTTTTAAAAGTAACCCAAACGACAAAATCAGCACCACAGCCAACAGCCAGCTCACAGGAAGACATTTTGACGCAAGACTCTGATGAGGATGCTGTTTCTGTTACCGAAACAAAAAAGCCTGTCAAAACAGAAGTCAAAAAACCAACCATTACTCCGACTGAAAAAAAACAACAACCATCCAAATCCACAAATGATGCACTTTCCAGCATTTTGGGTGGTGCCAATAAAGGCGGTGATGGTGACGATGGAATATCGGGAAATAAAGGAAAGCAGAATGGTGATAAAAATTCCAACAATTATTATGGTGATGGTGGCTCTGGCGGAGGAACCGGAGGCGGAAACGGACCGGGTAACGGTCCCGGAAATGGACCGGGAAGCGGACCAGGCTCTGGTGGCGGAAGCGGAGGCGGTTATTCGTTAGGAAACCGAAAAGCTTTGTCAAAACCAATGCCCAACAGCGATTGCAGTAATGAAACCGGGGTTGTTGTTGTTGAAGTGTCTGTAGATAAAAACGGCAATACCATTAGCGCTACAGCCGGAATCAAGGGAACTACCATTACAGCCAAATGTTTAAGAGACCAGGCAAAACAAGCCGCCATGAGAACCAAATGGCAGGCAAGCAGTGATGCCCCTGACCGCCAGGTTGGTAAAATCATTTATAACTTCGGCTTAAATTAAATTACTGAAATCATCTCCTGATGACCTATACCGAAACCTTAGACTGGATGTTTAGCCAGCTGCCAATGTATCAAAAACAAGGCGCTTCGGCTTACAAAGAAGACCTGACCAATACTGTTTTATTAGCCAACCATCTTCATCATCCGGAAAAGAACATTAAAACAATTCATGTAGCCGGAACTAACGGAAAAGGCTCTACATCTCATTTTCTGGCTTCGATTTTACAGGAAGCCGGATATAAAACCGGACTCTATACTTCTCCTCATTTAAAAGATTTCAGGGAAAGAATAAAAATTGACGGCAAAGAAATCTCAGAAGATTTTGTGATACAGTTTATCGCTGCAAACAAATCTTTTTTTGAACAGAACCAGTTGAGTTTTTTTGAAATGACCGTTGGACTGGCCTTTGATTATTTCCGTCAGGAAAAGGTAGATATTGCCATTATTGAAGTGGGTATGGGCGGGCGATTGGATTCCACCAATATCATTTCTCCTTTACTTTCTGTTATTACCAATATCGGGATGGACCATGTACAGTTTTTAGGCAATACGATGGAAAAGATTGCTTTTGAAAAAGCCGGAATCATCAAACCAAAAACTCCTGTAGTTATTGGAGAATATACTACAGAAACGAGACCCGTATTTGAGAAAAGAGCAACAGAAATGCAGTCTGAAATATACTTCGCTTCCGATTTAATCAACACTACCTTCCCTTCTACCCTTACGGGAGATTATCAGGAACAAAATAAGAAAACCGTATTACAGGCCGTTCGCGCACTGCAGTCACAGGGTAATTTTCTAATTTCAGAAGAAAATATAAAAGACGGATTCTGGAATGTCATAAAAAACACCGGATTGCAAGGACGTTGGCAGCAATTAAAAGAAGCTCCTAAGATAATTTGCGATACAGCCCATAACAAACACGGACTGGAAATTGTTATGAAACAGGTTGCTCGTCAAAAATTTGACATTCTGCACATTGTTTTGGGTGTTGTAAACGACAAAGATATGGATGATGTACTGCCTCTTTTTCCAAAAAATGCCAAATATTATTTTTGCAGGCCAAATATTCCCCGCGGACTAGACGCAACAGCATTACAAGAAAAAGCAGCAACTTTTGGACTTAACGGAAAAGTATACTCCTCTGTTGCAGAAGCTTACAAAAACGCTTTAGATAATGCTTCTGAAACGGATTTTATCTACATTGGCGGAAGCACATTTGTAGTGGCAGAAATTTTATAATTTTTACGAATATTGTTTGCAGATATAAAAAAACAGTCTATATTTGCACTCGCAAACAAGTTCACCGAACACCATTACAATAATCAAAATGATGTGAGGTAGTCAGGGCGATTAGCTCAGTTGGTTCAGAGCATCTGGTTTACACCCAGAGGGTCGGGGGTTCGAATCCCTCATCGCCCACAGAAACTTAAGCCTCACCAGGAAATCCTAGTGAGGCTTTTTCTTTGGCACAACGTTTATAAATTTTGCCACAGGATGTTTGTTTTCAGCAATGGCTAAAAAAGTAAAACCCCACTAACAGCTTTCTCCCGACCTTCACAATACATCTGTCAATCCAGGCACCTATCTTTACTTTCAGACTTGTTTACTTACTAACTGCATCATAAAAAAATCCCAAACTCTTATCAGAATTTGGGATTTAGTTATTAAGCAATTGTTTTATTTATCTTTTTATAATTTTAATAATTTTAGCGAAATCACCACTAGTTACCTTAACAAAGTAATTCCCTGACGGTAAATTCGAAAATTCCACTACTCCGTCATTCGCATTTATCGATTTGGCATATACCTCCTGGCCCAATACATTATTTACACTTATAGTATTAATTGTATGGCTATATTTAATGTACAGCACGTCCGAAGTTGGATTTGGATAAAAACTAAGTTTCGTATCATTAAAAGAATTCGTACCCAATGCAACTGAAACCGTTACCGGATATGGAATGCTTCTACAGCCTTGACTAGTCGTATAGACTGCATAATAAGTAGCACCGTTCACCAAAGTTGTAGTGCCATTCAGCGGACTAGTATTTGATATTGCATCCGATTCAGATGCATACCAAACAACAGTTGACGGACTGATAACAATATCAGAGATTGTTGCATCACCGGAAACGTCAACGGTTATTGTCTGGGACGATTCACCAACCGGAGATTCCGAATTGTTTATGGTTAAATTTAATATTGCCGTGTTGGTACATCCGGAAGCGTTGGTCGTAACATGGGTGTACGTTCCACTCGTTGTGTAAGTCGTTCCGTTTGCTGCCCAGGTATAACTGTTGCAGGCCGTTTCGGTAAGGCTTGATGTCGTGCTGTTGTTGATGGTCAGGTTCAGCGTTGCGGTGTTCGTGCATCCGGAAGCGTTGGTCGTAACATGGGTGTAGGTTCCGCTCGTTGTATAAGTCGTTCCGTTTGCCGCCCAGGTATAGCTGTCACAAGCAGTTTCGGTAACACTCGATGTCGTACTGTTGTTGATCGTAAGGTTCAGCGTTGCGGTGTTTGTACATCCGGAAGCGTTGGTCGTAACATGGGTGTAGGTTCCGCTTATTGTGTAAGTCGTTCCGTTTGCCGCCCACGTATAACTGTCGCAGGCCGTTTCGGTAAGGCTTGATGTCGTACTGTTGTTGATAGTAAGGTTCAGCGTTGCGGTGTTTGTACATCCGGAAGCGTTGGTCGTAACGTGGGTGTAGGTTCCGCTTGTTGTGTAAGTCGTTCCGTTTGCAGCCCAAGTATAACTGTCGCAGGCCGTTTCGGTAAGGCTTGATGTCGTGCTGTTATTGATGGTCAGATTCAGCGTTGCGGTGTTTGTACATCCGGAGGCATTGGTCGTAACATGGGTGTAGGTTCCGCTCGTTGCGTAAGTCGTTCCGTTTGCCGCCCACGTATAACTGTCGCAAGCC
>NZ_MKVG01000020.1:301842-343622 GCF_001899155.1 Flavobacterium sp. 38-13
TATAAGTTATTCCGGTAACTGCCCAGGTATAGCTGTCACAGGCCGTTTCAGTTACGATCATACTTCCAGGACAGGCAATCAATGTCGGCACCTGCAGTCGCCCCGTAAGCCCGTCACCCAATTGCGAGTAATTGTTATAGCCCCAGGCCCAGAATGAACCATCATTTTTTATAGCTCCTGAAAATAGTGAACTTGTACCTACTGAAATGGTACGCCAGTCATTTTCAGTACCAATTTGAGTAGGAACCAATACATCCGCAGTGCTTGCCCCTAAGCCCAATTGGTAGTATGTATTCTGTCCCCATGCCCATATCGTACCGTCAGTTTTCCTACCAATACTAAAGAAAAAACCTGCTTTAACGCTTTCCCAGTTAGTATCAGTTCCCACTTGCGTAGGTACTGAGTATCCAGAAGTAGTACCGTTACCCATTTGGCCACGTCCGCCCGTTCCCCATGCCCAAAGTGTCCCATCCGTTTTTAAGGCTAAAGTATGGCTTACACCACGGCTTACACTCTTCCAATTGGTATCTGTTCCAAGTCGAACAGGTGAAAATCTGTCAGAAGTCGTGCCATCACCAACAACCTGACTGCCTTGACCCCAGCCCCAAAGTGTTCCATCCGTTTTTACAGCGATTGTGACATTGTTTCCTGCAGAAACACTCTTCCAACCCGTTCCGATAAGTCTGGGACTAGTCCTATTGGTACTGGTACCGTCACCTAACTGGCCATGATCGTTAAGTCCCCAGGCATACATGGTTCCATCATTCGTAATTGCCACTGTATGATCATATCCTGCAGCTACGCTAGACCAGATATTACTGGAGGATACCTGAGTTGGGACGGTTCTGTTAGTGGTATTGCCTAGCCCTAACTGGCCGTTGTCATTAAGGCCCCACGCCCAGAGCGTCCCATCTGCTTTTATGGCTACTGTATGGAATTGCCCGCCTTCTATATTTTGCCAGTTTGAAGCAGTACCGACCTGGGTTTTTACCGGAGTATTAGTAGTATTACCGATTCCCAATTGGCCATAGTTATTTCTACCCCAGGCCCAAAGTGTTCCGTCTGATTTGATTACAAAAGTACAGGAGGATCCTGCTCCGGCCTTTTGAACACATTGCGCTGACAACTGTAGGCTTAGTGATACTAATAAAATTGTAATTATTCTTTTCATATTTGTTATTGCGGGTTAATAAATTTTCGACGGCAAACATATAAAGCATTTTGTAGGTTCCAAAGAAACTGACAGAAAATATTATATACAAGTTTACTATTTCACATTTTCATTGAACATCTTTTAAACAGCCTGCACAAAGTATTGGGTACTATCGATATGGAGCAAATTGTAAATCGAAATCATAAATTCAATGTATGTTCAAGAAAGTATTCCGGCATTTTTAATGTGTTATCACCATATTCGCCTGTACAGATTAATGATTAGATTGATTATCTTATTCTTTGAACATTGAACGATAATGACGAAATGCAAATCACGAAATCACACAAATACGTTACAATGATAGTTCAAAAGCAAGAAAAAATCCGGAACAATGAACAAGTGCTAACTATAAGAGGATTACTGTAAACCATTACAGGATATTCGTTCTTTCAGAACGTGTTTAAAAACAAGAAAATCCAAATGTTGGGACTTCAAACAGAGTACTTTTACTGTGTTAAAATAATCAATCCAAAAGTTTTTTTGTGTAGTATTGTAAAAACGGTTATTGATGATGCGGCAAATACACTTTTACAACAGTGAATACATATCGTGTTTGGGCATATAACTTGTTAGCACTGTATCGAACAATACCAAAACCAATGGAGTACAAAATAATAAAACCTTATAAAGATTTAAATCCTTTTATTCATTTTTACTGGGAATTAAAAGGAAACGAAGCCGAACTCCAAAGAGAACGGGTTTTCCCTGATGGCTGTGCCGGCATTCTAATAAATTTGGGAGATACTTGTTTGACGGATAACGGTTCAGTTTCTATGGAGTTTGGAAAAACCTATATAGTTGGTGCAATGAATTCTTTCAAAGATAGCTTTATTAACATTAACACTCATTTGTTAGGTGTTTGCCTGAAACCTGCAACTTTTGCTAATTTCTATAATTATGCTGACCAAAATGAGCTGACTAATGATACTGTTGAATTTGAAAAACACAACTCATTTGATATTGATAAAATAGTTGACAACCCATTCCTCTACTTTGACCATTTCTATTCTGAAAGAGTAAAAAGCCAACACATCCAATTACAACCCGTTATTAATGACATACATTTGACAAACGGGCAAATAAGTATTTCCGAACTATCAAAAAAGAACTTTACAACCGTAAGGCAGCTTGAAAGGAATTTTAAAAAATACATTGGATTAACTCCAAAAGAATATTCCAATATTATTCGATTTCAGAATGCACTGCGTGTGATTAAAAATTCCAAACAAGACCGGAGTTTATTAGATATAGCCTTTGAATGTGGTTATTATGATCATTCGCACCTTAGTAATGAAATCAGACGGAATACGGGACTTTGGCCATCACATCTGTAATTTGTCGCATTTTTACAAAGCATTATTGTTTGTCTAAAAATAAATTTGCAAAAACATTAAATGTATAACAGATGCGAAAAATATCACTTTTCATTGCAATGAGTTTAGATGGTTACATTGCAAAACCTAATGATGACCTCAGCTTTCTGAAACTCGTAGAAAAAGAGGGGGAGGATTATGGCTATTCGGAATTTGTATCAACAATTGACACAATAATTATTGGCAGAAAAACTTATGATTATGTATTAAAAGAAATCGGTCCATCCCATTACGATAACGGACAAAGAGATGTGTATGTCATTACAAGAACGGAACGTCCTCAGCTAGGCAGAACTATTTTCTATACGGGAAGCATTACAGACTTAGTTAAACAATTGAAATCCGAACAGGGAAAGAATATATATTGCGACGGTGGTGCTGAAATAATAAATGAGCTAATGAAGCATACTTTAATAGATGAATTCAAAATTTCGGTTATCCCGGTTTTATTAGGCAACGGAACGAGACTTTTCAAGGATGGAAGACCTGAACAAATACTTGAATTCGTGAAGGCAAAAACGTTTGATACAGGATTAACACAGTTGCATTACAAGAGTAAAAACAATAATGAATCCTAAAAAAACCAGGCTGAACTCTTCGGTTGGGCTTTTATTTAAACTGAACCTCTTAAAACATCCACACCTTAAAAACCTACCCTTTTTTTTATTTTTTCACAATGTTCTGTTACATTTCAAAAGGAGCCTCGTCTTAATGCAAAAGAGTTTTAAAAAATCATATTTTTTAAAATCAATCATCAAAAAACAGAACGACCTATGAAACTTTTGACTACCTTTTTTTTGGCAGCATTTTTTGCATTCAGCTCATTTGCACAATCCAGCTCACCAACATGGAACAAATTTCTTTCGGACTTGCAAAAAGCACAAGTCGAGTATAACAAACATTATCCCGCAAAGGAATACCAACAGGCCGCTACAGTTTTAAACACAGTTGCTACTTCATTAGACAATTTAAAATTAACTGAAAAAGAAAAGCAGGAATTCCAACCTACTATTAAAGATGTATATGCCAATGTTTACTATAATTTGGCTTGTTTACAATCATTGTTAAATGAAAAAAAACAAGCAATTGCCAGCTTTGAAAAAGCAATAGACTGGGGTTATAAAGATTATCAGAATGCGCTAAATGATGCCGATTTAACAAACATTCGCAAGGAGAAAAAGTTTATAAAGGCATTTAGTCAATTAAAACAATACGACAAGTTATTCCTGCTACAGCAATCCGGGAATTACATATCAGAAAATAAAAGTTCTTTACCCGCCTTTAATTATCAGGCAGCAAATGACCGCAATCTAACAGAAGTGAAACGATATTTCAAGTTGGATTCCATAGCCGGAACAGGTGATGAAGTTTCAAAAATAATCAATATCATGTTGTTTGTTACCAACAGTATCAAATATGACGGTACCAATTGGGCACTATGTGAATTTGATGCCATTGATTTTTATAACTACCATAAGGCAACAGGCAAAGGAATCAATTGCAGACACAAGGCTATGACATTAAATGAAATGTATCTCGCAATGGGTTTTAAATCACGCTACGTAACCTGTATGCCAAAAGACGACACGGATACCGACTGCCATGTCATTAATAGTGTATATTCCGAAACGCTAAAAAAATGGCTTTGGATGGATGCTTCCCACGGGGCTTATGTCATGGACGAAAACAATAATCTGCTGAGTATTGAAGAAGTTAGGGAACGATTAAGAAACAATCAGTCCATGAAGTTAAATTCAGAAACGAAAGTAACCAAAATCTGGTATCTTGATAATTATATGGCCAAAAACCTATATTGGATTCAGTGCACTAACAAAAGCCAGTTCAATACAGAAAGCAGATACAGACAAGCCGATGCTGACTTACAATATATTTCGCTCATCCCAACCGGTTTTGACAAAGACAGCAATAAATATTTGAAAAATAATGTTATCACTCATGACCCTGCTTATTTTTGGAAATTGCCTGAAGAAAAAAAAATGCAATAGAAAGTTTTGGAGATTGAATAACCTAGAATGATACGCTCAATTGATTTATAGTATTTGGTTTACACATAGAGTTTCGAGAGTTCGAATCCTCATTGCTCACAGAAATATAAACAATACTATTGCTTTCCAATGATATTATCTTTTCAAAAAGATTAACAAAATTTTGTTACGCCAAAATCTACCCAAAAAAGTCAATTCATTAAAAAAACAGGTCATGATATTCTTTTTTTGTGTAGTATTGTAAAACTTATCGTACTTTATATTATAAATACTCTTTCTAGTAGACAGATACATATACATTATTAAGTAGGATATATAAGTAATACGCAATTCCACAAAATATGCTAATGAAAACCCCACCCGAATTCAAGTGTAAAAGATGCTTGAAAAATTTTGAAATCGAGTCCGATGATTTTGAAAGAAACACCTATTCTTACGAAAGAAATATGGGAAACGAAACCCAATATAATTGGAATTATGTTGGTAATTGTCCACATTGCATGAACGACATAGAAATTTCATTTGATGCATATGAGTATCCAGTTGGTGTATTAAATTTTGAGGATTCTGAACTTACTGGGTGTGAATTTATTTCAAAACCAATATTTGATATACATGATGAAAATTTTGAAACAGATATTTAATATCTACACTCTGATTGTAATATCAATTTATTCTGTACTATTGTACATATACTTTAATCACTTTGATAGTTCAAAGTTATCAGATGACAATGATAAGTGGGGAACATTTGGAGATTTTTTCGGAGGCACACTTAGCCCAATTATTGGAATATTATCAATTTACTTAACTTATAAGATTATCTATAAGCAGAGTGAAGAAAGTGATCAAAATGAATTTAAAAACATGTTTCAAATTTTATTTCAATCACTTCCGGAAGAAAAGAAAGAAATCTCAATAAATAAATTAGTAGGTGATAAAGCAATTTTAAAATTAAACAGTGATTTTAAACTATATTTTGAAATAAACTCTAAAAAAGACAGTAATATTCCAAAAAATCATCAGAAAAATATTGAAAATTCATTTTTGAGTATAAAAGGAGATGCAAAAGATTCATTCGGCCCATTCATGAAGAATTTACATAATATGCTGAAATTTATAGATTCATACTGTGCTGACAATAGAAAAAGTGATTATGCAGATTTATTGAGAGCGCAATTTAATTCGCATGAACTATTATTTATTTTTTATAATGCTATTGGGAGCACAAAACATTCAAAATTTAAAAATCGCCTGATAAAATTTGACTTTTTAAAAGATATAAAAGATGATAATAGTATCGATCCTGACTTAAGAAATTTATTTAAGGTAAAGCAGTCTAAATATCCTATTAACTTTTCAGTTTGGAAATACCATATTAGAATCGAAAAAAACGCATAATAGCTAATTAATCGTAATTACCTAATCCATAACATTATAAATTCACAATAAATCGCTAAATTAATTTAGCTCATTCACATCAATAAGAGCTGATACCTTTGAACATTATTAGCAATCATAAATACAAAATAGATAAGGTGTCCAACTGCTGCGCCTATCTTTCATAAAACTGATTTTTATAATGACCTTAATACGATTATTGCCTTATCCACTTTTTCGCTTCTTCAACCACCTCATCCTCTTTGGTGTTTGCATTATCCTCAACCGTTACATCCGGAAAAATTTTTTCCCTATATACTTTTCCTGTTCTATCAGCGGCATGGCTTGTTGCCAGATACAGATGCGAACCGTTTGACAGAGGAAAAGTACCATTGGAAGTAGTATAACCTGCAGAGGTTTGCCCAAATGTTTTTACATTAGGAAGTCCAAGGAATAAATAGCAGTCATTTCTCCACTACTGCGGTTAATGAATCTATAAGCACGGCAATCTTTAGCTGCCTGTACTTTATTTTATAATCATTGATTTTTGCCTTCTGAGAAAGCATCGATCCGTTTTTGCTTGACCATGATATTTTATTATTTGATGCCGGATAGACAAAGTAACCTACTTCTTCATCTTCTATTAGTGCGTTCAAACCCGCAAGCATGGGCCACATATTACCCCAAGAATTATGACGCAAATCAACTATCCAGTCTGTAACAGTATATGTATTATCCACACTTTTAATTTCTTCACGTATGGTATTGGCTAATGCCAGATCTTTTTCAGAATCAAATGTCAGACAATGAGGTACTTTTATTAATCCGATTTGATCTCCCAAATATTTACTTTTAGGCTGTTCATGATCTGTAGTTTGCTTTCTGGTTGACATGGTCTTTTTTGAAACAAAAAAGGAATGGTGATCTCCCACTTGTCTTAGTTTTTCAGTAAAAAACTTAAATAATATAGCCTGACTGGCAGAATCATTTTCACTTAATACAATCATTTCATATTCCTCTTTAATCTTCTTCCAATCTAAAGAATCTGTATACAAGGAATTCTCTTTTATAATCTGAAAAATTTCCTTTTTCAATTTGAGGCTTTCTTTACTTGCCTTTTTTGAATTTTGGCAATATGTGGCAAACGAGCTAAAGAATAGAATGAGAAAAAAATATCTGATCATAATTGTATTGATAAAATCTCAGTTTGTTATCTTAACAAAAATAACAATAAAAAACCGCAGTTAATAACTGCGGTTTTAAACAACCTTATACTACTTATTATTTTTTGATGCTATTGATAAAAGTCTGGAGAAGCGCATCAGTTTCTTCCAGAGTATTTCCGTTATTTTTTACAGAGCTTGAAATGATAAGGGTCAGTTTTGGATTCGTTGGATGTTCCAGGATGTAAATAACAAAGTTCCCTTTTGGAGTCCATTTGGTCGCATTAATATGCTCACGTTCATCCGTACTGCTTTTAAATGCATAGCCTTTCATGCCATTGATAGTAACTGTTTCAAACAAATTCATCAGGTTACTATTCTTGACTTCTTTGTTGACACGGTAGGAAAGTTTAGACAGCCTGTTTTTCGAATCCAGCAAATCGTTGATATGGTCCCAAGGCAATGTATATTTCTGAATATCATAATCCTTAAATGGTTTTTTATCATTCATCTGGTTATAATTCGCATAGAACGTTCCTGCATGAATAAAATCGTCTGCTACTTCTTTGGCGTTCAGCCCCGGATATTTATCACTATCAAGAGCAAAAGCAGTATACCATATTTTGTCTTTTTCAATGAGCCTATATCCAATCTCAGTCTCTTTTCTGCCTAACATCCCGTTTTGCTTGGTGTCCATATCCCCCGCTATATTGGTCTTATCGATAGTCAGGTCCAGGAATGGCATAGTCACATTTTTTGCGTCCCAAATCGGCACGTTGAATGTCATAGGTTCTAACAATCTTACACTTTGTCCGTACTGTCTGTAACCTGTTTCTTCAGCAACATACAACCCGATTTTTACCTGTATGGTTTTCTGAGCTTCTTGTCCAATGGCTGCCGACAATATCCAATCAAGCGTATTGCCATTGCTAAGAAAACCTCCTTCACCAAATACTTTATACTTTGTTGTTGGTGTGTTACTTTTAAAAAAATCTTCGATGGCAACATAGCCGTCTTTTTGAAGGAAAAAAGACTGGATATCTTTTTTATTTGCGTCAAGAAGCTGAACATAGAGTGCGCTTATTCCGGAAATAATGGTGACTTTTTTCTGATTCTTAAAACCAACCTGCAGCGATGCAAGATCTTTTTTGGAGACACTTGCTCCTTCTTTGATTGCCTTCCCGTTGATATAGGCAGAAAGTTGCGCGTAACTGGTAGCGCTCATCGCCAAAAACAGAACAAATAGAATTTTTTTCATTTTCAGATGTTTTATATTAAGCTTAAATAATCTCAAAAAAACCACAACCTTTCGGCTGTGGTTCACCAATGAATTAAGTAAGATGTTGCTGATTTATTTTTTAGGAACGAATTTCATCGTCGTATTATTTATCAATAACGACAAGCTTTCCGGACTAATTTCCCAAATAGTCCATTGAAACGGATCCAATGCGCCTTCAGGCATTACGTTTAAAGTTTTGTCCTCATCAGTAAGCGACCAGGTTCCAGTGTAATTTTTGATTGTATTGGTATGGTCCATCATTTCAACGGTAACTTTCCCATCAGCACCAAGATTCAATTCACTCTTTCCTTTCATATCAGCCAGTACTTTTTCAAGCTGTGCTTTATATGCCTCTTTATCCTTTGCTGCATTAAGGCCCACATTGTAATTAATGTCATCTACCACCCAAACTTTTGTCAAAGTTTCTTTGACTGATGCCGGAGCTTTTGTCTCAACAGCTTCTGTAGCGGTGCTGTCTGTAGCAACCGTATCGTTTTCTTTAGTTTCTTTTGATCCGCAGGATACCGCTAGCGCAATGACCAGCCCAAACATTACATTTCTTAATTTCATAATTATAAAAATATTTAAACAGTTAGTTATTGATTTCGTTTAGCGTCCACTACGCAGGCTTTCTGCATTCTTTTTCTTCGCAATCCAGAAAGCAAATAATGCTACAACAATAAGTGGGATTCCTGTTATTAGTGCCAATGTTCTTCTTGAAAATCCTGAATATTTCCCTCCATCAATGTCAGGCGAAATAAAATAAGTAGCCAGTAAAAGTAGAATAGATGCCACCAGCAAAGTCTTTGACGATTTCAAATTCGGACGAAAAAGGAATACTCCGAAAACGATTGACAACAACATAGAAGACCCGAACAATACTTGTACAATTGTAAAGGTAGATTCGGCCGGAAGTTTTTTAATATCCGATTCTGCTTCTGCTATCTGGCTTTCGATTTGTACTTTTGATTCGCCTGTCATGTTCTTGGCTTCTTCTTTCAATAAAGCAAGGGATTGCTGTGCCTCAGCAATTGCCGCCTGACTTTCACGAAGTTCAGTCTTATCGCGCTCAGCTCTCCAGATGGATGCAGCGCTTGCAAACAAAATAAGCAAAATGATAAAGACTCCTAAAATGCGTACTGTTGTTTTCATTTAAATTGATTTAGGTTGTAATAAAGTTAAGTTTGGCAGTTTCAGAAAACTTGATGTTCCTGAACCACATTGCAATACTAAATCAAAAAGAAATGAAAATTCGGACCGATGAACCTGCGTAGCTTTTTACAGGACTATCGTTTGGAATGAAAGAAGAAATGTTTTAAACGTAAGAAACTTACATATTCTCGAGCAGCAAAAGAAATTCTTCTTTTTTACGTACTGATAGAGGTATCGTAAGCTTGTTTTGCATCACGATTGTATTACCCCCATCCGATTTAATAAAATGGTCGAAATAGGCCATATTGACGAGGTGTGACTTGTGAGTACGGAAAAAATTATAAGGCACCAACATTGTTTCATATTCTTTGAGATTCGTAGAAACAATAAGTTTTGGAGCATTAATAAAATTAAAGGTAGTGTAGTTTTTATCGGCTTCGCAGCTTACAATATCCTGAATATTGACCGAATAGATTTTATCGGCAGTTTTGAGTATCAGTTTTTGGAGATTCTTTGGGCGTTCGATATTGGAAAACAGGTTGTTGAGTTTTGTATCGAAAATCTCTTTATTGAAGGATTCCTGCGCTTTTTTTACCGCATCGACCAGTTCTGTAGCATCAAGCGGCTTCAGCAGGTAGTCAATAGCAGAAAAACGGAAAGCACGGATTGCAAAATCCTCATAGCCTGTAATAAAAATAACCTTAAATTGAATTGGTTTTAGTTTCTGGAGCAGATCAAAACCCGTTCCGTCGCTCATCTCAACATCAAGAAAAACAAGATCAGGTGAAGTGAGTTTTATTAATTTCACACCCGACTCTACTGAATCTGCCTGTCCGATTATTGAGATATTCGGACAATTTGATTTTATAATCGCAATATTTTCTTTTCTAATGCGCTCAATATCATCAATAACGACAGCTCGTATCATATAATTCTAGTTTTCGTAAATATAAGGAATTTCAAATGTTAGTCATCGAAACCGCTAAAAAATATCAGTGCAAGAAAATCTTATTAAAACGATTAACACAAACTACTCAACGTTAATAACCCAAAACGCAACGTTGCTTAATTTAATTATATATTGACATTTCTTTCTTCTATATTTGAATCATCCGAAGATTTTTCAGAAATGAAACAACTGACCAAAAATAAAAAAGAATATTCATAATTATAACATTATTTTAAAAAAATGAATAAAACAGCACTCCTACTTATTATGGCTTTAGTAAGCTTTACAATTACCAAAGCACAAACTATCGAATCCGGAAGCCGAAGCACCATTGGCTATATTAAAAGTGATGGAACTATTGAAAACAGCAGCCGCTCAACAGTTGGTTATATCAGAAGCGATGGCACTATTGAAAACAGTAGCCGGAGCACCATTGGTTACATTAAAAGTGATGGAACTATTGAAAACAGCAGCCGCTCAACAGTTGGCTATGTAAAGAGTGATGGAACTGTAGAAAACAGCAGCCGCTCCACTCTGGGCTATATCAAAGATGACGGAACGGTTGAGAATTCCAGCCGCAGTACTATTGGTTATGCCAAAGGAATAAAGAAAGAATGGGTGGCGGTTGTATATTTCTTTTTTAAGATGTAACGAAAAAAAACAAAGAGATAAACTATTAAAACATACTATAAAATGGGATTTTTTACAAAAAAAGAAAAGAAGGAAGAAACTGCTAAAAGTAACCTGTTACTGGCAATGCCAATGTTTAACAATGGAGAAAGATTTGATATCGACAAAGTAATAGCCTACCTCCAATCTGATTGGGGAATTGACGTAACGGATATCGATAAATCTACAGAAGCAGCGAGTTTTTCTGTTCAGGGTGAAACAGTTGTTTTGGCAACAGTAGCAGCGCAAATTCCAATGGGCGACATTCAAGGAACTGCACAGTATGCCTATAACTGGCCAACTGCGGTAAAAGATTTGGAGAATCACAATGTACACGGACTGGTAACCATATTATCAAGTAACACTACCGCTAAAGAACGCTTTGGAATTTTGACAAAAGTACTAACGGCCATTCTTGCAACAAGCAATTGTATTGGAGTATATCAGGGCACTCAATCTTTGCTTATCCCAAAAGCACAATATCTTGATAGTGCAGAAGCATTAAAATCAAATCAAATTCCTCTCGATTTGTGGATTTATATCGGTATTCGCAGAGGAGAACAGACAAATAGTGCCTATTCTTACGGATTGACCGCTTTTGACAAACTGGAAATGGAGTTTGTAAATGCTCCTCTTGGTTTAAGAGAATTGCACACCTTTTTAAGTCAGATTTGTGCTTATGTTATCAACAGCAATGTTACCTTTAAAAGTGGTGAAACATTAGGCTATACAGCAGAGCAGAAAATCAAAATAACCCAATCTAAAGGAAAATTTGTAGAAGGAGAATCTTTCAAACTGGAATTGTAAAAAATTCTAATGCTATTATACTCATTAACCAATAAAAGTCATGGCAGATTTAAAAAGGGAAGAACTAAAGAAACTTTTGTCTCCTATCAATAAAGAATTAAGAATTCACGGCGGAAATGAAAATACCGTTAAAATTACAAAGTTAAAAGCAGCGCAAATTGACTTTTTATTAGAATTATTAAATGTTCATTTAGATAATTACAAAACTTTTGCACGGACAAAACTGGAAGAGTTCCATGCTGAAGATATTAAAACGTTGGTTAACTATAAAATGCCTGTCAGTATACATAAAATCACGTTGCCCGAAAATGATGATGAAGATTGTATCTGGGAATTAATTATTGGCAGACTAAGATTTGGTTCTACAGAAATCATATTAGACCTGAAAAAATGGGAAATTATTGACGATACAGTGGTAGGTTAAATTAGTACGGAGGATATGAGTTTTTTAAATAAAATATTGAAACAAAAAATGAAAGATGACCAAAATTTCACAAATGAGCAATACGCTGAATATCATAATCTGAAGCTAAAATCAATAGAATCTATTTTAGGGATTTCGGCTGAGACTGTCGGGCATTCAATAATTCCATTTGGAACTATTGCTGACATGACTGTCGGGGCTGTTGACATGTACTATTTCCCAAATCATATATCCGGTACAGGATTTACAACCATGCAATTAATCAACCCTGACGGAAATGGTCCTAAAAATAAAAAAGGCACGTATGAATTAATCGCTTTTACGAAGCAAACTTATAATAATCCGGAGCAGGAACCACCCACGGAATTCAATCAAATTGAAAGACGCATTTGTGACACTTTTACGCAGATTGCCGGCGTGGCCTCTAAAAAGGAATTTAATCCTTTAGAAATATGCCAGTTAAAAGACAATGATGGTAAAAACAAATACATCATTTTTGATCTTTACAAAGAGTTCAAAATCGGAAAGCAAAAGCATCATTTATTGTTATGCATTGAAATTTTTGAAGAAGAATTGGCTACTGTAGAAATGTTTGGACACAAAGGTTTTGTAAACATGTTGAAAATGATAAACATTTATCCTTATAGTGATCTGGACAGAAATTGGGTGGGAGTCAGATAATTAAGAAATATGATTTATGATTTATGATTTATGATTTATGATTTATTTAAAAAAAATACTCTGGTACAATATGTTTGACCTTGAAGGCAGAGGAAAAGAAATTAAACTTGCTAAAAAAGGAACTTCCATGATACTTGCAGGAACAGTCCTGATATTCATTATTGATTACTCTTTATGGAATTTAGATTTTATAGCCGATAGTCTTTCAGATACTTCATTTGAAACCATGACTCTATTGGGTTCAAAATTTATAGGTAAAACAGTAGGGCTTCTGTCAATTGGCTTGTTTTATCTGTTGATTTTTGGAATGATGAACAGAAAAAACTTTTTTGAACAAACATTGCAAGAGTATGAAGCCATGTCATTGGTAGAAAAAGAGGAAGTAGCACAAAAAGGAAAATACCTAATCGTAATACCGTTTGCTCTGGCTTTGTTGTTGTTATTTTATATTATGCTTTTTAGATTAGACTAACTTAAAATTAATAACTGGAAATTTACAGAACATCCACTTAAAAAAGACATGATAGAAAAACTGAACATTGATCTAAGCCAGACACCCGAAAAATTCCAGGATTTAGGTCATGAAATACTTGATTTTTTGATTGGCAAACTGTTGCTGATCGATGCATTGGAACAGGAAATATATGATCGCTATCAGGTTTTGGAAAAGAAAAGAGCTTCTCCCAATCAAACACATCCCGATGAAGAAGATTTATGGGACGAATATGCCCAACGTTGCAAAGAAATAATTGCGCCAATCAGTATAAAAACCTATAACGATTCGCGATCCTTTGGAAAACCAACCGCTTACGAATATTTAAGCTATCCCGATACAAAAATCACCCTTATAATGAAATCGGAAAATCGTGCTGTAGTAGAAACCTATTTTGAACACGGGATAGCCAAAAAGGAACAATTTGTACTGAAAAAAGACAATAATAGCTGGAAAATTGACACCAAAAAATATGGCTTCCCAGACGAAGACAAATGGTGGAAAGATGAAATATAGTATTTGATTTTTTTAAGCAGTAACAACAAAAACCCCGATAGATGTATCGGGGTTAAAACTATTCTTGATTTTTCTTTATAGTATACGAAAAGTACTATCAATCATTTATTTTTTTGTGTTCAAACGTCCATATTGATTCATAAGACGTAATACGTTTTCCATCCTTAAAAAGATCGATATGAAGTTTTATCGGAATCAGTGTTGAGGTAAGTGTCAGGTATTGGTTGTCTTTTGACATTTTCCATTTTCCTTTATGCACTTCGTCGCCAATAAGGCTTTCAAATTTGCCATTTTCATAAAACACCTGATATACCTGGTCTGTCTTAAAGAAATCCTTGAGGTCTTTTTCCGGTCCGTTATGCAGATAACGTACGAGTTGCCATTTTCCAATAAGTTCTTTGGCAGTTTGTCCTTTTGCTGTTAAACAGGTAACGCAGAGAAATAATGCGAATAGTGTTGTTCTCATTGTGGTAGGTTTTAGATATTTAAATTTATGAAAAAGATTATTCATAAGCACTGTAATCCGTTTCTCGTCCGCAAAACATTCGCCCTTGTCTTTTTGCAGATGATTCCGATATTACGGAAATGCCATGTATGCATTGTTTTAGACCCGGGCATTCCGGATTCAGGTGGTATCTAAATGACATTGCACTTTCACAAACATATACCTTTCGATCATCCAAAGGTTTTTCCTGCTTTGAATCGTCGCAACCTAAAGAGAAAAAGAGCAATAGTAAAGAAAAATAATCCAGAATATGTTTCATTCTTAAATAGATTAAGTCTTATTTGAAAAACCATTAGGAAGAAATAAATTTCTTGATTGTTTCTATTGTAGCTGCTGAAGCTTTTTGACGTTCATAAAACACTACATCTTTTGCGGCCATTCTGTAAAGCCAATCTTTCCAATATGCTTCTAATATTATGGAATCTCTACCTTCGCCTGATTTTCTCTCTGTTACTTCACAAACAAGTATTTCTGTATTTGATAAATCTATATTTGCCGAGGGGATATTAAAATCATGTTTATTGATTTTATTAATCATATCTTTTAAATCTCCTTTTTTTGCTACAGGATATAGTATTTTCTCGTAACCATAAAGCTTTGTATACGCTTTCTCATCTTGCGGCTCTATATATCCATCAGTAAGGATAATTACTTTATTTTTATATTTAGTAAAGAAATTCGGCTTCTTTAAATTAGACTCCAAATACTGTCGAAAGTAACGATAATAATCTGCTCCCAGCTCTTTCCCTTTAGCAGAAACATACATTGTATTAACTGCATTTCTATATTGATTTGATAGTTCTTGCGTAAAATAGAGCCTATTTGTTTTTCCTTTATGATCAGAAAGATTAAATCGCAGATTATTTGCAATTTTTTCAAATTCACCTCCTGCCTGATGTTTGTCTGTAACATCAACTATTAATCTGTCATGAGAGTCTTTTTTCAACTTACAGGTTGACTCAAATGCATTCCAAATGGCCTCCATGGTTTTCTTATCACTATCTATCTGTCCAGGAATTAAATCAATCCTATTAGACAAATCCGGAACTACAATAATATTTAGACTTTCAGGAGCCGGAGGAAGCCAACCTATACAATCTTTAATTTCAGCATCGGTAAGTTGCATAGTGCTGAGTTTTGTTCGTATGGCTAACAAAAAGCTTTCACTATCATGCAATTTTAACTTATACTTTTCCCATACCTGTTTTACAGCATCTTTATTATATGCAGTAATCAATTCCTTTTTAGCATTCTCTTCTGGACTTGGTATCGAAATAAGATAAATAAACAAGCCAAAAACAGCGAAGAAAGCAAACAGTATAAATAAGGGTTTCCTATCTTTTTTCTTTTTTTTCTTAGAATTTTCCACTGCTATACTCGGTCTTAATGTTTAGAATTTTATTTTCCTGCCATTCTTCTTTCGCCTGCTCTGTTTCTTTTAAAATATCGTGAGCCTTCGAACCAAAAAAACCATGTGTATAGGCCCCCCATCCACCCATAAATTCACCAACGGCAGCTTTCAGTGAAGGAATACTAACTGGAATTACTCCATTTTCATATCCAATGATATCATTTTGCTTACCAGAAATTTCATCATCTAAGGTCATCAGGAGATTGGAAAGACTATTGATTCTGGCTATAATTTCTGTTAGTTCTGCCCGTCTTTCTTCAATCTTTTTGTCTATGTTTTCCAGCAGAATTTTAATTTTTTCATTTTCTGTTTTTACAAAAGGATGACTTAATACAAAATTCAGTAGAAAGCCCCAAATGACATAGACCACAAAACCAAGCAGTAAAACGATATAGAAATTTATATCCGTAAATATCATTTTGAAATGCCATTGCTCTTCGGTCAGACCTGCATTAAACTCATTATTATGCACACCCTGCGAAATTTTATATCCAATAAAAGCATCGGCTATTAGTGTTATAAATAATAACAGGCCAATTGTCAGGAATTTTTTAGGTTTTTTTTGAGCGGCTAACTTTTTATTTTTTTCCAGCGCATCATGAATCAAAAAACCTAAACCTAAAAATATTACCGGAAATAAAATTACAATCGCTATAGAACCTCCACTTATTTCTGCAAACGGATTGGAAATCCAACTGATCTTGCCTTCTTTAACTCCATAAAGCGCAGCATAACCCGAAGAGGAATAAAACGTAAATAAATAAAACGTAAGTAATATTGTTATGAAGGTTCCAATTACAAAAGGAATGGTGTCGCCAGTTTCTCCATCCCCATTTCTAATATCTATCCTTTCAAGCTCTAAATCCTCAATTAGCTTACTCTTTTCCTGCTTAAGTCCTTCGTAGGTAGTAATTTCGGCTTGGGTTTCATTCTTTTTTGCCCTGCTTTGCAACACTTCGGCTCTTAACTTCTCTATCCTGCTTTTAATCCCTTTCGCATCCAGTTTCATCTCTTCAATAAATCTTTCATATACATTATCTAAAAAGAATCCAACTGCCTGATATCTTGAATTAGCATTCTGTGCAGATTTAAATCCATAAGCATGATAAGTAAACCTTTCTTTTTCTTCGGTTTGTTCAAGTATTTTTTCTTCCATTTTTATTGTTTTAGTAAAATATTTTTGTTTAAAAATCCATAAAAAAAATGCTGAGGATAACAGATCAACAGGTATCCAAAATATTTTTTCATATAAGTATATGGGGAAAATCGGATTAAAAATAAAACCGACTATGAGCAATGTTATCTTCCATTTAATATCGATATTGCTATCATAGGCAAGAATGAGTAGTACCGAAACAAATACAATAATTCTTAAAAATGTATAATATCCAATCGGTAACGGAAGGCAGGCTAGCAACAATAATATGCTACAGACCGCATAAATATTCTTTATACTATTTGCCTGCATGATACTACCATCAAAAAGGTTATTAAAAAAACAACGATACAGCCACTCGCATTAGATTTACGGAGTCTCTTTGAATAGGTTACTCCTTTGATGCCTGTATTTACAGAGATTCGTTTGTTGCCGATTGTCCCGTATTTAGTCCGTAAACTGGATGAAACGCCACTACTGCTTATGTTAAGTCCAAATCCGCCTCCCAAGTTTACCCTTTTTCGAAACTGCAATCCCATAATTAACTTGTATGACAGGCATTACAGCAATAATAACAGCCATTAACCTGTGTATATTTTTTCTTAGCTTCCTTAACTGCGCCATCGCAAGAAGAATATTCTCCTAGATATGTTTTACTACCAGGCATATAATCGCAGCCACTTTTGTGCACTTCATGGTCTCCGTTAGACTGTGCTTTGTCATTTACATAATACTTTTTCATAATTAAGATTGTTTTAGGTTACACTTTTATTTTACTTTTTCATAGTTCGCCAATACTTCTAAAAGCATATCGGAATAATTAAAAATATCGTCGAGTGATGATAGGTCATGCCGTACTTCCTTTCGCTGCTCATCTAATGTTACCATATACTTCTTGTTTCCATTAAAATATAGTCTACACAATGTTTTACGGTTATTATCGTCGAGTAGTATAGCGAAATAAGAAAGCGCATCCCGATAGACGATGCGGCTTAGAGCTACTTTCTGTCTGAGTATGGTTTTTACAATCATAAAGCCTTCTAATTCTTCCTGAGTAGTAACAGTCTGATTAGAATCTACTTCCGTTTCTGTTGCTAAAGCAGCATCCTGTTCTTTTATTACCTGATTTTCTTTAGTAAGCGCCGATTTTAAACGTTCAGTTATCATGTCACTTACATACTGGTTTAGAGAAGTCTTTACGAGATTAGTGAATTGCTCCAACACCTTTGCAGTTATGACACTTGGATAGACCTGACGGGCAAAATGCTTTACAAAATCACCACCCGGATTGGTAAATTCTGAATGAATCAGTTTTTTCAATTCATTGGTATATTTCAGGTCGCTGGCTGTATTTACAATATTTTCAAAATCGTAATATGCTTTATGGAATTTCTTCAGCTCCTCGATCTGGTTTTCCTTCATGTCTGTAATGTCAAATGAGAAAAAGGGTTTTTCATCCATTTTATTTGTTTCAACCAGATCGGTATAAAATTTATATTCTATGCCGTTTGTCAGGATAGAAAACTTGGCTTTGGTTGTATGGAAATACCGAAACAATTGTGAAGCATTATTCACATTTAACGGAGCAGCATGGTGCTTACATTCAATGAGTATTATAGGTTCACCATTTTGCATAATGGCATAATCTATTTTTTCACCCTGTTTTATCCCAATGTCTGCAACTAACTCAGGAGTTACTTCAAACGGATTAAAAACATCATAGCCAAGTTCTTTAATAAAAGGCATGATAAATGCATTTTTTGTAGCCTCTTCTGTATTGACCTGAGCTTTGAGCTTGCTGACTCTTTCACCCAGTGATTTTATTTGGTCTTTAAAATCCATTGTTTAAATATTATAAGGTTACAAGTTTGGACACTCTGGAAGTTCTAAAAGGTTGTTCCTCGTGGTAGAGTCATTTTCAGTTTTTAAATAGTCATAGCCTGCGGCACTCCTCGCTACAATAACATTAACTTTATAAATGCCTTGCCCTACATAAAACAACCATTTACCAGATTTAATTCCTTCAATTGCCTCTAGCTGAGAAATTTTCCATCTGCTACCATCGGAGTTAAATCCTCCGATATTAATTATTCTTTCATGGATATTTTCTCTTTCCCGCTTGTTGATACATTTAATTTCGTGTGATGAAGCCATAATTTTATTATTTTAAATTTTATCCAAACCTACTGTGTCTGAAAAACTTAATTTTAAGGGAATCCTTATTTTCTAAAAAAAACCAAAAAAATAAGACCGGCATATTGCCGGTCTCTTTCAATTATTTGGTAAAGCTTTTAGTGACAGGGATGTTGGCAGTTAAACAATAGCCTATCCGAAATTTTATCATGGGTTATAATATCCTTATTGGCTAAAATCATTTCTGCTTTACCGGAAGATGGATTAATGTAAACAACAGCGCCATACCTGCAAGTTTTAAATCTGTAATGCAATGCTTTTAGTCCGGCTACTGTCCCATGATTCACAGCCGCTTCAAACACAAAATGAGAGCATGATTTTTTAAAAAGGCAGGTGCGGCGTTTGCTTTTGGGTATCAGCCAATAAATTCGGATAGCTGCAAGTAACAGATACCTCATCGTTTAAATACCACCATTTGGTTTGAAGTAGTAAAACCCGGTTTAGCACCAAGACCAAAGCAACCATACTCAGGTTGCACGTATGTAATTACGCTTTCCAGCCCAACATATTCCCAGCCTAAATTAACATGGTTTCTGATAGTTTCTTGCAGTTGTTCAACAACATGACTGGTATTTCCTTTTTTAGGATCTATTGAAGCAACAAAAGGTACAACTTTGTATTCCATAATGTAATAAGGTTTAGATTTCAGCAAACCTATTTCATTTTAAAGAAGCTATTTTAAGGGAATCCTTAATCTTTGGAATTAAAAGCATTTATACTTTAAAATTAATAATCACTTTAAAGCAGCCCCATATCTTTTGCTAAACTTATAAGATGTGTAGTATTTTTTGCTTTAAGCGAAGCTTTCATTTTTATGATACGCTTTTCGATACTGCTAATGCTTGATGCTTTTTTGCCCTTGCGTTTAAAATCTTCAACTATTTCAATCTGATTTAATCCTTTAGCCAGAAGTTGAATGATTTCCAAATCAAACTGGTCAATATCCGTTACAGAGGAAGGTTTTTTTAAATGAATCAAATGAGGTGAAATATACTGTTCTCCGGCATAGGCAGCTTTTATGGCCTTTAGCAAATCCCGTGTACTTTCTCTGCCTTTAGATACATATCCGTCAACTCCTATATCATCTAAAAGATGTCTTATGCTATAGCCTCTTTCGTCAATGGAATAAACAATTATTGCAATATCGAAATTTTCTTTTTTAAGCTGTCCTATAAGCTGTTCACCCGATGTAAGATTTACATCCATATGGCTGCTCTTAGAAGAAAGATCTGTAATTAAAAGCTCAAAAGGCTCATTATCATTTTCTGCCTTTTTAATTTTCAGGTACGTTTCATCACAATATTTGGTATAGACAACTTCCACTCCTTCAAGCTTTTCTAAGAGTACTTTTAAGCCCTGGCTAATACTGTCAATATCTTCTGCTACGATTATTTTTTTAAACATAAAGCTTTAAAATTATGCAGGAAAAGTACAAGTGACTTTGAGCCCGCCCATTGAAGTATCAAATATAAGCGACCCGTCAATGGCAGAAATGCGGGAAACCGCATTTTGCAGTCCATTTTTATAAATTAGGGCATCTTTGCTTAGCCCTTGCCCATTATCAGTATATTGTATTGTTATTTTTTTATTTTTAATAGCAAATTTTATAACCACAACATCGGCATGGCTATGCTTTTTCATATTGACCATCAATTCCTGAAGCACCCTGTAGACTGTTATCTTTTTATGCTTAGAAACCTGGTTCCAGTCAATGCTGTCAAAATTTATGTTCATTAAATTAATCGTGGCAGTCTTATAATCTGTTAGCATTTCACGGAGTACATTACCAAAATTTTCACCGGTATCGATCGTATTATTTTCTCTTGAAATATCACGCGTTTTTTGGTAAATAGAATCCAGATCCTGGATAAGTTTTCGTTGTTCAGGGTAATGTGTATCAGATGATTCCGCATACGACATGACATTGAATACATCATTTGCCAGCTCATCATGGATCTTTTTTGAAATTCGCGCTTCTGTATTATGCACTTCCAAAACTTTGGCCCTTTTATGTCTTTGCCGTAATATGTAAATTACAAAACCTGAAATAATTAGAATCGAGCATCCTCCTATTCCAAGCAATAATTTGTCTGTTCTATCTTTTTCCGACTTCAGCCTGTCCTGGACTTTTTCTGTTTTGAGTTTTAAATTTTCCGCTTCGGCTTTTTGAGAATCGTATCTCAAACTTGCATACCTAGTCTTAGTTTTATCCCTAACATAAGTAATACTATCTTTAAGTGAAATATACTTTAGCATAGGTTCTATTTTATTAGTTACAGAAAAAATTATATTCAAAGCCTCTAGGCGTTTATCTATGTTCTTACTTTTTTCTGCAGCCTCATATCCTTTTTGAGCATATAATACAGCTTCATTTTTATTTTTATCTTTATAAAATTCTGCAAGCTGAATGTAACTGGATGGAATTGCGGACAAATCATTCTTGGCCAGTCTTATGCTTAAAGATGATTTCAGAAGATCCAAAGCGTTCGGTTTTTTAAGAAAATTTGATACAGCCCCTAAATTGTTTAATACTCGGGCTTCTGTTTTAGAATCATTCAGGACAGTATCAGAAGTTATTAAATTACTCAGGATGTGATATGCCTTTTCATAATCCTGATTTTCAATATAAATACCTGCTATATTGTTTTCTATAATACATAAGGCCAATGAATCTTTCGCCATCATTTTTGCCTTATTATAAAATTTTATAGCTCGTTCAGTGTCTAAAAGACTTCTGTAACACATACCTAATTGATTATATGCCTTACTCAAGTAATCTTTTTTTAAGTTCAGACGGTCAGAACTATCTTTTTTGCTGTAAAATTCTTTCGAATGTAGATTTTCCAAAAGATTCAAGGCTTGTGTGGCATTTTCTTCGCATCCAAAGTTATCTCCTTCCTTTTTTTGTATTTCGGCCATCTGTAACAAAGAAAATCCTTCTCCCAAACTGTCTTTTGCCCTATTCTGCAATTCACGTGATTTATTATAATATCTGAATGCACTGTCATGAATTTTATCTTCTAGAAATTGATTTGCTTTACTAATATAAGACTTCAAAGAATCACTATCTTCTTTGTTTAGCGCATCACGAAGTATAAGTTCTTTTTTAGGTTTATTACACGAAACAATACCTGCTAACAGGAATAGCAAAAAAAAGGGGGAATAAATCTTATAAATAAGTTTCATTCCCCGAAATTAATAAAAAATTTAATTTATGTAACCTATGGTTTTGGTTTTACGATAATTGGATCTGGCGGCGGAGGCGGCGGAATAGGAATATCGCCATCGTCTGAAGCATATGAAGTTATTGCACCATTTTCGTCTACAGTTTCGTTGTCACAAGACACTAAGCTGCCACCTAGCAGCGAAAAAGCTGCCAGCAAAACTATTTTTTTCATTTCCGTTTTAATTAAAAATTAGACACTTGGCAGTCCGATATGCTGTTAAGCCTTAAGGCAGTAAACCAACATTTTTTGGATGCCGCTATTTTTTTGGGAAGTGAAGTGATGCTGTTCAGACCGTAAGCAGATTATACTTCCCGGATAGCTGTTAACAATCTGTACAGCAGCACTTAAATGTTGAAAGTAGTTTTGTACATTTGCTCTATTGCGCTTATAGAGCAACTAATTTCTGAGACAAAGAAACATCTGATTTTTAAGGACTTGAGTATGATATTAAAGTCATTCCAATTATTCCAGAAAAATCCCGGATATTCCTAAATATTCCTAATAAATCCTGTTTAAACAATAATTTAAAGTAATTATGGAAGAGTATAAAAAAGCAGTATTGGCTCATTATGAAGCCGTAAAAGACAATCTGCACCCCCATTTTTTATTACATCCTACTGGGGCTAAACTTAGAGGATTGTGTGAACTTTTATTAAATTCACTACGTTCCGATGACAAAGTGATTTTTGTACAATTTTTTACACCTGACAATCTTGATACTAATCTTGATTTCAACCATATCAAAAAAATTGATATCGATAAGTTCAGGCCTCTAGTACGGTATATGAGAGGAGGCCCATCACCAACAAGCCTGACAACTATAGAGTTATTTGCAATCTTGGTGGACTTCCAGCCTAGACCTATACAAAAGTTCAATAGGATTGGAATTAGACAAGCAGAATCTGATAATGAATCTGAGAAGGTTGATATACCACAAATATCAGACGACAATAACGGTGGGGAGAAAGAAAAAGAGAAAGAGAACATCGCTCCTTTCAATAGTAACATAAATGATGAAGACAAAGAGAGAAAGGATGAAGATATAGAAGCTAGTATTATAACAGGCTCTTTAATCAGCGATTACAAAAGGATGGATTTTCAGAGTACAATTCCTCAGAAAACTTCTGTAACAAAAGACAATTCCAGAACGAACTATGTAAAATTAGCCTTCGTTTTTTTACTGGTAGCTATAGGAGGTGGATATTTGGCAAAAAGCGATTTGCTAAAATATAAAGGTTGCATGATGTGGAACGAGGATCATTACGAAAAAGTAGCATGTGATTATGAGGTAGATCCTTCAGAAGGAAGAAAAATCATCTCTCTAGATGAAACACTTCTTAAATACCAAAAAAAGATTAAAGTTACCGACACAACAAGATTTTTAAACCCTGATGGAACAAAAAGATTTTATTATGGCAAGAATGCAAATCAACAAATGGAATATTTCACTCTTCCAGGAAGACACCCTGAAACAGGAAAATTATTAAAAGAGCTTTCGGATTATATGATGAAGAAGCATTTTGTAAGTACTGGAAATTAATATTATGTATAATACTTCTCAGTAAGAATTATAGATTTTACACTATTAAGAAAAGAGAGAAGTTAGATATTTTAATTAATGACAAAAACAATAAAAAAAACACAAGCTCGGCTTGTGTTTTTTTTATTGTTTTTGTTGAGCAATTAGTTCTTAAGCAAAATCCTTATCCCAACCAATGCCAAACAAATTGCCAATACTTTAATAATATTTGTTCCTTTAACTCTATGCGAAAAATAAGCCCCGAGTTGTGCACCGGGAATTACTCCTCCCGCAAGACAGATTACCATTTTTAATACTTCAGGATTGTTATAGGTACCATTCATGGCATGGACTATAACCGTAACCGTTGACATTACTGCCAGAATAAAATGCGAGGTTGCGGTTGCGATATAAACTGGAAAATGCAGCCAATTGACCATGGCCGGCACATGGATTATTCCACCACCTATGCCTAAAAGGGGCGACATATAGCCTACTACAATACTGATAATAATACCATTGCGCTGGTTATAGCTGTATTGATAAACGGTGCCCATCTTATCAACCAATTTGCGGTGTTTTAGTCCTTTTTGCTGACTGTCATCTTCCTGTACCTGTCTTTTTTCTGATTGCTTTTTAAAGAAAAGGAATACCGATAACGCAAGAAGCAAGACCCCGAAAATAATATTAAAAGATTCTTTTGGGATATACTGCACCGTAAACACACCCAATATAGAACCCGGAACCGTAAACAGCGCAAAAATAACACCTGCTTTGTAATCAATTTTTCCTGACTTTGCATAGGCCGCCGACCCAGAAATGGCATTTGCAGCCACTACAGCCATAGAAATAGCCGTAACGGTTTCGGGAGGCAAATCAGGATAAAACAATAACAACAATGGGACTAATATAAAACCACCACCCGCACCAATCAGCGTTCCACAGGTTCCGATGATAAAACCGGCCAATACTAAAAGAAAAAGCTCCAAACTAAAAAGTATTAATTAGTATTCCAAAGATACATACAAAGTCCTTGGTTTTTGGTGTAAATTATTTCAGTATTCTTATTCCGCTTAATTATTTATATTAGTAACCTTAAATCATTTCCATGAAAATTTTCAACACCCTGTTTATCATTATTATAATAGCCTCCGTATTTTTTAGCTGTAGCCGAAAACACTCCCTAAAAACAAATGTTCCAATTTCTGAAAATACTTTTAAACAAGACAGTCTGGCTTTTGAGTTGTGCAAAATGTATGGCTTTGACCAGGGTATCAGGACCAACAAACTGAATTTTAACAAAAGGGAATTAATGCCTAAAATTGACTCTGTAAATTTTTCCAATATGGTTGATTTTATTATTAAGAATGGTTACCCTACAGAAGAATTAGTAGGTGAAAGAAACATGAAACATGAATGCGTTGAAGCTGCTGTTGCTGCAATTTTACTGCATAACCCACACAGACTTGTAAACGAAAAGGTATATTTTGATTTATTTCTAAAGGAAGTCAATAAGGGAAATATTGACAATGCTTTTTTTGCTTCGGTTTTAGACAAGTATTACTGGTTAAACAGTCCTAACAAAAAGCAAAGGAGAGTTTTTTATGGTTCACAGTTTGGAAAACCCTGTATTCAAACTAAAGAAGCGACCAACACCGCAAGAATTGAAATTGGCTTAAAACCATTGAATGACGATGAATTCATAGATTGCGGGCAAGAGGAATTGAATATGCCGAAAAAGAGAGATAAATAAAAACACTTGGATGAAGCTATTAAGGCATAACTTAAAAAAGAATAGGCCCACAAAATAATTCTTTTTTATTGCCGTCAATAAATCTAAAAATGAGAAAGATATTCTACATATTACTCTTCCCTCTCATCATAAACTGTAGTAAGAATAATAATTCTGATACTGTTTCTGAAGAAGATATATATTCTATTCTCAATTTTGTCATCAGTACAGAATTACCAAGATTCAGCAGTACTCCCGGCAAGAGTTACATTACAGAAAGTTTTACAAATTTTTCACTTTCAAGTCAGGAAGAATATTTGGACAATAACCTTGATAGCCTTTTCAATAAAAAAGATATCGAATTTATTCATCAACAAATGGAAGATGCTGTAGACTTCAAACTCAACCAGAATTTTATAAAATCAAAAACAGTTATTTCATTTGACTCCCTAATGAAACTAAGAAATAAAGGCGAAAGAACATGGAAATTTTGGGAACGCTTTTCCAAAAAATACGGAAAACACGAATACTTCTCTATCAGCAAACCTCTTTTTAGTGTAGACAAAAAAACAGCAATAGTAAGCTATGGATTTCATTGCGGGAGTTTATGTGGTGAGGGATTAACAGAAATTTATAGATTAGTTAATGAGAAATGGATAAGAATCAAAACTATAGAAACCTGGGTTAGTTAAGAATTATTAAAACTACATTGAGGTATCAATATTTTGACGAATACAAAAACATTGAGGGCTATGACTGGTTTATTGGCAAGCCCTGAATTTAACCAATATCCTTGTCTCCTGCTTACCAAACAACTGGCATCTTGAGCAATACTAAAACATTTGTATATTTAACCACTTAACAAAAACTAAATCAATCAAATGAAAAAACTATTACTATTAGCCATGATTTTTATCTGGCAAAATAATTTTGCTCAGGTTTTAATATATACCGCAAAAAAGGAATTTATTCCGGCTGAAATCAGATTGGCCAATGACGAAATTATTTCAGGTTATATCAAAGAATTCAATGTCCCGAATGCCATTGAATTTACAGACTTCTCGTTTAATTTCAATCTTGAGTCCGAACTGCGTCTGGACCGTACGAAGTTCAACTTTAAGAAAACTCCGGATGGCGCTTCTGAAAAGATAGAGTTAAACAACATCAAATCCATTACTTTAAAAGCTGAGGATACGATTACCTATGAAAAATTAAAACTAAAAACAATCAACTCTAAACTGGAAGTCGTTGATCTGAAAAGGGAAATAATGGCTCCGCTTATTAAAAAAGGAAAAATCAATGTGTATGGATTGAGAGTATATGAATGTGGTCATGGATGCTCTTTAATGTGGATATTGGCTTATATAAAGAAGCCTAATGATGAATTTGCCTATATTCCCGTTGATTATAACCGATTAAACCTATTTAACCTGGGAAAAATTGATGACAAGTTTTTTAAAGCTTTTGAGGAAGTTGGTAAGGATTGCCCGGAATTCCTGAGTTATCTGGAAACGAGAAAAGCCCAATTTAATGATAAGGCTTACAAAAAAGAACTGTTAGCCGCCCGCAAACAATTTGATAAGGACAAAAATGAAAAATTGAAACAGGCAGATAAACGTGAAAGAAGAAAAATGGAAGATCAAATGGATACGGATTATTATTTGAAATTCTATTTGGATGAGATTGACGCCTATTCTTCAAGATGCCAATAATTACTACAATAAAAAAAACGCCTCGGTTTCCCGAAGCGTTTTTTTTATTTTTTATCTGTGGCAATCACAAACTTTAAATTGTTTTTGACACCAATCTGGAGCAGGTCTACTAAATCCTGTACCTGCAGGTTATAAGGAATTCTAACAATTACGGTTTGGTCTCTGGCATCACCCATTTTTGTCAGCAATGCCGCTTCCAATTCATTAAAAGGAACATTCTGCTTATCGACATAATATTGTTTTTCTTCAGAAACCGACAGCGTAATGTGCTGTTTGTTCGTCTTGTCATTCTGCTGCGTTTTAGGCAGTGTCATCTTGATTACGTTCGGGTTTGCCAGTGTTGAGATAATAAGGAAAAACAACAGCAAAAAGAACATAATATCACTCAAGGAAGAAGTAGCTACTTCCGCGTGAAATCTTCTATTTCGTTTTAGAGCCATCGTTAGGTCTTTGGATTATACTTACAAATTCCAAAATCTGTTTTTGGACATTCAAAGAAAAATTATCAATCATCCCGTTAAATAAGTGGTAGCCTGCATAAGCGATAATACCTACAACAAGTCCGGCACCACTACTAATCATCTTTTCATACAAACCTCCGGAAATGTTCCCTATACTGATATCTTCTGTTTGCGAAATACTGTAAAAAATCTTGATAACTCCGGAAATCGTCCCAACGAAACCTAAAGTAGGTGCAATACCGGCAATAAGTCCCAAATGTCCCATTCTTTTTTCCATTTCTCCAATTTCGATATTGGCAGCTCTTTCCATATTGGATTCGATTTCAGAAATAGGTCTTCCAATAGTCAGGATTCCTTCTCTTAGAACATTGCCGGAAGCCGTGTTTGATCTTTCCGCCAATGATAAAGCTGCATTTATATTTCCGGAATTCAACTGTATAGCAATATCCTTAATCAAGTGCGAATCCTGCTTCGTTGCTTTTTTAATGGAAAGGTATCTTTCAAAAATCAGGTAGATGGTATAAAAAAGAAGAATTACAATCGGGATCAAAAATGCTCCTCCTTTCATCAGGAAGCTAAACAGGTTCATTTCTTCATTTTTGGCGATTCCCTCAATTACTGTATTCGTTGAAGCTTTTGCAATGGTATCAGTCTGCAGTAAAATTGTTGAAAATATCATAAATATAATACAGGGATTTGGTTATTTAATTTATAAAGCCGTTTGTTGCTTCAGACAAAAATAAGTTTTTTATTTAGTTTTAAAAGTATAACGGCAGTTTTTAGAATATAGTATTTTGCAGTCGCTGCCAATTCCGGGAATCCTACAATAATTCCAGCGTTCTTTCTAAGGCCATGCCTCTGGAACCTTTAATGAGCAATGTCTTATTTTCTATTTTTTCAGCTTTAAATGCCTGGGCAAATTCATCATAGGTTTTAAAGAAATGCAGATTTTCCGTATCGTTTTTATTTTCGTAAAAATCTTTCCCTACAAAATAAGTCTGTACCTCTTTCTCATGCTTTAGCAAAGCCACAATATGTTTGTGTTCGCGCAGGCTTTCTTCACCCAATTCAAACATATCTCCCAAAACAGCAACCTTATTTTCCTTGTCCAACTGTAGAAAATTTTTGATTGCCACTTCCATACTGCTGGGATTTGCATTATAGGCATCCAGAATAATTTCATTTGAGTTTTTCATCAACAGTTGCGAACGGTTGTTTTCCGGAACATAACTTTCAATAGCCTCCTTTATTTCATCATCAGAAATCTTGAAATACCTTCCAATAGTTATGGCTGCATTAATGTTATTGGCATTATACAACCCTATCAGATGCGATTTGATTTTGATACCGTCAAACTCGATGGCAACAAAAGGATTGGCTTCAATCTTATTGATAAATACCGATGCATTTTTATCGGTATGGCTAAATGTGATACGAAGATTTTTAGCCGTTTTTTCTTTCTGTATTGCGTCGTCAAGATTTACAAAAACATATTTGTTGTGTTCTGAAAGAAACGCATACATCTCGCTTTTTCCTTTGATAACTCCTTCTACTCCGCCAAAACCTTCCAGGTGGGCTTTCCCAAAATTGGTAATATATCCAAAATCAGGCGTAGCGATATTGCATAAGAATTCTATCTCTTTCTGATGGTTGGCACCCATTTCCACAATTCCTATTTCGGTATCTGAAGTAAGGGAAAGCAATGTGAGCGGCACTCCAATATGATTATTCAGATTGCCAACAGTAGCTCTTGTATGGTAACGCTTTGAAAGCACTACATTGATTAATTCTTTGGTAGTCGTTTTTCCGTTACTTCCGGTTAATGCCAAAATTGGCAATCCCAGATATTCCCTGTGAAACTTTGCCACTTCCTGCAATGTTTCAAGTGTATTGGCAACCAAAATTGTCTTTTCGTCAATATAATAATCTTTATTGTCTATAATTACATACAAAGCTCCCTTATTCAGTGCTTCCTGAGCAAAAGTATTGGCATCAAAATGTTCTCCTCTGATAGCGAAGAACATGGAGCCTTCCTCAATTTTTCTGGTATCGATTGAAACTGAAGTACATCTTAAAAACAGGTCGTGTATTTCTTTAATTTCCATGCTGTGCGGTTTAAAAAAACAAAAGCCCTAAAAGGGCTTTTGTAGAATTGTTATAGAAAATTAATTTCTTGCTTTTTTCTTTTTGTCAGACTTAGGACCTACTCTTGACATCGCACATCTGAATCCGATGTAATCTGTAGCCATATCCTGAGGGAAGTATCTTCTCTGAGCAGGATCTAACCAGTAAGCTCTGTCTCTCCAGGAACCACCTTTGTAAACTCTTACGTTGTCGTCTATCAAAGTTGTTCTTTTTGAAGACTTGTCATATCTTCTCACCATGTTGCCTAAACTGTCTGTAGTAACATTGTGCTTTGGAGAATCGTACATTCTTTTTGAATCGTCTATTTTCTCTCCTTCTTCAGAGTTTCCGAAGTCATAGTATCTTGTAGACTGCTTGTCACCATCTCTGTAGTTTCTGTTGTCAGACTTATCAAAGTTTTGTCTTAGGTAAGTTTCTTTTTCGTCAACAGGAACCTGAGCAATTTGTCCAGGGAAATTTCTTGCGATAATTTTACCGTTAGCTAAAGTATCATAAGCAATGTTATCACCTGTAACGATTTCAGCTTTTCCATCTTCACCAATTTTGTTCTTCATGTAGATGTTACCTCTGTAGTAGTTGAAGTCGTTAGCCTCATCGTCAACGATTGGTCTGTAAACGTCAGCAACCCATTCTGCAACGTTACCTGCCATATCATACAATCCGAAATCGTTTGGTGGATAGTATTTTACTACGTTAGTGATATCAGCACCGTCATCAGACCATCCGGCGATTCCGCCGTAATCTCCTTTACCTTGTTTGAAGTTAGCCAATTGGTCACCTCTAACTTGTCTTTTTCCTGAACGGGTGTAGTTCCCTTTCCATGGATATTTCTTCTGACCTCTGTAAAGGTTATATTCTCTGTTACCTACATCAGCTGCTGCTGCATATTCCCACTCCGCTTCTGTTGGAAGTCTGTACTCAGGTAGTATGATACCTGAAGTTCTTTGAGCATATACGTTTTTAGCATCTTCTTTAGCGGCAAGTCTTCCTCTTTGTCCTTTCAAGACAATTTCTTCGTTACCACCGTAAGTTTTTGTAGGAGCATTAAGGTAAGTTTCTGTACTGAAAGTGTTATCACCTTTTGCATCTAATACTTTTGCATCTCTTTTCAGGTAGCCTTCTCTTTCAAGAACACCTTCGTTTACACGGTCTGTTCTCCACTTGCTGAATTCAACAGCCTGAATCCAGTTTACACCAACTACAGGATAGTTAGCATAAGCAGGGTGTCTTAAATAGTTGTTGGTCATTGTTTCGTTATAACCTAATCTATTTCTCCAAACTAATGTATCAGGAAGAGCTCCTTCGTAAATATTTTTATAATTTTCATCTTCCGGGTCGAAAACTCTTTTCAACCAGTCAAGATATTCCATATACATAAGATTGGTTACCTCAGTCTCATCCATATAGAAAGACTGAACGTGCTGCTGATTAGGTGTATTGTTCCAATCATGCATTACATCGTCCTGAACTTTACCCATAGTGAACGTTCCTCCTTCAACCAAAACCAATCCCGGAGCAGTTTCCTGCTTCTTAAACTTAGAATTGTATTGGAATCCGCCTTTTTTGTCATTGATTTTCCAACCAGTGGCAGAGGAAGCGTTTTTTGAACTGGATTTTTTGCTACAACTAGTAAAACCCATAACTAATGCCAAGGAGAGCATCAGCTTCAAAGCCATAATTTTGTTTACTTTCATACTTTCAGTAGGTAATAAATTTCGAGCCGCAATATAATAATTAACCATTAAACTGCAACAACAATTTTGAAATATTAATAAAAAACTAATTTTGTGTTAAAAGTCTCTTGCTATAACGCAAATTTATTGGGTTTATTGCACTTAATATTAAGTTAAAAAATTATTTTTACTTTTCGTAATAATTAGGCGCGACCAGCGTTATTCAAGTTAATGAAAAAGATTACCTTACTCTTATTGCTTATAAGCTCTTATGTTTCTTTTGCCCAACAAAGAGACAATGTAACTATTGAATGGATTGATAACTCCGGAATTTATTCGGAACAGGTCCAGATTAAGGCCCCTATTTTCAAATCATCCCGTTTTCAATTCGACTACGAAAAGAAAGCCGTCCTGTTTAATTTAAAAATTCCCGTATCGGGTTTTGCAGACGAAGGCAGCCTACAGATAACGAATATTGTATACGAAACTATTTCCCGCGAGCAGCTTGGCGATTTACGAATTACATCAATTCCTTCATCAATAGAAGCCCGCATTAAAAACATGAACAATTCTGCTTCACAGAAAGCCGTTTTGAGTCTGTCTCCTATAATTAAATCCGGAAATACATTCCAACGGGTTAAATCATTTACCTATTCCTTTTCGACAACGGCAAGTCGCGCCGGCAATGCCGCTCGAAACTCCAACTTTGTCTATAACTCTGTTTTGAGTTCGGGAGATTGGTACCGATTCTATGTAGTAAAATCCGGTGTTTATAAAATATCCCGAAGCTTTCTGCAGAGCCTTGGCATGAATGTGGGCGCTGCCGATGCCCGAAACATAAAGATTTATGGTAACGGCGGTCGTATGCTGCCTTTACTAAACGGCACTTATTATCCGGAAGACCTTATTGAAAACGCAATTACCTTAGTAGGAGAAAGCGACGGTTCATTCGACAGTCAGGATTATATTTTATTCTATGCGGAAGGCATGGACAACTGGAATGAAGAAAGCCAGACCCATAATAATTTGTATGCAGACCGGTCCTATTATTATGTAACATCACAAGGTGGTCCCGGAAAACGAATCACTAACATGCCTGTTATTGCCGACAACCCTACTCTTAATGTATCAACTTTTGATGATTACCAATACCACGAATTGGACAAAACGAACATTGGACGTTTGGGAAGAAAATGGTTTGGGGAAAGATTCAACATCGAAAACGAACAAACTTTCGAGTTCAAATTTCCCAATATAGCCACAGGAACACAAATCAGATTAAGAACCAATGCGGCGGCGGCGGCATTTTCACAAACCTCGATGAGCGTTTCAGCCAATGGCCAGGACCTGGGCGCAATGACATTCCCGCCAACAAGCAGTGACGGTGATGTTGCTTTTGAAAGAGCGCTGACCGGCAGTTTTCCTGCTTCAGAAAATGTGGCCGTAAAAATACAATATAATAATGGTGGGGTTCCCAGCGCAGATGCCTATCTGGATTATATCATTCTGGAAGCAAAAAGGAATCTTCAGGGTTACGGTAAACAATTCCGTTTCCAATATAATGATGCCGACCTTAATACGGGAGTAATCCAGTATCAACTTTCAAGCGCAGCCAGGATAACACAAGTATGGGACATTACCGATATATATAATGTACAAAAAGTAGAAAATAACGGAGCGGATGCTTTCTCATTTAAAGCCTACATGGGTGAAGACCGAAATTATATAGCGGTTGATGCTTCTGATTTTTATTCGCCTTTGAAAGATTCCAGAACACGCGTAGCCAACCAAAACCTAAAAGGCAGTATTCTGAAAAATGCACAGGGCTCCTTCCAGGACCTCGACTACCTTATAGTAACACCTGCTTTTTTGAGTTCACAGGCAGAGCGATTGGCCAATTTCCATAGAACCAACTCTAATTTAAACGTAAAAGTCGTCAATCTGGAAAATATCTATGAAGAGTTCTCTTCCGGCAAACAAGACATTGGCGCCATTCGAAATTTTGTAAAATACATTTACAATAACGGTTCGATTCCTTCTAAAAAATTAAAATACCTGAACCTGTTTGGTGATGCTTCATTTGATTTCAAAAACAGGATTTCCAACAACACCAATATTGTTCCGGTCTTCCAGGCATTGAACAGCTTTTCGTTAGGAGGTTCCATCATGTCTGACGATTATTTCACGATGCTTGACGATAACGAAGGCACCATGCTACAGACCGGCTCGCAAGATATGGAACTTGCCGTTGGAAGAATGCTGGTCAGCGATTTAAAACAGGCAGAAGAAATGGTAACCAAGGTCATCGAATATCACGCTATTGAATCGTACGGAAAATGGAGAAACAACTTTGTCCTGATTTCTGACGACGTTGACGTAGCCTGGGAAAATTCCATCCAAACCGGAATTGATGCTCTGGGTGACCAGATTTCCGCACAGAAACCTTTTGTAAACGTAGAAAAAATACATACCGATTCTTATGTGCAGGAAGCTTCTGCCGGAGGTTTCCGTTATCCAAAAGCCCGAAAAGATTTTGTTGATGCCATAAACCAGGGAGCTCTTGTCTTTAATTATTTCGGACATGGTGGTGAAGACGGACTTGCCAAAGAGCGAATTTTCGAAAAAGCAGATGCCCAGAATTTAAACAATCGCTACAAATACCCGCTGTTTGTAACCGTAACCTGCGAATTTACAAGATTCGACAATCCTTACAGACCAACTGCAGGCGAGTATACTTATTGGAATCCTAAAGGTGGCGCCATTTCAATGGTAACTACTACACGACAGATAAGCGTAACGACCGGACAGGATATCAACGATGCCTTTTCAAGCGAATTGTATGGCTACGGCACAACAAATAACGTTCCTATTTCAGAAGCATTAAGAATAGCCAAAAACAACTACAATGGCTCTGCACTTATGGTTTCTTATGTGGGCGATCCGGCCATAAGGCTTGCTATACCAAAACCGACAATTGTGCTGACCAAAATAAACGACCAGCCCGTTGCTGCCTCCACATTTGTGTTTAACGCCTTGAGTCCGGTAAAACTATCCGGCGAAGTTAGAAATGTAGAAGGAAATACAATATTATCAAATTATAATGGCAGCCTGTCGGTAAATATTTTCGACAAAAACGTACAGAGAACCACATTTGGAAACGACGGAGTAACGGACAGCTCTGGCAACCTAATTCTAATGGACTTTATCCTATTGGGCGAAACCATTTTCCGTGGTAATGCTTCTGTCGCAAACGGGCAGTTTGAATTTAATTTTGTGGTACCAAGAGACATTGCAATTCCTGTAGGCAATGGAAGAATCAGTTTTTATGCCAAACGAAATCAGGGATTAGAAGACCAGACAGGATATAATACCGATATTAAAATAGGCGGAATCAATCCAAATGCTACGGTCGACAACATTGGTCCGAGAGTACGACTGTATATGAATGACGAAACATTTATATCCGGGGGCATTACTAACGAATCTCCTATATTCCTTGCTTTTCTGGAAGACGAAAACGGTATCAACACCGCCAGCGGTATCGGACACGATATAGTTGCTATTTTAGATGGCGACGAAAACAATCCTTACATCCTTAATGATTATTACGAAACCGAATTGGATAACCATACCAAAGGAAAAGTACGTTTCCCTTTCCGCAATCTGGCAGTAGGACTGCACACGATTACCTTCAAGGCCTGGGACGTATATAACAATCCGGTAACGGCAGAAATTCAGTTTATAGTGGTTGGTGATGAAACGGTAACATTAAAAAACGTGCTCAATTACCCGAATCCATTTGTAAGCTATACCCAATTCTGGTTCACGCACAATCGCCCGTACGAACCTTTGGAAGTACAGGTACAGATTATCACCATTACAGGAAAAATAGTCAAGACAATCAATCAGGTAGTAACTACGGAAGGATTCCTTTCAAGAGAAATTACGTGGGACGGAAAAGATGATTTTGGAGATAAGATAGGTAAAGGAGTTTACGTTTATAAACTCACTGTCAAATCGACGCTGACCAATAAAAAAACAGAAAAATACGAAAAACTTGTTATACTTTAATAAAATACTATATTTGTTCAATTCAATTAATACCAATCTCAGAATGAAAAAAACCATATTATTTATTATCTGCATACTAGGACTCAATATAGCGAAAGCCCAGGAAACAAACAGGGTCATCACAACAGGAGTACCCTTTCTTCTTATCGCTGGAGACGCCAGGTCTGCCGGTATGGGTGACATAGGAGTAGCCTCTTCCCCAGATGCTTATTCACAACAATGGAACCCGGCCAAGTATGCATTTTCGCTTGATAAACAGGGTTTTTCACTTAGCTATACACCCTATCTACCGGAACTTGTAAACGACATTTCCTTAAGTCAGCTGACTTATTTCAACAGAATTAGTGAAAGAAGTGCCTTTGCGGGAAGCTTACGTTATTTCAGCCTTGGAGTTATCGAATTCAGAAATGACAACCCTGATGACCCGGCCGTAGAAGTAAATCCAAGTGAATTTGCATTAGACCTTTCTTATGCCCTAAAATTGAGCGAAAGATTTTCAATGTCCGTAGCTGCAAGATATATCCGTTCTAACCTGAGACTGGCGCAGTTGAGCAATGATGCTTCTGCTGCAAGTTCTTTTGCTGTAGACATTTCGGGTTACTATCAGTCGGAAGAAATTGCTTATGAAGATTTCAACGGAAGATGGAGAGGTGGTTTCAATTTCCAAAATTTAGGTCCAAAAATCAATTATGATTTAGATGAATCTGATGAAGGTTCCAACTTCCTTCCTTCTAACTTAAAACTGGGAGGTGGATTTGACTTCATCTTCGACGAATACAACAAAGTATCGATTAATGCCGAAATCAACAAGCTTTTGGTACCTACTCCTCAGGATCCGGATTTGAATGGAGATGGCGAGATTACCGATGTAGAAAGAGCACAAAACAATCAAGATTACCGTTCAATCGGATGGGTAAGCGGTATTTTCAAATCATTTGGAGATGCACCAGGCGGTCTGAAAGAAGAATTAAAAGAAGTTACCTGGGCTTTAGGAGCCGAATACTGGTATCAGGATTCCTTTGCAGTAAGAGCAGGTTACTTCAATGAAAGCAAAGAAAAAGGAGCCAGAAAATTCCTTTCGCTTGGAGCAGGATTCAAATACAACATCGTAAAACTGGATGTATCGTATCTGTTCTCAACTTCAAAAGTCAGAAACCCATTGGAAAACACATTGCGTTTCTCTCTTAGCTTCGCGTTCGGAGACAAATATGATGAATATTAGTATATAATTTAAAGTCTATAAAATCCAAATTGCTTTCATTAGTAATTTGGATTTTTTTTCCTCAAAACATTTATGAAACAAATCAACATTACGACCACATTCTCAGTATTCGACAACAAGGAAGAATTGCCTGAAGATGTAAAAAATCTGATGGAACAGGCCATTGAGATACGTAAGAAAGCCTACGCTCCTTATTCCAGATTCAGAGTTGGGGCAGCCATCTTTTTAGACAACGGAAAAATTGTTTTGGGTTCTAATCAGGAAAGCGCTGCATATCCGTCAGGGCTTTGTGCAGAAAGAGTAGCTATTTTCCAGGCAGGGGCTATATATCCTGACACCAAGATTTTGAGAATTGCAATTTCAGCCACATCAGACGAAAGACCGGTTACCTCTCCTATCCCACCATGCGGTGCTTGCAGGCAATCCATATCAGAGTATGAATTCAAACAAGATTACCCGATAGAAATTTATTTTATGGGCGAAACAGGAGTAGTTTACAAGTCGGATTCGCTCAAAAATCTGCTCCCATTTATGTTTGATAAAAACTTCTTATAAAAAACCTAAAATTTACATTTTAAACTTTACTTCTAAGTTGGAATGTCTTATTTTTGCCTTTCGCAAATTTGTGTGAGGAAACTACTTTGCGTCTTATTATTTAGCAATTTACTGGCACAATAACGTTTACAAAAAACAAACAATGAAAGAAATTACAAAAGAAGTTTATTTGAAGTGGTATGAAGACATGCTGCTTTGGAGAAAATTTGAAGACAAATTAGCCGCTTTATACATTCAGCAAAAAGTAAGAGGATTTCTTCACTTATATAATGGCCAGGAAGCCGTTCTGGCTGGTGCTCTGCACGCTATGGATTTATCCAAAGACAAAATGATTACTGCCTACAGAAACCACGTTCAGCCAATTGGTATGGGCGTTGACCCAAAAGCTGTCATGGCAGAACTATTAGGAAAAGTTACCGGAACTTCTAAAGGTATGGGAGGTTCTATGCACATCTTCTCTAAAGAAAAAGGATTTTATGGAGGACATGGTATTGTAGGAGCTCAAATCCCGGTTGGTGCAGGTATTGCTTTTGCTGACAAATATTTCAACACAGGTGGTGTTACCCTTACTTATTTTGGTGACGGTGCTGCCCGCCAGGGTTCTCTACACGAAGCTTTCAACATGGCAATGCTTTGGAAACTACCAGTTGTATTTATTGTAGAAAATAACGGTTATGCGATGGGAACATCGGTAGAAAGAACCGCAAACCATACAGATATCTGGAAATTAGGATTGGGCTATGAAATGCCATGTGGTCCTGTTGACGGAATGAACCCTGTAAAAGTTGCCGAAGCAATGCACGAAGCCATCGACAGAGCGCGTCGTGGTGATGGACCAACTTTCCTGGAAATGAAAACATACCGCTACAGAGGACACTCTATGTCTGATGCGCAATTATACCGTTCAAAAGAAGAAGTAGAAGAGTACAAAAAAATTGACCCTATCACTCAGGTTCTTGACATCATCAAAGAAAACAATTATGCCACTGAAGCAGAAATTGAAGCTATTGACGAAAGAGTTAAAAACCTGGTTGAAGAGTGTGCTCAGTTTGCCGAAGACTCTCCGTTTCCTGATACGCAACAACTTTACGATGTTGTTTACGAACAAGAAAACTATCCTTTTTTACCTCATAAATTATAATCATTATGGCAACAAAAATCACAATGCCTCGCTTGAGCGATACTATGACAGAAGGAACTGTAGCCACATGGTTGAAAAAAGTTGGGGACAAAGTTAACGAAGGAGATATTTTAGCCGAAATCGAAACCGACAAAGCTACTATGGAGTTTGAATCTTTCAACTCCGGAACCTTATTACACATCGGGATTCAGGAAGGCGAATCGGCTCCGGTTGATTCTCTTCTGGCAATCATTGGAAAAGAAGGTGAAGACATATCCGATCTTTTAGCCGGCGGTGGAAGTTCTTCTGACAAAAAAGAAGAGCCAAAAGCTGAAGAAAAAACGGCTGAAGCTCCTAAAGAAGAAGCTAAAGAAGCTCCAAAATCTGAAACTGCTGCTTTACCTAAAGGCGTAGTAGTCGTGACCATGCCTCGTTTGAGCGATACCATGACTGACGGTACCGTAGCTACATGGTTGAAAAAAGTAGGCGATAAAGTTAGCGAAGGTGATATCCTGGCTGAAATCGAAACCGATAAGGCTACAATGGAATTTGAATCTTTCAACTCCGGAACTTTATTACACATCGGAATTCAGGAAGGCGAATCGGCTCCGGTTGATTCTCTTTTGGCAATTATCGGACCTGAAGGAACCGATATTTCAGGTGTTGCTGAAAACTTCAAAAAAGGTGGTGCAGCATCTGCTCCTGCTCAGGAAGAAAAAGCAGAAGAATCTAAATCAGAATCTGCTGAATCTAAAGAAGAAACTGTAGAAACTGTTTCTGACGGAAGAAGAATCTTCATTTCTCCTTTGGCTAAAAAAATTGCTGAAGAGAAAAACATAAACATCTCACAAGTAAAAGGTACAGGTGAAAACGGACGTATCGTAAAGAGCGATATTGAAAACTTCAAGCCTGCCGCAGCAACTTCTCAAGCACCAGCTTCACAAGAAACGGCTGCTAAACCTGAAACTACTGCTTCTGCTCCGGCTGTAAAACCATTTGTTCCGGCTGGCGAAACCTATTCAGAAGAAATCAAAAATTCGCAAATGCGTAAGGTTATTGCGAAGCGTTTGTCTGAATCTAAATTCACTGCTCCTCATTACTATCTGACAATTGAAGTTGCAATGGATGGCGCAATGGCTTCCAGAAGTATAATTAACGCATTGCCTGACACCAAAGTTTCTTTTAACGATATGGTTATCAAAGCTTGTGCAATGGCATTGAAAAAGCATCCAAAAGTAAACTCACAATGGAAAGATGATGTGACTGTAATCCACCATCACGTACACATTGGAGTTGCTGTTGCTGTTGAAGACGGTTTGGTTGTTCCTGTATTAAAGTTTGCCGACCAATTGAGCTTGTCCCAAATTGGTGCTAACGTAAAAGATGTTGCCGGAAGAGCGAAAAACAAAAAACTACAGCCTGCTGAAATGGAAGGAAGTACCTTCACAGTTTCCAACTTGGGAATGTTCGGCATTACTGAATTTACCTCAATCATCAACCAGCCAAACTCAGCTATCCTTTCTGTTGGAGCAATTGTTGAAAAACCAGTTGTTAGAAACGGTCAGATTGTAGTAGGCAATACGATGAAAGTAACACTTGCCTGCGACCACAGAACTGTTGATGGTGCTACAGGTGCAGAATTCCTACAGACTTTGAGACAATATCTGGAAAACCCGGTTACGATGTTAGCATAAGCTACTAAAATCCCGCCTTTTTAAGACGGGATTTTTTTATTTTTAGCTTCTATCCAACGTGACATATATTCAGTGCTTCTTATTGTATGGTATTGCAAAATCTGACCTATAAAGTTCTTATTTCGATGCATCGTTAAGTTATCCTTTAAATCCAGAACCATCGCAATAAACGATTCCTTATACAGATTCTCAGCAAATTTATTCTTCAGTAGTTGTACTCCATTTTTTTGGGCATTACGCCAAAGATTTTCGTCTTTATAAAGCTCTATAGCATGGTGGGCGAAATCAACCGGGTTATCCACGATAAAGCCATTCCAAAGCCCATCCATCTGCATTCCTTCAGCACCAATACTGGTTGTAACGCTAGGCGTTCCATATTTCATTGCTTCAATAAGCTTTCCTTTTATTCCCGCTCCAAATCGCAAAGGAGCTAACATAATCTTAGCCTTTTTTATTACTTCAGCAGCATTTTCCGCTCTGCCCATAATATGAAAATTCGATTTTGGATGATTTAATTCCAAAACCTTTTGCGATGGATAGGCACCGTAAATCAACATTTTAGCATCCGGAAGCTGTTTGTGAATTAAAGGCCAGATAGTACTTTTTAAATATTGAACGGCATCCCAATTGGGCTCATGAAGGAAATTACCAATAAAAACAAAATCTTTTCGTTCTTCTAAAGGAACAAAATCTAAATTAGAATCGGCAAAAATAGGAAGATAAAATAATACGGAAGAATCAATTTTAAAATCATCGACAAGGAGTTTCATTTCAAAATCAGAAATGATTAAAGATATATCACAGCGCAAAATACTGGCAATCTCTCTTTTTGCAGTATCAGAAAATAAATCGGAAATAGTAAATTCTTTCTTCTTTTTAAAAGCATCCTGTCTCGCCAAGCGAAGAAAGTGAAGGTCCTCTGTATCCAGAATTTTTATAGCTTCGGGACAATATTTAGAAACTCTCCATCCAAACTGTTCTTCAATTATAAATCGGTCAAATAAGACAATATCGGGTTTTAAATTTTGGATAAAAGTATCAAAACTTTCGTCATTCAGGCTGATTTTGGTCTTTTGAATGGCTAACAATCCTAAATTAAATTCGTGTTCGCTGTCTTGTGCAGGACTGGCAAAAGTAATATCGTACGCTGCTTCTTTAAAAAGTTGTATTAACTGCAGCATCCTTCTTCCCGCTGCTGAAGAATTTGGTTCTGGAAATACCATACCAATAATCAAAAGTTTCTGCTTATCCATAATTACAAAGAAAACGTTTTTAA